>CALEGA010000001.1 GCA_937876715.1 uncultured Candidatus Saccharibacteria bacterium
GAGGGAAAAATGTAGCCTTCGGCATGTTCTAGGTAATGTTTTAGGCTTTTTTGGTCTTGGAGGGGAACGAACTTAATGTTGCGAGATTTTCTAGCGAGGCTGACGAGTTTTTTATGTTCGGGACCTTCGCCGATGACAGTGAGCGGAAGTTTGAGATCAATACAGGCTTTGACGGCAAGGTCGAGACGCTTCCAGTTGACTTGGCGCGAAGTAGTGACAAAACCATAACGTCCGCCGGGTTTTACGGGGGCAGGATCTGACTTTTTTGCATTTTTATTGTCTTTTTGTTCGGTTGCTGTGGCTTGACTTTTTTCCGGTTTGATTGTTTCCCTGCCTGTGGAAAACTCCCTTGTGGAAAACTTTTCCACGGCAACGGGTGGGAAAATAATGGTTGCTTCCCTGCCGTAGGCGGTTTTAATCTGCTCGGCGGCATAAGTGGAGATGGTGATAAATTCGTCTGGGAGTTGAGCGGCGGCATAATCGGCCTTTTTAAGAGGTGGAAGGAGGGTCTTGAGACCAAGGCGAGCGACGGGGTTGAAGATGCCAAAGCCTGGGTTTTTTAGATAATCGTCTTTTAGACCCCAGTAATATTGAGTGGGGACGTGACAATAACAGAGGTGAAGAGCAATTCCCTTTTTGACGGATTTGGCTTCGGCGCCGGTGACAGAGATGATAAGGTCGTAGTTGCTAAGGTCGAGCTTGGAGAAGTATTTTTGGCGAAGTGGGCCGAGGACGCGACGAAAGCCGGTGGGAAAAGTTTGGAGCCAACCGACATGGACGTCGCGATCTTTGAACCAGTCGATTTTTTTGGCGTTGTATTGAGAGGTGTAGATAGGCGCGCCTGGGAAAAGGTCGCAGATAGAGCGGAGGACACGTTCGGCGCCGCCGACAGAGACAAGCCAGTCGCAGACGATGGCGACTTTCACTATTTGGCTCCTTCGTGTTTGAAGACGGCTTTGACGGTTTTGAGGAGAATTTGGAAGTCGAGGCCGAGAGACCAGTTTTTGACATAATAAATATCGAGGGAGCGGCGCTCTTCAAAGGAGATGTCGCGACGGCCGGAGACTTGGGCA
>CALEGA010000002.1 GCA_937876715.1 uncultured Candidatus Saccharibacteria bacterium
TCTCCTCCTCGCTTACTACTTCTACAACGAATATAAACTCGCCAGCACCGACGTCGATTCCAAGGTCAGCGCCGCCGTGGTTGCCCGCGAAAAGGAAATCACTGACAAGCTCGAAGCTGAGTTCGCCGAACGCGAAAAAATCCCTTATAAAACTTTCACCGGTCCCGACGACTACGGCACTCTCTCATTCAAATATCCTAAAACTTGGAGCGTTTACGTCTCTAAAGACGCCTCTAAAGGTGGCGACTTCGAGGCATATCTCCACCCCGTCGAAGTCCCGCCCGTCTCTAACGAAACCTCTCTCGCCCTCCGCGTCATTATCCGCAGCGAATCTTTCGAAGCCGCTGACAACCGCTACAAAGGTCTCGTCTCCTCTGGTAAGCTCTCTACTTCCGTCATCTCCGTCAACGGCACCGATGCTAACCGCTACGACGGCACACTCTCCAACAATCTCGTTGGCTCCATCGTCATCGTCAAAATCCGCGACAAAGTCGTCACCTTAGAAACCGACGCCGAAATCTACCGCGAAGATTTCAACAACATTATCGAAACCATCACATTTAACCAATAAGGAGAACAACAATGGCACACATTAACCGTAAATACATCGACTCGCACTGGCTACTCTTCGTCATCAAAGGTCTCCTTGCCATCGGTTTCGGCGGTTTCGCCCTCTTTGATATGCGACGCGACTTTTCCTCCCTCGTGATGCTCGTTGGTCTCTTTCTCCTTAGCCTCTCCATCCTCGAGTTCGTCAACGCCCTCTATCGCGCCCGTCAAAAAACCGGCTGGGCAGTTTCCGTCACCCTCGCCATCATCGACGCCATCGTCGCTCTCGCTCTCCTCTTCACTCTCAACCAAGACCCCGCCTGGCACCTCTATATCATCGCCAGCTACACTTTCCTCCGCGGCTTCGCCGAAATCGTCTCCGGCTTCCGCGCTACCGTTGACCCGACCGACCGCTTCACCTGGGTCTTCAGCGGTATCTGCGGCGCCATTATGGGTATTGTCATCTTAAACTCCGAAAGCTTCTTCACCCGTTTCTTCGGCGTTTACCTCCTCATCCTCGGCATCTGCTCCCTCTTCTACGGCATCCACAACCGCGCTCAAAAGCAAGAAGACCTCGTCGCTCGCCGCGAATCCGCCGCTCTCGCCGCCAAAACTCGCAAGCGCCACGCTAAGAAATCCACTAAAAAAGCCAAAAAATAGTTGCCTTTCTCTCTAAAAAATGTTATATTTGAGTCTCAAGGAGAACTTATTTTATGAATTATAAATCCCCTAAAAAAGCTGTTATTACTGATGCTGGTTTTGCCAGCCGCTTCCTGCCCATCACCAAGACCATCCCTAAAGGTATGCTCCCGATTGGCAATCGCCCTGTTATCCAACTCGTCATCGAAGAATGTCTCGCTGCTGGTATCGAAGAAATCATCCTCGTCGTCACCCCCGAAGGCAAGGCAATTTACGAAGATTACTTCAACAACCCTGCCGAAAAAGCAAAGAAACAGCTCTATTCTCAAGGCAAACAAGATCGCTACGCCTCTGTTGAAAAAGTTCTCAACTTCCCCAAAATCACCATCATCACCCAAGATCCGTCTCTCCCTTACGGCAACGGCTCCCCGATTGCCAGCGCCAAGGGCTTAATCGACCCCGACGAAGCTTTCATCGCCATCTACTCCGACGACGTCGTCTATGGCGAATCCGCCGTCAAAGATTTGATGGACTCTTTTGCCAAACACCCCGACGCCCGTGCCATTATCGGCTGCCAGCTCGTCCCTCACGAAGAAATCAAGAAATACGCCTCGGTTGACTACGACCCCGACACCGAAGTTTTGCACGGTCTCGTCGAAAAACCGGCTCCCGAAGACGCCGCTTCCGACCTCGCCTCTTATGGTCGCTACCTCTTGACCCCAGAAATCTTCACCCACCTCGTCCCCGAAAACACCGGTAAAGACGACGAACTCTGGCTCGCTGAAGCTATCGCTAAGCTCGTTCCGACCGGTCAAGTTTATGCTAAGCAAACCAACGGTCTCTGGATGACCACTGGCGACCCCGCTAACTACGCCCTCGCTCAACTCAAATATACGCTCGACAACGAGCCTTACGCCGCCGACGTTCGCGAATTCATTAAAAACAACTAATAACACCTAAAGGAGGTAATATGGACACAGCAGAATGGATTATCGTCGCCATTTTGTCCTTAACGCTTTTTGTTTTCTTAATTCTTGGCATTATGCTTTTGAACAGATTGCTCGACCTCTCGCGCGACGCCAAGCATCTTATGAAACAACTCAACCGCATCGCTAACAAGGGCAATACCATTATGGACGACGCCAAGAGTACCGTCGCCGGCGTTAAGTCCGCTGCCACCTCCACCTCTAAGGCGGTCAAAAAGGACGTCACCGACACCACCGGCGCCATTAAAGACGCTGTCGTCGCCGCTGTCGAAACAAAACTCAATGGCAAAGCTAAAAAATAATCTCGGCAAAATACTAGGGACAATCTGCGGATTTTTCGCAGGGGTGTTCAGAGCACCTCGCTGATATTGACTTTTTAACGTGTTTATGCTATAATAAGGACATAAATTGCACCTTAACACGTTAAGGTCATAATTGGGAGGGAATTATGAATAACTCAAAGGTTCTCAGAGGATGCCTAATCGCTATCGCATTCGTCATTATCGGCATCGTCGTCGCCTACTCCACCGCTTCCGCCTACGCGGAAAGCACCACCGGAGAAAACGGAGACACCACGTTCACTCTCTACGGCGTCACTTACACCGTAACCGAGCAGAACATCTCCCTTTCCCCTCAAGAAGTTGAAGCGCGACTCGACGACTACACCGAATATGACACCGAGTTGATTATGGCAATCCAGCATGCGCTCAAGCGCCACGGCTACAGCGTCAGTGTCGATGGCAAATTCGGGCCCAAAACTGGTATGGCAATCAAAAAATTCCAACGCCAGAAAGGACTCACCATCGACGGCATCGTCGGACCACGAACGCTCCAAGCGCTCGGACTCGACGACAACAGTGAACACCCCCGTTTCGCGCCCAATTTGCGCGAAGCACTCGACCGTAGCCCTTGCGGTAAACTGATTCACCTCAACCTTAATTCGCATTTGGTTGAAGTCTATCAACGCAAGGACGACGGCGTACATCTCCTCCGTGTGATGCTCGCCGCCACCGGTTCCCAAAAGGGAAATAGTTTCACCAACCTCTGTAACGTACAGCTTAACCGTACACCTCGCCTCGGCGGTCGCATCAGCGACAGCAATTGGCGTGGTCATTACGCTGTACCCATCACCGCTGGCGACTACTTTCACTCTGTTCTCGCTCACCGCAAGAACGGCAAATGGCAGCTCGACGGCAACTCTGTCCTCGGCACCAACGCCTCGCACGGTTGCGTCCGCCTCGCTGTCGAAGATGCCTATTGGCTTCAATGTTTCAGCGAAAAAGGCACCGCAATCGTCGTAGATGACCGCAACTGGGATTTTACTAACTACATCATCAAATAATTAGGAGGGGGAATTATTATGTTAAAATCCAAAAAACGGCTTGCTCTTGAGTTCATCGGCACCGCGGCTTTAATCGCCGCCGTCATCCTCGTTGTCATTCTCGTCTGTTCCGTCACCGTTCCCGCCAAAAGCGAAGGATTTAACGATTTCCCGAGCTACTGGCAGCACGATGCTGACCTCGTCAAGTCCGTTCAGGCAGCCCTGAACGCCTATGGCGAAAACGTAGAAATCGACGGTAAATTTGGCGCCAAAACCGCCCAGGCGGTTAAAAACGTCCAAAAAAGATACGGCTTCGCGCCCACCGGTGTCGTCGATGACGACTTCGCCTACGCTTTCGGCGTCGCTAACTGGTCTTATGGTCAAGGTTACACCCTTTACTATATGGCAGACCTCGAGTCAATCTACGAGAAAAGCGACTACGAAGACCTGATTTACATCAGCCTCGGCGGTCGCGCCCGCACCAGCCACCTCTGCATTTTCCGTGACGGCAACCTCGTTGCGGAAACCGCCTGCATCACTGGTAACGAAGACAAAGGTTATTTCACCCCCGTCGGCGTTCGCCACATCGTCGGTCGCAAGGAATCCGATTCCGGTCGCTACTCGACCTATCGCTGGCTCGTCCATCTCAACGAAAAAATCTTCATTCAATCGTTGCTTGATTACTTCGACCCGTCCCGCGATCACCAGCAGCTCGGCGCTCACCAATCCGACGGCAGCATCCGCATTCCCGACGACCTCGCCGAATGGCTCTATAAAAACGAGCCGAAAGGTGTCACCGTCGTCATCGACGACCGCAACTTCCAACCGTCCAGCATCGGCTACGACTACTTGCTCGACCTCACGGAAGAATACGCCGATTGGGAAGACGAATATGACCCCGACGCCTTTGGTTAACCTTAACGACTTTCACCCCTGAAACACGGGGTGATTTTTTATTTCACTTTAAGACAATCCTCGCCCACAATTTTCTTCATCTCTCTATCAAACTCCTCACACATCTCCACCCTAAACGGCATCCGGAGCGCCTTCTTCTCATTTTCCTCCTCCAACACCAAAATCACCTCCTGCATCCCCAAATTCCGGTCGCACACTCGCTTAATCGACGACAGCAAATCGACATTGTCCGGCTCTTTCACTAAAATATAAACTTTCTCTTTTCTCACATCTTTCGGCGCCGACACCGCCCGCACCGTCTCCATCACTGGCGCTTGCTTAGGCGCACCATTATAATTTCCTCGAGTCACCCCCTCCGCCGAACTCCAATTCTTCCGCTGCCGCTTAAACCCGCCCGCCGCTTCAACTGGCGGCGCCAGCCTCGTCCCCGTCTCCTTATAATTCGCCAACATCTCGTCAGAAATCACCTCAAGCGAATCCATCAACACTTTCACCTCCGGCGTCACGTTCCCGTTCTTATCTCGCGCATTCACCCGTCCAGTAATTTTCACAACATTATCTTGCACTAACTTCCCGCCATACTCCTCAAACACGTTCGGGAACACAATCACCTCTTGCTCACTCGTCTTATTCTCAATTTTCACGAACGCCATCTTTGTATTACTCTTCGTTAAAATCGTCCGAATTGACGTGATAATCCCGCCCACCACCACGGTCTTCCCGTCATTTTCCAAACAGACGCTCGAATACGGGTGCGTCTGCTCGTCAAAAAACTTATCATATTTATCAAGCGGGTGCGCAGAAATATAAAGTCCCATCAAATCACGTTCCCAAAGTAACTGCTCTTTCTCCGTAAACTGCGTCGGTGCCGGCTTAATTTCCACCTCCGAAATTGCCGCCGCCGCACCAAACGCGCCAAACAGATCCGTCTGCCCACTCGCGGCGTCTTTCTGCATCTTCGCACCATACGCTTGAATTGCCTCGAGATTAA
>CALEGA010000003.1 GCA_937876715.1 uncultured Candidatus Saccharibacteria bacterium
AATGAAATGGCGGCCCGGAAAAATATTCCGGGTCACCTGTTTTTTTTAATTAGTTACATTCGGGAACAAGGGGTCCTTCGAGTTCTTTTACGACAAAGAATTTGCCGAAAAATTCGACCTCCCCGTCGTCGAAATCACCAAAGTCCCCGAAAAACCGTTCGGCACACCAAAAACCACTTACCGAATGCGCGATTGGCTCATTTCTCGCCAACGCTACTGGGGTTGCCCAATTCCTGTCGCTTATGACAAAGACGGCAACGTCCACCCTATCCCCGAAGACCAACTCCCCGTGATGATTCCCGAAGTCGAAGATTTTAAGCCCGACAACTCCGGTCGCTCCGCACTTGCCAAGGCAACCGATTGGCTTAATTGTGAAATCGACGGCGAGGAAATGATCCGCGAAACTGACACGCTCGACGGCTACGCCTGCTCCTCGTGGTATCTCTGGCGCTACGCCTCCCCCCACGACGCCGCCCACGCTTGGCATCCCGAAAAAATCAAATACTGGGAACCACTCGACGTTTACTGTGGTGGCGACCACGCCGTGGCACACCTCCTCTACATCCGCTTCTGGTGCAAATTCTTCGCCGACGAAGGCAAACTACCTTTCCGCGAACCTATCGTCAAGCTCCTTTATAACGGCTACATCAACGCTCCCGACGGCAAAAAAATGTCCAAGTCTAAGGGCAACGTGATCGACCCGCTCGACGTCATCAACGACGGCTACGGCGCCGACACTCTTCGCACTTACGAAATGTTCATCGGTCCCTACGACCAAGATGCCGCGTGGAATCCCCGCAGTGTTGGCGGCGTTTATCGCTTCTTGAACCGCTGCTGGACGCTCGTCTTCGAAAAAGAATTTGATCAAAAGTCTAAAAATCTCAATCTCTTAAACAAAACCATCAAAAAAGTCACCGAAGACATCGAGCGCGCATCATTCAACACCGCCATCAGCACTTTGATGGAATACGTCAACGAGCTCTACAAAGTCGGCGCCTCCGAAGAAGACCTTGTCATCCTCGCCAAGCTCCTCAAACCTTTCGCGCCTCACCTCGCCTCGGAAATGCTCGAACAGCTTAAAGCCGACGACGCCTGGCCCGCTTACGACGAAAAACATCTCGTCGAAGACCTCGTCGAAATCGTCGTCCAAGTCAACGGCAAACTCCGTGCCAAGCTTAAAGTCCCGACCGAAGACCTGTCCGACGAACAAAAAATCGTCGATTTAGCACTCGCTAACTCCAACGTTCAAAAATTCGTCAGCGGCAATATCAAGAAAACTATCTACATTCCAAAAGCCAAACTCTTAAACATCGTTGCGTAAAAGCAAAAAACGTGATATTATAGTCCAAAGTATCTATTATTAAAGGAGCTATATGCCTGAACCTAAAAAACAGAGCAGCCCGCGCAAAACCGGTCTTCGCAGGAGCCACATCCGCCTCGACCTCGCCCGTGCTGTTAATAAAGTTTCCCCTGTCAAAGCTTTTGAGACCAAGAAAAAGACTCCTCGCGTCAAGGTAAAAACTGTCAAACCTGCGAAGTCCACTTCTGTCAAAGCAGCTAAAAAAGCCGCCACAAAAGCCAAACTCGCTAAAAAATCTAACGCAAAGAAGAAATAACGATGGCTTCAAATCGGCACCTAGGCAGAATCATATCACTCCAAAGCTTGTATGAATACGAGTTTCGGAGCAAGGCGGGCGACGCCACAGCCGACATTGACCATATCGTCGCAAAAAACATCCTCCCCTACGAAAAGGCGCTCGGCGACACCGAGTTCGTTTACGCCCTTTCTCGTGGTGTGGCAGAAAGAATCGAAGAACTTGACGCCGACCTCACCCCGCTCGCGCCAGAATGGCCCATCGCGACCATCGCCGCTATCGACCGCAACGTCCTCCGGATTGGTCTCTACGAGTTAAAACACTGTAGCGACAAAGTCCCTCCCAAGGTCGCCATCAACGAAGCCGTCGAGCTTGCGAAAGCTTTTGGCTCCGAAAACTCTTCAAAGTTCATTAACGGTGTCCTCGGCACCGCCTATAAAAACCTCGGCTTCAAAGACACCGAGCCTAAGCAAAATCATGAATCAAAACCGAAAGCCGGCGCCTCGTCGAGCGACCAGCCCAACGAAGAAAGCGCCTCTGAGCCGAAAGGGAAGTAACCTCAAAGTTCCGGAAGCTCTCCCCAAAGAGTACCGACCCTCCCCAATCGACAAGTTCAAGGAAACCGTCTTCCGCAAAAAGCCGGTTATCCAAGAAATCGTCCGCGAACCGACCGCCGGTGGCATTGTTTTTCGCCTTTCCAAAGACCGCAAAGACATCGAAATCCTCTTAATTCAAGACAGCAAAAACCGCTGGACTATCCCCAAAGGTCATATCGAACCCGGCGAAACCGCCAAACAAACCGCCATCCGCGAAATCGGCGAGGAAGCGGGTCTTTTCCATATCAATACACTGTGTTGGCTTGGAAAAATCCACTTCAAATACCGTCGCCTCGATAAGCTCGTCCTGATGACCACCCAAATCTACCTCGTCCACTCCCTCGACCCCCGCGAAACCCCGACCAAGGAAAAATGGATGAACGGCATCAAGTGGTTTAAGTTCGCCGAGGCACTCGACGCCATCGAATATGACGACATCGAAAAACTTATGTTAATAGCAAAAAAGAAAATCCGCTCAGGAGAATACTAAATTGGATACAAAACCCTATCAAGAATTTGCCGAAGCAAAACTCGGCCTCAAATTTAACGACATCAACCTCCTCATCGTCGCTTTAACACACCGGAGCTATGTCAACGAGCACAAAAAATCCCACCTCGAACACAACGAGCGTCTCGAATATCTCGGCGACGCCGTCCTCGAACTCGTGACGAGCGACTTCCTCTACCGCAACTACGAAGAACCCGAGGGTGTGATGACCGCCTGGCGCTCCGCGCTCGTCCGCACCGAGTCCATCAGCGACGCCGGCTACAAGCTCGGCTACGAACCACTCGTCCGCCTTTCCCGCGGCGAACAACAAGGCGTTGACCGCGCTCACGCCGTCATCATCGCCGATTGTTTCGAGGCCGTTATCGGCGCCATCTACCTCGACCAAGGTTACGAAACCGCCAAAAACTTCATCTATGAGCACATTCTCTCCAAAATGAACGAAATGCTCGAAGAAGAATCGTGGCGCGACCCGAAGTCCTACTTCCAAGAGCTCACTCAAAAATACGAAGCAGAAACCCCTGCCTATCGCACGATTAAAGAAGATGGTCCCGACCACAATAAAACTTTCACCGTCGCCGTCTATGTCGGCAAATCTCTCATCGCCTCTGCCACTGGTCACTCCAAACAAGAGGCGCAAACCATCGCCGCCAAACAGGGCATTAAAATCTACAAGAAAAAATACGCCGCCGCCCTCAAAGCCGAAGCAAAATTCGACAAATTAACCTCGGTAAATTAAGTCTTGACAAGCCAAGCGTTTTCGCTTATACTCAATATAGTTTGTAATCACAAACTGCGAGATCATCTTTACACAATAAGAAGTTGAGAGCTTATATGTTCAAAAATCCACGCGTCGGCTAACGGGTGGCATTTTTGGTTTCACTCCTGACACATATTGACTTTTTATAGAACTTATGCTATAATAAAAGTATACATTTCGACAAAAACAGGATAGGAGGGGATCAACTATGTCGAAAATGTCCGAACTTTCCATTGAACTTCAGGAAAACCCAGTACGTTCTGCTCCGACCGAAACCTACAAGTCTGCCCTTGGGCCTTCACCCGTAGACATCTGGCCCAATTATTGGCGCCTCTGTCTTGCTGCTGTTGACGCCGCCGGCGATCTCGCCAGCAAAGACAAGCTGTTGATGAACTTCCGCGACAAAGCAAAAGCCTTTAACGTTAGACCCGTCATCGAAAAATACTACGGCGGCGATGTTACCAACCTTAAAGTTGCCCGCGATGAAGCCGCCAAAGATTTCTTCAAGGCCATTGACAGTATCAACTGGTTCGCCCGTCGAAACAATCTCGATCAAGTCTCCGCCATGAAACTCATGGGCATCCTAGAAGACGAGAAAAACCGCGGAAAATTCCGGCACCACATCAGGCGCCACCTCGAAGACAACCACCCGCCTTTCGAACTTGATGAACTTCCCGACCGTGACTTCCGCAAATCCCGCTAACCGCGGGATTTTTCTTGCCAAAAACAGAAAAATGGTGTAAAATATAACCTATTAAAATTTAAAGGAGAAAATCCCATGCTCGCGATTCGTATGCAGCGTAATGGCCGTGCACATACCCCTGTGTATCGGATAGTCGTCCAAGAATCCCAGCGTCACCCTCTTTCTGGGCGCGTTGTGGCTGAGGTCGGCAACTACAACCCAGAAACCAAAAAGACCGTCCTCGACAAAGAAAAAATCGAGTTCTATCTCAAGAACGGCGCCCAACCTTCTTCTCGCGTCGCTTTCGTCTTAGAAAAGAACGGCATCAAGTTACCAAAATGGTACAAGCCGGCGCCAAAGAAGTCTGCTAAGGCAAAACACGCCGACAAGCTCCGCAAGAACCAACCGAAGGAAGAATCTACCCCTGCGGAAGAAACCCCAGCCGAATAATTAAAAGGGCTATTTGAATCTTTCGAAACCGTGTCCCGAAATTTTTACGAAAATTTCGAAGTGAACGAACCCCGCAACGGCGGGCGTGAGTGAACGGGGTTGAGAAAGATTGCAAATAGTCCTTTTTTATGTTATTATTAGACAATAGGTTATTCCTAAGAAAAATAAGGGGGATTTTAACAATGTCGAATCACGGTAATCGCAACTCTAAGATGCCCGATATTTCGCCGAAACCCCGCCAGGATTTCAGCGTCAGGGATCGCACCGTCGCCATTATGGTTCTTGCCGCGCTTATCGCCATCATCGCCCTCGCCATCGGCGCTTTTGGCGTCCACGACACCAAGTCGGTCGAAAAGGCGCTCGCAGAAATTGACCAAGAAAAAGCCGACCAGTTCGCCAATTTCAAGACCAAGCTGACCGAACTCGACGACCGCGAAAAAGAGCTCAACACTCGCGAGACCAAACTCAACACCCAAGAGACCGACCTCAAGACCCGCGAAGAAGCTCTCGCCGTCGAGCAAGATGAACTAGCGACCGAAAAAGAAGAGTTCCGCGCCCGCACCTTACGCGTCCGCGACCTCTGTTACCAACTCTTCAGCGAAATCGACGCCGAATTTCCCATCCAATCTGTCGTCGAAGACATTGACCTTGACACCGAAGAATAACCTCCCACCCCGCTAAAAGCGGGGTTTTCTATTTTTAAGCATTTGTGATAATATATTATATATAACTTAATATGGAGAAAACAATGGCTACCATTGACCAACAATTTGTCGAATATATCGTCAAAACCCTCGTAAATAGTCCCGAAAAAGTCGTAGTTGAACGCAAGATTGATGAAAAAGGCGTCCTGCTCACCCTCTCTGTTGACCCACTTGACGTTGGTCGCGTCATTGGTAAACGCGGCGCCACTGCGCAAAGCATCCGCACGCTCCTCCGCGCCCTCGGCACGAAGAACGACGCCCGCTACAACCTCAAAATCATCAACAACGATGGCGGCGAACCTGCCGAAGCCGAAGCTCCGGTCAACAAGCCGAACGTTGACGAAGAGCCAGGCGACGACCTCGCGGAAAAAACCCGCGCCGAACTCGCCGACCTTGACGACCTCGACATCTAACTCAAAGCCTCCCGCGCGGAGGCTTTTTAATGCCAAAAATCCCTCTTGCAAAATCTTGTCAAATAGATTAAAATAAGCTACAAGAAGCAGTGTGCCAATTTTTTGGCGTTGGTGAAGGCACGGCGAACCTCACCATAAAAATCTGGCAGTAATCTTCGGCGCTAAAAACTGCAATACTAATTTAATGTAGAGAAAAGGAATTTCGTGAAATCTACTACCAATTCTGGTCGTGTCTTCTTCACCGAAGGCGACCAAGCCCTCCCTATCCCTGACCTTATTGCCCACCAAAAGGACAGCTGGGAAGATTTCGTCAAATCCGGACTCCGCGAGGTTTTCACTGAGCTAAACCCAATCGAGGACTACACTCACCAAAAACTCTCGCTCCGCTTTAAAGACTACTACTTTAAAGAACCGTCCGAATCTGAACGAGAAGCAAAATATAACTTAACCACCTACGACGCTCCGCTCCACGTCATCGTCGAGCTCGAAAACAAGGTGACCGGCGAAAAGAAAGAACAAGACATCTTCTTCGGCGACTACCCTTGGATGACCGACCGTGCCACGTTTATCATCAACGGCACCGAACGTGTCATCGTCTCTCAACTTATTCGCTCCGCTGGCGTCTTCTTCACTGCCGACCATATCGGCGAGCGTAATTATTACGGCGCCAAGGTCATCCCAGGTCGCGGTGCTTGGCTCGAGTTTGAAACCGCCCAAACTGGCGCTATCTACGTCAAAATCGACCGTCGCCGCAAAATCCCTGTCACGACCCTCCTCCGCGCTCTCGGCGTTTCCAAGAACAGCGACATCAAGGCAAAATTCGCTAACCTCGACGAAGAAAGTATGGCTTACATCGACGCCACGCTCGAAAAAGACACCTCTCGTGGTCAATCCGAAGCCTTGATTGAAGTCTATCGCCGTCTCCGCCCAGGCGACCTCGCCACCGTGGAAAACGCGAAAGATATGATCGAACGCACGTTCTTCGATTACAAACGCTACGATTACTCCCGCGTTGGTCGCTTCAAAATCAACCAAAGACTTGGTTTTGACACGCCAAACGACGCCGAGCACCGCACGCTCCAAATGCAAGATTTAATCGCGATTATCAACGAAATCATCCGCTTGAACGTCACTCAAGACCCCGCGGACGATATCGACTCTCTTGCTAACCGCCGCATTAAACTCGTCGGCGAACTCGTCCAGCGCCAATTCCGCCTCGGTATGCTCCGCTTACAGCGCAACATTCTCGACCGGATGTCAATGGCAAATCCCGAAGAAGTCACTCCGTCGCAGCTCCTCAACTCTCGCCCAGTTGTCGCCGCGGTCAAGGAGTTCTTCGCCAGCTCTCAGCTCTCGCAGCTGATGGACGAAACCAACCCGTTCGCCGAGCTTTCTCATAAACGCCGTCTCTCCTCGATGGGTCCTGGCGGTTTGACTCGTGAACGCGCTGGCTTCGACGTCCGCGATGCTCACCCAACTCACTACGGTCGTATCTGTACCGTGGAAACCCCAGAAGGTGGCAACGTCGGTCTCGTGCTTAACCTTGCTACTTACGCCCGCATCAATGAATACGGCTTCATCGAAGCGCCTTATCGCGTCGTCAAAAACGGCAAAGTCACGAACGAAGTCGTTTACGTCGATGCTTCCGCCGAAGACGATATGATTATCGCCGACGCCTCCGTTAAAATCGACAAGTCTGGCAAGTTCGTTGATACCTACGTCTCCGCTCGTGTCCACGGTCGCCCAGCACAGGTCGAGTCGAGCCGCGTCACTCACGTTGACGCCGCCCACAAGGAAATCCTCGGCGTCAGCGCCAGCTTAATTCCTTTCGTCGAAAAGAACCGTGTTGACCGCTCCCTTATGGCTTGCGCGATGCAGAAACAGGCAGTGCCTCTTCTCCATACCGACGCGCCAGTTGTCGGCACCGGCATCGAGGGTGAAGTCGCTAAGAACCTCTCTCAAGTCATCTTCGCCGAGGGCAACGGTGAAGTCTTGAAAGCCGACGGCGTCTCCGTCATCGTCAAATACGCCGACAAGAGCGAAAAAGAATATCCGCTCGTTCACTTCGAAAAGAACAACGACGACCGCTGTTATAATATGCGCACCAAGGTCGTCCGTGGTCAAAAAGTCAAGAAAGGCGATGTCCTCGTCGAGGGTGCTTCTGTCACCGACGGCGAACTCGCCCTTGGTAAAGACCTCCTTGTCGCCTTTATGCCGTGGCGCGGTTACAATATGGATGACGCTATCGTCATCTCCTCCCGCCTCGTCGAAGACGATGAATTGACTTCTATCAACATCAAAGACTACGACGTCGAAGTCCGCGAAACTAAGCTCGGTCCTGAGCAAATCACTCGCGACATTCCGAACGTTTCCGAACACTCGCTCCGCCACCTCGGCGAAGACGGTATCGTCACCGTTGGCTCGGAAGTTTCCACTGGCGACATCCTCGTCGGTAAAATCACCCCGAAAGGCGAACAAGAACTCAGTTCTGAGGAACGTCTTCTCCGCGCCATCTTCGGCGAAAAAGCCAAAGACGTCCGCGACACCTCCGTCCGTATGAACGGTGGTACCGGTAAAGTTATCGGCGTTCGCATCTACACCCGCGAACAAGGCCACGACCTCAAAGCTGGCGTCCTTATGCAAATCAAAATCTACGTTGCCGAAATGCGCAAAATCGACGTTGGCGATAAGCTTGCCGGTCGTCACGGTAACAAAGGTGTTGTCTCCCGCATTCTGCCAGTTGAAGATATGCCATTTATGGCTGACGGTACACCAATCGACATTCTCTTAAGCCCAATGGGCGTGCCAAGCCGTATGAACCTCGGTCAGCTCTTCGAAACTCACCTTGGTATGGCTGCTCGCGCTCTCGGTTACAAAGTCGCGACCCCGTCCTTCAACGGCGTCCCTGACGAAACTATCTCTAAAGAGCTTAAAAAGGCAGGCTTCGCCGAAGACGGCCGTGTCCAACTTTATGACGGTCTCACTGGTGAACCATTCAACGAACGCACCTCTGTCGGCGTGATGCATATGATTAAGCTTCACCATATGGTTGAAGACAAAATCCACGCCCGCTCGACCGGTCCTTACACGATGGTTACCCAACAGCCGCTCGGCGGTAAGGCACAAAACGGTGGTCAGCGCTTCGGGGAAATGGAAGTTTGGGCGCTTGAAGCTTACGGCGCCGCCACTACCCTCCAAGAGATGCTCACCATCAAGTCCGATGACGTTTATGGTCGTGCCAAAGCGTACGAATCCATCATCAAGCACGAGCCAATCGAAGGCCCGAAGCTTCCTGAAGGCTTCAACGTCCTCGTTAAGGAACTTCAAGGTCTCGGTCTTAAAGTTGACCTCCTTGACCACGGCGAGATGACCGACGCCTCCGACGTCATCGAAGAGACTTCCCGCGCCATCGAAAAAGAAAAAGACGACCAACAAATCTATGCCCAACATAAGGCAGAAACCGAACCAGAAATCACTGATCTCGACACTGAAGAGGGCAAGGAAATTTTGGAAGAAGAGGGCATACAAATAACAGAGGACGACGGCACAGTTGACCTCGGAGAGGAGAACTAATATGGCTTGGGCAGATAATTATATTAGCGCCAGCGATTTCGACTCGATTCGCTTAAGCGTCGCCTCCGCCGCTGACATCCTGAACTGGAGCTACGGCGAAGTCACCAAACCAGAAACTATTAACTACCGCACCCAAAAACCCGAACGCGACGGCTTGTTCTGCGAACGGATTTTCGGCCCGGTCAAAGACATCAACCCGCACGATGCCAAGCTCAAGGGCGTCCGCTCGCGCGAAGCTGCTGTCGATAAAGAAGGCAACCTCGTCACCAAGAGTATCACCCGCCGCGAACGTATGGGGCACATCACCCTCGCCGCGCCGGTTACCCACATCTGGTTTATGCGCGGTACGCCGTCCGCTCTTTCGATTCTCCTTGACCTCACCGTCAAGAACATCGAAAAAGTAATTTACTTCGCCACTTACCTCGTCACTTCCGCGAAAGACGAAGAAATCGAAAAGGTCAAGGAAGACCTCGAAGCGCAAACTGAAGCCGCTCGTCAAGCTATCCAAGTCCGCTACGACAAAGAATCTAACGTTGACGGCGCCAACGTCAAGGCTCTCGCCGAAGCTCGCACCAAGGAGCTTGAAGAACTCGACGCCGACTACGTCAAACGCAAAACTTATCTCGACAGCTTCCACAAAGGCGCCGTGATTAGTGAAGTTGACTATCGCAATCTTCCTGAAGAATACGAAGATTTGATTGAGGTCGGTATGGGCGCCACCGCCATCAAGAAGCTTCTCGACGAAATCGACCTCGACCTCCTCATCAACACCTTGAAAGAAGAGTCGGAAACCGCCAAGGGTCAAAAGGCAAAGAAAATCACTAAGCGCCTCAAGATTCTCGAGGGTATGCAATCCGCCGGTATTAAGCCGAACGACCTCGTTCTCACGGTCATTCCGGTCATTCCTCCGGATCTCCGCCCGATGATTTCTCTCCCAGGCGGTCGTTTCGCTACGTCCGACTTGAACGACCTCTACCGTCGCGTCATTAACCGTAACAACCGCTTGAAAAAGTTGCTCGACCTTAACGCGCCGGAAGTGATTTGCCGCAACGAAATGCGTATGCTCCAAGAAGCAGTTGACGCTCTCATCGACAACTCCGCCTCTCACGGCAACCGCACCGCCGCTACCCAAAACGGTCGTCGCAAGCTTAAATCCCTCTCTGACCTCCTCAAAGGTAAACAGGGTCGCTTCCGCCAGAACTTGCTCGGTAAGCGCGTTGACTACTCCGGTCGTTCGGTTATCGTTGTCGGTCCGGAACTCAAGCTCAACGAATGCGGTCTCCCAAAGCAAATGGCGCTCGAGCTCTTTAAACCGTTCGTCATCAGCTGGCTGATTGGTCACGAATACGCCGCCAACATCCGCGCCGCTTCTCGTATGATTGAAGCCGCCGACGCCGTGGTTTGGGATGCACTTGACGACGTCATTCAAGGTCGCTATGTCCTTCTTAACCGCGCTCCGTCTCTCCACCGTCTCTCTGTTCAGGCTTTCCAACCTAAGCTCATCGACGGTAAAGCTATCCAACTCCACCCGCTCGTGGCTAGCGGTTTCAATGCCGACTACGATGGTGACCAAATGGCGGTTCACCTCCCACTTTCCGACGCCGCTCAGGCTGAGGCTCGCGAACTGATGTCCGCCACCAAGAACCTCTTGAAGCCCGCCGACGGCGCACCTGTGCTCGCGATTTATCAGGACGTTGTCCTTGGTATCTACTACCTCACTTACAACAAGCCAGGTACCGACACCAACAAAGTCCACGCTTTCTCCAGCATCTACGAGGCAGAAATGGCTTATGACAAGGGTCTCATCGCTCTCCAAACGCCAATCCGCGTCTTCGCTAAGAAAGAAATTCGCAATACCACCCTTGGTCGCGTTATCTTCAACGAAATCCTCCCCGAGGATTATCCGTTCGATAACTCCGTCCAAACTTCGAAGCAGCTCAAGAAAGTTATGGCAGACATCTTCGACGTCTATGGCCCAGAAATGACCGTCAAGACCGCCGACGCTGTCAAGAACCTCGCCTTTGAATACGAGACTATCGCCTCTGTTTCCACCGCGAAAGACGACTATCCGACTTATCCGGAAATCGCCGACTTCATCGCCGAGGGCGACGCCACCACTGCTCAGATTCAAGACCAGTTCAACCAAGGTCTCTTGACCGAAGAAGAACGCAAAAACCTCACGGTCAAAACTTGGCGCAACATCGACGATCGCATTTCGACCTTCCTTAAGGATAAACTTGCCGAACTCGACACCGACATCGCTGTTATGGTCAACTCCGGCGCTCGTGGTTCCGTCTCCAACATCAAGCTCGCTTCCGCGGAAATCGGCATTATGGTCGATATTAACAACAACGAAATCGAGCTCCCGGTCAAATCTTCCTATAAACAAGGTTTGAACACGCTGGAATCCTTCATCGCTACTCGTGGCGCCCGCCAAGGTCAGGTCTCTACGGCTCTCCGTACCGCCGACTCTGGTTACCTCACTCGCCGTCTCGTTGACGTCGCCCAAGACGTCTTCACGACCGACGAAGAGGCTTACGACCCAGGCTTCGCCGTCTATAAGTACGAAACCGAAGAAACCGGCATCGACTTCCACGTCCGCATCGCTGGTCGCTACACCGCCGAAGCAATTCCAGGCTACCTCGAAGCCGACCAACTCATCACGCCTGAACTTGCCGCTCAACTCGAGGCTGACGACAAAATTGAGTCCGTCAAGATTCAATCCGTCCTCACCACTACCGCAGTTAACGGCGTTCCGCGCAAGGCTTACGGCGTCGATATGTCCACTCGTGAACTCGTCGAAGCTAACCAACCAGTTGGCGTCATCGCTGCACAATCCCTCGGCGAGCCAGGTACGCAGCTTACGCTCGACACTAAGCACGGCTCCGGCGTCGCTGGTTCTGGTGCTATCGCCCGCGGTCTTCCGCGTGTTGAAGAGCTTCTCGAAGCTCGCAGCCCGAAAGGTCAAGCGTGGGTCTCGCCAATCGACGGCACCGTCGAAGCACACGAAGACGGCAACCACTACATCGTTACCATCACCCCAAGTGCTGGCGAAACCACTCGCATCGAGCTCGACGGCAGAAAAGCCAAAGTCAAAGACGGCGCTTCCGTCAAAGCTGGCGACGTCATCGCCGCTAAAACCAAAGGTGCTGAACCTCTCACCGCTCCGTTCGATAGCAACGCCCAACTCGTTGACGGCGCTATCATCCTCGTCGGTGACGCTGGCGCACCAGCTCGCGTAGAAATCCCGAACAGTGCCGAACTCGTCGTCAAGACCGACGACACTGTCAAAGCTGGCGACCGCCTCACTACTGGTTCCTTGAACCTCCAAGACCTCTTGAAGTACAAAGGCACCGAGGCAACTGAACGCTACATTATGAACGACGTAATGTCCGTTTATGCCGCCCAAGGTCACGAAATCGCCTCCAAGCACTTCGAAGTCATCATTCGCCAAATGTTTAACCGCGTAATGATTACCGAATCGGGCGATTCTAGCTTCGTCGCTGGCGACATTGTCGGCCGCGCCGCCGTCGAAAACGAGAACGCCGAACTCGCCGAACTCGGTAAAACCCCGGCAACATTCGAGCATCTCCTCCTCGGTATCACCAAAGTCTCGATTTGGTCTGACTCCTTCCTTTCCGCCGCGTCCTTCCAAGACACGACCCGTGTTCTTATCAACGCCGCCATTAACGGTCGCGTCGATCATCTCCACGGTCTCAAGGAAAACGTCATCATCGGTCGCAAGATTCCTGTTGGCACCGGTGTCCATCCTCTCGCCACTGAGGAAGAACCAAAAGGTCCAACCGAAGCTGACATCGAGGGTATGTAAACACAAAAACGGAAAAATAGGGAGAACTTGGTTTCTCCCTATTTTTATGTTATAATATAGGTATAGCTCATTAGCTTGCATCTTAAAAGAAAGAAGTGATTATGTTGAGGAAATTCCGACGTTACCCCAAAGCCAATAACTTTGCCTACTCCAGTAAAACACCTGTCCGGACTCCGCAGTTTCCGCCACCAAAACGCCACGTTAACCTCAAAGATTTTCTCAGAACCAACGACAAGTGCCACGGCGGTCTCCATTATCACCATCGCGCGTGGTTCGAAAACACCAACTACCTTTTCCGACCCGACTTCAACGAAGACGACGCTTGGCTCACCTTTGCCCAAAGCAAGGAGCTCTATTTTCTCCAACCGCTCGGCAGCTTCGAGCGCTTCCTTGACCTAGAAGAGGTGCGCTTCGACTCGCGCTTCGTCTTTCCCGACCTACCCCAAGGCACACTCTACTTTGGCAACTTCCACGACAACCAGCTCGGTCGCATCTTTTATCTCACCGAACCAAAGGACGCCGAGGACGTTATGCTCTCTGTCGTTGAACCGAGCGGCATCGCGGAATGGCTGAAAGACGACCCCAATGTCAAGTATTTCCGCCACGAAACCCAGCGTTTCCATCTCCACGTCATTCTACCCGTCGGCAGTCGGCTCGACCTCGAGCACGAGCTTGTCATTACCCACCCGACTTCGCCCGACGACGACCGCGAATTATTCACTCAACTCTTTGAAGAAAAATTGCACCACGCGCTCGATTTTCAGTTCACCGAAACGCGCTACGAGCGCCCGCTCAGCGAGGCGGAACAAATTTCCAGAGCAAACCGCGTCAATTATCTCGACCAACTCAGCGCTTTTACGGAAAAGTTCAACCAAATTTGCGCCATTCGTCATCTCGGCGTCATCAACCCCTTTGACGATCCTGTCTCTGTCAGATACAAAGGCCATATCTACTATTACAACGACCAAGATATGAACCACCTCGAATTCATCCTCAATTCCGACTACGAATTTTATCAAAACCTCAAAAGCCGCATTGAATTTGTTGCCAGCCTCATCGGTAGCGCCCTCAAAAACACGCTTGAGGAGTTTAATGTCAACTTTATGCTCAAACTCTCCCGCGAGCATTTCCTCGCCGGTTTTGACCACGAAGTTGTCACCCTTAATATCTGCCAACAGAACACCACCATCCATCAACATAGCATCAGCCTGGACGAATTTAACATCCCGTCCGAGGGCAGCATCGCCGAAGAATTCGCCGCCGAAGTCGAACAATTTTTCGACCGGCATCGCGAAAAATTCCACGCTTTCCGAAAACTTTACGAAACCAACCTGTCCTATCACCGACTCGTTGACCCCTCCTCGTGCGCTCCCGAACTGGACTACAGTTTCATCTTCCGAACACTCTAACTTCTTTCCTTACCCCGCTTCCACGCGGGGATTTTTAATGCTATACTAGAACAAAGGAGTTTTATGGAACTAAAGAAAAATAGCAAAACTTGGCAAAACCTCGAGACCGCTTTCGCTGGCGAGTCTCAGGCGCATATGAAATACCAATACTTCGCCTCTCAAGCGAAAAAAGACGGCTTTGAGCAAATCGCCGACATCTTCGCCGAAACCGCTGGCAATGAAAAAGAACACGCCAAAATGTGGTACAAACTCTTAAACGATGGCAAAGTCGCCGACACTAAGACAAACCTCTCCAAAGCCGCCCAAGGCGAAAACTACGAATGGACCGATATGTACAAAAAATTCGCCGACGAGGCACGCGAAGAGGGTTACGACGAAATCGCCGAAAAATTCGAACAAGTCGGTGCCATCGAAAAAGAACACGAAGCGCGTTACCTCAAGCTCCGCGATAACATCGAGCACGACGTCGTCTTCAAGTCCGACAAAGTCACCGTCTGGAAATGCCGCAACTGCGGGCACATCTACGTTGGCGAAAAAGCTCCCGACGTCTGTCCGGTCTGCGCCCACCCACAAAGCTTCTTTGAAATAAGAGCTAACAATTATTAAGCTTTAAAAAATCCCCCGTTCAAATGAGCGGGGATTTTGCAAAGGGGGAGGGAATTAAGAAGCGGCGACGGCACGGTCGAACTGCTTTAGATAAAAATTGCGGCTGTCCGCATCTTTGATTTTGCTAGCATCGACGTACTCACCCAGCACACCATACTTCAGAAAAACTCGGATAATACCACAGACCATATCAGGATTTTTACGCTCAAGCACACACTCTCTCAACAAGGAACTGGAATAGGGGAAATTTCTCATTTTTTCGTGGACTTCCTCGTGGATTTCGACTACCGGCATCCTTTTCACCTCTTTTCTCTAATGTTCCTAGGGGACAAAAAATCCCCCTTACTACCCCCTATTATACCACAAAATAAATTATTTTACAACCCCACCCTCTTATGATATAATCATCTTAAAGTTATTATTAACCTAAACAGGGAAAAATTAATGTCTGGACACTCCAAATGGGCAACCACCAAGCGCCAAAAAGCCGTTGTTGACGCCAAGCGTGGCGCTCTCTTCACCAAAATCGGTAACCAAATCGCCATCGCTGCACGCCAAGGCACCGACCCGAATATGAACCCCTCCCTTGCTATGGTTCTTGAAAAAGCTCGCCTCGCCAATATGCCCAAGGCGAACATCGAACGCGCCATCGCTCGCGTCGCCGACAAGTCCGCCGCCGCGTTAATTGAGGAAGTCTATGAAGCCTACGGCCCAGGTGGCACCGGCATCATCATCGAAGTCGCCACCGACAACAAAAACCGGACTCTCCCTGAAGTTCGCCACACTGTCGAAAAGAACGGCGGTCGCTTCGCCGACTCTGGCTCCGTAATGTTCCAATTCCGTCGCGCCGGTGAAATCGTTATCAGTGAAAAATCCGAAGAAGCTTTGATGCAGGCGCTCGAAGCTGGCGCCGAAGACGCCGAAGAAGTCGAAGACGGCATTGAAATCATCACCTCTGACAAAGATTTGATGAAAGTTCGTCAAAATCTCATCGACGCTGGACTCACCGTCACCTCTGCCGAACTCAAATATCTCCCCACCACCACCGTCCCTGTCGCCGGCGAAGATGCCGAAAAACTCGAAAAACTCCTCGACGCCATCGACGACCTCGACGACGTCACCGCTGTCCACACCAACGCCGAATAGTTATGCCGCTCATCCTCGCCAGCCACGTCACTCCTATTATCAAAGAACTGCTCCACCGCCTCAATCCCCTAGAAACCAAAGTTATGGTCGTGATGAACGCCCGTGACTACCACACCCCCGCGGATTTTGCCGCTGTCACCCAAGAAAAAGTCACCGAATTTATCGACGCCGGTTTCGACACCGTCGAATCGCTCGACCTCAAGGATTTTTTCAACAAACCAGCCCAACTCGCAAAAACTCTCGAAGCTTATCACCCCGACGTCATCTGCGCCGTCGGCGGCGACGAATTTATCCTCAACACCGCCATCAAGCTCTCTGGCTTCGACATCTACCTCAAATCCCGCCTCGAGGACAAAAACTTCTTCTATTGCGGTTCCTCCGCCGGCGCCATCGTCGTCGTTCAAGACCTCAAATACTACCTCTTAACCGACCAATCGACCAAGCTCGTCCGCGACCGCTATCATGTCGAACCCGAGCTCAAAGGTCTCGGACTCCTCGACGACTACGTCATTCCTCACCTCGGCGAACCCGAATTTGCCCACGACGTCAAACTGATGTCTCAAAACCTCGAATCCGCCCAAAAGAACATCCGCTACATCAGCAAAAACGGCGCAATTGTGCTATAATCAGGTTATGGAACACTTACTTGATTTTTTTGTACCAAAATCCTACAAACTCGATTTAAACCTCGACAAATACAAAAAAACTCTCCAAGGCACCGTCAAAATCGACGGCAGAACCAAGGCAGCAAACCTCATCAAACTCCACTCTAACGTCTCGATCGACTACATTAAATTAGACGGCGAACCTGTCGATTATTCTTACGACAAACCCGTTCTCAGCCTCACAGCACCCGCTAAGACGCGCGTTACTATCGAACTGGGCTTCCATACCACTTTGAAACAAAATATGCAGGGCGCCTATCTCTCGACTTACCAGCTCGGCGGCAAGGAAGAACGCATCATCTCCACCCAATTCGAATCTCACTACGCCCGCGATTGCTTCCCCTGTGTTGACGAACCCGCTGCCAAGGCAACTTTCGACCTCTCTATCTCTGTTCCAATTAAAAACGGCGCCGAGGACACCATTCTCGCCAACACTGCCGAAAAAGAATACCCCGTCATCACCCGAGAAAACGGCGTTCCCGTCGCCAAATCTGTCACGTTCAAAACCACCCCGCGAATGTCCACCTATCTCCTTGCTTTCGTCGTCGGACGCTTCAACGTCAAAGAGGGATTATCAAAAACAGGGGTCAAAGTCCGCACTTTCGCTCCCCTTAACCGCGACAAGGCGCTCCTCAAGCTCCCGACCGAAATCGCTCTCCGCTCCCTTGAATACTACGACGACATTTTTCAAACCCCCTACCCCTTAGAAAAACTCGACCAAGTCGCCATCCCCGACTTCGAAGCCGGCGCAATGGAAAACTGGGGTCTCGTCACCTACCGAGAATCGCAGTTCCTCTGTCGAAAATCCTCCTCTAACGCCGTCAAAAAGTCCGCCGCCCTCACCATCACCCACGAGCTCTCCCACCAATGGTTCGGCAACCTCGTCACGATGAAATGGTGGAACGACCTCTGGCTCAACGAATCTTTCGCTACCATTATGGAGTATTATTGCACCGACTTCATCTTCCCGAAGTGGCACGTCTGGGACGACTTTTTCACCTCTGATTGTCTCGCCGCTCTCTATCGCGACGCCCTCTCTGGCGTCCAAGCGGTTCGCGAAGACGTCAACGACCCCGCAGAAATCGCCACCCTTTTCGACCCCTGTATTGTCTATGCCAAGGGCGCTCACCTTATGCTAATGTTGATTCGTATGATGCACGAAAAGTTCTTCTTCCGCGGCATCAAGGCGTATTTCGAAAAGAAAAAATACAAAAATGCCGACGCCGACGACCTCTGGGTGGCGCTTGAACCGTTCGCCAAAGACTTCTCTGTTCGTGACCTAATGCACGCGTGGCTCACCCAGCCAGGTTACCCCGTCGTCACCGACGAAGCACAACAACGCTTCCTCCTCGACGGCTCCTCCGACGACTCCTACTACCCCATCCCCGAACTAAAAGACGACATGTCCGGCCACTACCTCATCAACCTCTCCGGCCCAGAGTTCGCCGACGCCCTTAAAAACTTCGATCACCTCAGCCACGAACAACAGCTCCGCCTCCTCGTCGACCGCCTCCTCCTCAGCGACACCCCCATCGTCTCCTCCGCCTCTCTTATCCCACTCTTAGAAAAGTTTAAGCTCGAGACCTCCGCTCCCGTCTGGAACATCATCGACACCATCATCAGCAAGCTCACTATTTTCTATGACTTCGACTCCAAAGAAGAAAAGAAGTTCAAGGCTTATCTCTACGACCTCGTTAAAGACCAGCTCAAAACCCTTGGTCTCGAACCGCAAAACAGGGAAGACCTTAACATGCTTGAACTTCGCCAAACCTTGATGGGCTGCGCTCTCTATTCCAAAAACCCCGAATTCATCGACGCCTTATGTAATTTTTACAACACCGACCTCAGTGCCATCAACCCCGACCTCCGTCCGTTCGTCTTCGCCGCCAAAATGTGGCGCGACGAAGCAGAGTTCTACCCCGAAGTCTTCGCCGCCTACCAAACCACTACCGACCCCGAGCTCAAATCTTGCCTCCGCGGCGCCCTCACCAAACCCCGCCTCAAGAAAAACATCGACCTCGCTTTCTCTCTCCTCACCAATACCGAAGTCGTAAAACCACAAGACCACCTCTCTTTCCTCTTATCGCTCCGCCGCTGGCGCTACACCCGCGACCGCGCCCTGAAATGGCTCTTCGAAAACTGGGAATTCGTCTATAAACTGAACGGCGAAAAAACCATCGAAGATTACCCCCGCTACTTCGCCTCCACCATCCTCAAGCAAGAGGAGGCCGACCAATACTTCGAATTTTTCACGCCACTCTCCTCCGACCCCGTCCTCGCCCGTACTCTCCACGTCGCCAAAAACAGCATCGACGCCACTTTAAACCTGATCAAATCCGACGCCAAGGCAGTTTGCGCCGCCATCAACAAACTCCCCGACTAAAATGCCCGAAATCACCATCCTCCTCCATAACATCCGTTCCTGCCACAACGTCGGCTCAATTTTGCGCACCGCCGACGGCTTCGGCGTCACCACTGCCGTCTTTTCCGGCTACACTCCGCGCTACCACGACCCAAATCTCCTCCCTCACCTCCGCGAAAAGCTCGACCATCAAATCGAGAAGACCGCCCTCGGCGCGGAAAAATATCTACGTTTAGAAACCTCCGACGACATCACTCAAACCCTCGCCGACCTCCACGCCAAAAATTACACCATTTTAGGTCTCGAAAACAACCTCTCTGACCCCCGTAAAATCGAGCTAAATCCGCAAAATTTTGCGCAACTTGTCACCGCGCTTCAATCACGTTCAAAACTCGCCCTTTTGCTCGGCGAAGAAGTCGCCGGCATCGACCACGACCTCTATCAACACATCGACCACTTCCTCGAAATCCCAATGCGCGGGCAAAAAGAATCTTTCAACGTCTCCATCGCCACAGCAATCGCCCTATTTTGTCTGTCAAATTTATAAAAAATCTTCGAAAAAAGTGTTGACTTTTGCCGTGCGATGCGATAGAATAGGGAAAGTTGAACAAGTCAGCCCTGTTGACCTCTGTAAATAGCGAAGAAATCCGAACTGCGAGAAAGCTCGAACTCAATCGAGAAACTTTCTTTCGGTCCAAAGAGATTTATATTAACAATTCGAAGACAATAGATAGATTTATAATTGACGACATCGCAATCGAACTTCGATTGCTAGATTAAGTCAATGCATAAAAAGGTAAATAAGGGCACTAATAGTGGATGCCTTGACAATCAATACCGATGAAGGCCGTAGGACTCTGCGATAAGCCTCGGGGATCTGAGTACGAGATTTGATCCGGGGATTGCCGAATGGGGAAACCTAATGCGGGTTATACTGCATTGCACTTGCTTGAACACATAGAGTAAGGAGCGGGAACCAGCCGAACTGAATCATCTTAGTAGGTTGAGGAAAAGAGAGTAAACAACGATTCCGAAAGTAGTGGCGAGCGAAATTGGAATAGCCCAAACCTTTTAAGTTCTCTTGAGTAATCAGGAGTACGGATTAACGTCCAATGCTTGAAAGGGGTTGCGAAATTAGATGTTTTTTGGAATGAGTGGTCGTCTTGAACGACAATTCATTCTAAAAATGAACAGCGTTAACTGAGTCAGGTAAGATACAATCCTTTTGATCCTAGCAGAACGATCTGGAATGGTCCGCGACACAGCGTGAAAGCCGCGTACGCGAAAGGGTCATAGGCTTACTATATCTTTTTTCAAGTAGAACGGGGCACGAGAAACCCTGTTTGAAGCTGGCAGGACCACCTGCCAAGGCTAAATATATTGATTGATCGATAGCGAACTAGTACAGTGATGGAAAGGTGAAAAGAACCCCGGGAGGGGAGTGAAATAGATCCTGAAACTCAGTGCCTACAAGGTGTCGGAGCAGCTTCGGCTGTGACGGCGTGCTTTTTGTAGAACGATCCAGCGAGTTAATGTTGTCGGCGAGGCTAAGTCAGTTGACGGAGCCACAGTGAAAGCGAGCCTGAATAGGGCGACAAGTCGGCAGTATTAGACCCGAAACCGGGTGACCTAACCATGAGCAGGTTGAAGCGACGGTAACACGTCGTGGAGGACCGAACCAGGGTACGCAGTAAAGTGCTTGGATGACTTGTGGTTAGCGGTGAAATGCCAATCGAACTCGGAGATAGCTGGTTCTCCTCGAAATAGCTTTAGGGCTAGCGTTATGTAGTAGCCATCAGGGGTAGAGCTCTGAAAAGGTCTAAGGCGGGCAACCGTACTTATCCTTATCAAACTACGAATACTGGTGGTGGAATCATGGCAGTCAGAACGGCGGGGCTAAGCTCGTCGCTCAAAAGGGAAACAGCCCAGATCATCGTCTAAGGTCCCTAATTAATACTAAGTGGGAAACAAGGTGAGATTTCTTAAACAGCTAGGATGTTGGCTTAGAAGCAGCCATTCATTTAAAGAGTGCGTAACAGCTCACTAGTCAAGAGATTTTGCGTGGAAAATGTAACGGGGCTAAGTGTTAAACCGAAGACATGGGATTCTGCTTTTGTAGGATCGGTAGAGGAGCGTTGATATCGCGGTGAAGTCGTATTGTAAAGTACGGTGGAGCGTTATCAAGTGAGAATGCTGGAATCAGTAACCTTAAGACAGGTGAGAATCCTGTCGGTCGTAAGAGCAAGGTTTCCTGGGCCACAGTAATTGCCCCAGGGTTAGTCGGTCCTAAGCCGAGGCGCATCAGCGTAGGCGATGGACAACAGGTTAATATTCCTGTACAGACAGTAGTTGTTTAGATTTCACGGGATGTGACAAGAGCGGCTTAATGGTTTAGCCGTCCAAGTCTCTCGGGAACGAGAGATGAGTGAAAGGAGTCCTTCGGGATTTCGATTCTCGGTAAAGTCCTGACCAGAAAAGATCGTAAACTTATGCTGCTGCCTACCGTACCGCAAACCAACACCGGTGCTCGGGTCGAGCAGACCAAGACCTACGAGAGAACCTTCGCTAAGGAACTCGGCAAAAAAGCGTCCGTAACTTCGGAATAAGGACTGCCCGCTCGCAGAGTGCGAGATTTGCTATGAGTAACCTCGGCGAAAATGAGGTTATAATTTACCTTATAATCATCAGATTTGTCGAGACACTTAACTCTTAGCAGCCTAGTCGCGCATTGCGCGAGCGGGCCGCAGCTAAAGAGCCCACGGAACTGTTTACCAAAAACACAGGTCTCTGCTAACGCGAAAGCGGATGTATAGGGGCTGACTCCTGCCCAGTGTCGGAAGGTTAAGGGGAGAACTTCACGGTTCGAACTGAAGCCCCGATGAACGGCGGCGATAACTATGATCGTCCTAAGGTAGCGAAATTCCTTGTCTGGTAAGTTCAGACCCGCACGAATGGAGTAATCATGTGGGCACTGTCTCGGCGAAGGCCTCGGTGAACGTGCATTGGCGGTAAAGATGCCGTCTGATCATGCCAGGACGAGAAGACCCCATGGAGCTTTACTACAACTTTGCATTGATTGTTGGGACATTTTGTGTAGCATAGGTGGAAGGCTTTGAAGCAGATACGCCAGTATTTGTGGAGCCAAAGGTGAAATACCACCCTGAGTGTTTTAGCAGTCTTACTTTTGACATTAACTGCCAAGAGGACCGTGCATGGCGGGTAGTTTAACTGGGGCGGTTGCCTCCTAAAGAGTAGCGGAGGCGTTCAAAGGTTGGCTAGCTACGGATGGAAATCGTAGCGATAGTGTATGCGCAAAAGCCAGCTTGACTGTGAGGGCTACAACCCAATCAGACACGAAAGTGGGAGCAAATGACCCGCTGTATAGAACTTCGGTTCAATTTACGTGGGAAAGACAGCGCACACGGATAAAAGTTACCCTGGGGATAACAGGCTGATCGCGCCCAATAGTTCACATAGACGGCGCGGTTTGGCACCTCGATGTCGGCTCATCACATCCTGGAGGGGGAGCACCTTCCAAGGGTCCGGCTGTTCGCCGGTTAAAGTGGTACGCGAGCTGGGTTCAGAACGTCGTGAGACAGTTCGGTTTATATCCGGCATGATCGTTAGGAATCTTGAGGAGATCTGCCCCTAGTACGAGAGGACCAGGGTGGACGAATCTCTAGTGTATCGGTTGTGGCCACCTGCTGCATTGCCGAGTAGCTATGTTCGGAAGAGATAAGCGCTGAAAGCATATTAAGCGCGAAGCCCACTCCAAGATAAGGATTCCCTATGAGACCCCAGAGAGAAGATCTGGTCGATAGGTGCAAGTTGGAAGCGTGGTAACACGTGGAGACGAAGCATACTAATCGGTCCATCGCCTTTTTATGTTTTGCTCTTAGTCTAGCAATCGGCGCTCGATTTTATTCAAACGCCGTAGTCAATTAAAATCTACACCTGATGGACATCAACAGTGCGCGACACGCGCGCGTATCACTTGGTGCCCATAGCGCTAGGGAAATACCTGTTCTCATTCCGAACACAGAAGTCAAGCTTAGTCGCGGCGATTATACTGCAATAGCGGGAAACTAGCAAGGTGCCAATTTATGATTAAGCCACCCTCACGGGTGGCTTTTTCTTGCCAAAAACGCAGAAAGATGATATAATATAAGGCATTGGCGCCAAAAGCGTCAAAATTTGCTCTTCGAAAGGATGGTTTTGTATGACGACCAAAGAGGAACTTCGAGAAAAACTCCAAAAAGACCTTGAAAACAACGGCAATCTGGAGGAAATTAATTGCTACCTTGAAGAAATGCGAAAGCGCAGAGCAAATACCAGAGCAAAGGCCACATCCGAAAGGCCCCAGCTCTCCACAATGCCCCCAAGCGACATTTTGCATCTCCCCACGGAATCGTTCCTACCTTAAACCACGCTTTATCCACCTAGCCTCGCCCACCCAAGAGCGGGGCTTTTTCTTATTAAACTATCTTTAAGCTTTTCATGCTATACTAAAAACATTATGAGTATCTATGATTACAAAGTCAAAACCCGCGAAGACAAAGACTTCGCCTTAGAGACCCTAAAAGGTAAAGTCCTCCTCATCGTCAACACCGCCACCGGCTGTGGCTTCACTCCTCAATACGAAGGCCTCGAAACCCTTTACGAAAAATACCACGCTAAGGGTCTCGAAGTCCTCGACTTCCCCTGCGACCAATTCGGTCATCAAGCCCCTGGCTCCGACGATGAAATCCATAACTTCTGCGTCCTTCGCTACGAAACCAAGTTCGACCAATTCAAAAAGCTCGAAGTCAACGGCGACAAAGCTGACCCGCTTTTCACTTTCCTCAAAACCGCCATCCCCGAAGACCCAAAGCCGAAAGGCGTAAAAAATCAACTCGCCATGAAATCCATCGCTAAACTAAACAAAGCTACCGCTAGCGAAACCGGCTTCATCCTCTGGAACTTCACTAAATTCCTCGTCGACAGGACCGGCAAGGTCGTTTACCGCTTCGGCCCAACCGACAAACCTCTCGACTTCGAGGACAAAATTAAAGAGCTCCTTTAACCATCGTTAGCCCCGTAGGCCCAAAAGCCTTACGGGGCTTTTTGCTTGAAGCTAAATCCTCAATTTCACCCCTTGTAAAACCTTACGAAGTATAGTATAATGGTATACGTATTTCTATACCTAGACGCAAAGGTGTGTCTCATAACAGAGAAACTGCCTAAAAGTCTAGTTTAAATAATGTCAAAAATAAGGGAAAGGAAAGAATGAAAGTCATTCTCGGCACCAAAGTTGGTATGACCCAAATCATCGGCAAAGATGGCGTTGTTACCCCTGTAACCATCATCGAAGCCGGCCCAGCGACAGTGACTCAGATTAAAACCGTCGAAACCGATGGTTATAACGCTGTCCAGCTTGGGTTTGGTAAGGGTAAGAATCTGAGCAAGTCGGTTTCCGGCCACGTCAAAAAGGCTGGAGAAAACATCAACCCTAAAGTTCTTAAAGAGTTCCGCCGCGACAGCGTAGAAGACGTCAAACTTGGCGACGTCATCACCGTCGAAGCGTTCGAACTCGGCGACAAGGTCTCCGTCACGGGGATTTCTAAGGGTAAAGGCTTCGCTGGTACAGTGAAGCGCTGGAACTTCCAAGAATCCCGCAACACCCACGGCTTCAAGGGCGACATCCGCAAAGTCGGTTCGATCGGCTCGATGTATCCCCAAAAAGTCTTCAAGGGTAAGCGCATGCCAGGACGCATGGGTCACGACCAAGTGACCGTCAAAAACCTCGTTGTCGCCTACATCGACAAGGAAAACAACCTCCTCGGTCTCAAGGGTGCAGTCCCCGGCCCGAAAAAGGGTAATTTAACCATCGAGGGAAAGGAATAATATGGCGGATACTGTAAAACTCAACAAAGAAATCTTCGACCTCAAAGTCGAAAATCACGAACTCTTAAAAGTCGTCTACGATTCCTATCTTGCCAACTCTCGCAGCTCTCACGCTAAAACCTTAAAGCGTGGCGAAGTTCGCGGTGGTGGTAAAAAACCTTGGAAACAAAAAGGCACTGGTCGCGCTCGCTTCGGCTCTACGCGCAACCCAATATGGCGCCACGGTGGTGTCGCTTTTGGTCGCACCGGCGAAGAAAATTTCACCAAAAAGGTCGCCAAAAACAGCAAAAAGCTCGCCGTTCGCCAAGCTCTCAGCCTCAAAAAAGCTGACAAGGCAGTGTTCGTCGCCGACTTTAAAGTCACCGGCAAAACCAAGGATTTCGTTAAAATCCTCCGCGACAGCGACCTCGAAGATAAGACCGTCCTCGCCGTCACTAGCGAAAAAACTGACGAGCTCCTCCGTTCCACGGACAACCTCGCCAACGTTAAACTCGTTCGCGCGGCTTACCTCAACGTCTTCGACATTATGAACGCCGACGCTGTCCTCTTCGACACCAAAGCTTTGAAAGTTGTCGAAACCTGGCTTCTCGGCGAAACGAAAACTGACGGAAAGGAAAGTAAATAACTATGGCTAAAGACACTAAAACTACCGTCAAGACCAAAAAAGGCGAAGTCAAGGAAACTAAAGACGCTAAGATCGTCTTGAACCTCTTACAACCTCGCGCCACCGAGAAAACTTACCTCGAACAAGCTAAGCGCACTTACGCCTTCTTCGTCACCGAAGAAACTTCCAAACAAGCTATCAAGGCTCGCGTGGAAAAAGATTACAATGTCAAAGTCACTGACGTTCGCGTTTTGACTCGTAAGGGTCATTCCTGCCGCTTCAGCCGTGGTAAGCACGCCTACCCAGGCACCGCTTTCCGCAAAGACCGCAAGCTCGCTTACGTCACGCTCGCCGAGGGGAATTCAATCAAAGTCTTCGAACAACCCGAAGAAAATAAAGCAACCGACGCAAAGGAAGCCAAAGCTACTAAGAAAGTCGCTAAAGCTGACAAGAATGCCGGTAAGGAGAATAAATAATGTCAATTAAAGCCTATCGCCCGACCACTCCGGCGCAGCGCCAAAAGACGACACAGGACTTCGATCAAATCACGACGAAGAAACCCTTGAAATCTCTCACGCTTGCCAAGAAACAACAGGCGGGTAAAAACAACCAAGGCAGAATCACCGTTCGTCATCGCGGCGGTGGAGTTAAGCGCCACTATCGCCTCTTAACTCACAACTTGCCTCAAGGTCTTAAACTCACCGTCGAGGAAATCGAGTACGATCCAAATCGTAGCGCTCGCATCGCTCGCGTCAAAGACCAAGAGGGAAACTATTACTACGTCATCGCTAATACCGAAATGATCAAAGGTAGCACTTTCGAAACTGGCGAAAACGCCGCGGTCGAGACGTCTAACCGCCTCCCGCTCGCCAAAATCCCGGTCGGTACCTTTGTCTATGGCATCGAACTCACCCCAGGTAAAGGCGCTCAAATGGTTCGCGCCGCCGGTTCTTCCGCTCAGCTAATGGCTCGCGAAGACGGCTACGCCACCTTGAGAATGCCTTCTGGCGAAGTCCGCAAAGTTCTCGAAACTTGCGAAGCTTCGATCGGCACCGTCGGTAACGTCCAGCACCAAAACGTCAAAAAAGGCGCTGCTGGTCGCAATCGTCGCAAAGGTATTCGCCCAACTGTCCGTGGTGTCGTTATGAACGCTACTGACCACCCCCACGGTGGTGGTGATGGCGGTCGTCACGGCTCCGGTAAAGCTCCTCGCACTCCGTGGGGTCAGCTCACCTTGGGTTACCGTACTCGTCATAACAAGAAAACTAATAAAATGATCGTGCGTAGTCGTCACGAAGGAAAGAGGAAATAATGTCCCGTAGCATGAAAAAAGGTCCTTTCGTGGACTACAAGCTAGAGAAAAAGATTAAGGCACTCTCCCTCGAAGACCGTACCGTGATCAAGACGTGGGCGCGCCAATCCACTATCTCCCCTGAGATGGTCGGTCGCACCATCGCCGTTCACAACGGCAAAACCCACGTCCCTGTTCTCATCAGCGAGAATATGGTCGGTCATAAGCTCGGAGAATTCGCGCCTACCCGTAAATTTAAGCGCCACGGCGGTAAAAAAGCCGCTGAAGCTGCCGCTGCGAAAGGAGACGCCTAATGTCAACTCAGTTCGCTCACGCCTATATTAAAGGCACTGACTCTATGCCTCGCAAAACTAGCGTTGTCGCCGCCCTCGTGCGTGACCGCTACGTTTCCGACGCCGTTGTCATTTTAGAACACACCCCACGCCGCGCTGCTCGCGCCGTCCTTAAAGCGGTCGAATCCGCCAATGCCAACCTCTTGAACAAATATCCTAATATTGACACCAAGACCGTTCGCATTGCTCGCATTTCCGTCACCGCCGGCACCCGCATCCGTCGCTACGTCCCCGCTTCCCGCGGTCGCGCTCTCCCGTTTGAAAAAGTCTCCAGCAACATCTTCGTCGAAGTCGCTGGTGAAGAGAAAGAAAAGAAAGCTTCTGAAAAGTCAGACAAAAAAGCTGACAAGAAAACAGTAAAGGAGAAAAAGTAATGGGACAAAAAGTTAATCCTATTTCCTATCGTCTCCAAGTCAGCAAAGATTGGTCGTCTAAATGGTACACCAAAAAGACCGACTTCAAAAACTGGCTGATTGAAGACATTAAAATCCGCGAATACGTCGAGAACCGCTTTAACGCTCGCCCGACCATCGCGAAAGTCAACATCGAACGTTCTGCTAATCTCACCACTATCACGATTCTCACCGCCAAAGCTGGCGCCGTCATCGGCAAGCAAGGCGCGGGCATCAACGAGATGAAAAAAGATCTCGAAAAAATGGTGGCTGGTCCGATTCGCATCAACGTCGAAGAAGTTAAAAAACCTGAACTCAACGCCAAGCTCGTCGCCGAGAACATCGGCTTCCAGCTCGGTAAGCGTATGAACTTCCGCCGCGCCGTCAAGATGGCTTGCCAATCTACGATGGCTGCTGGCGCACAAGGTGTCCGCATCGAGGTCTCCGGTCGCCTCAACAACGCCGAAATGTCTCGCCGCGAAAAGTTTATCGAAGGCTCCGTGCCTCTTCATACTCTCCGCGCCGACATCGACTTCCACTGCCACCACGCTCAGACCATCGCCGGTATCATTGGTGTTAAAGTTTGGATTTACAAAGGGGAGAAATAACTATGGCACTTTTACTTCCTAAGAAAACCGCTCACCGCAAGGTGCGCAAGGGCAAAAACGAAGGCATCGCCACTCGCTGCAATACTGTTGCGTTCGGCGACTACGGTCTGATGGCTCTCCAAAACGAGCGCGTCACTTCCCGCCAAATCGAAGCTGCCCGTCAAGCCATCACCCGCTACATTAAGCGCGGTGGTAAAATCTGGATTCGCATTTTCCCGCACACTCCGGTCACCAAAAAACCGCTCGATGTCAAAATGGGTAGCGGTAAAGGTGAACCACAATATTTCGTGGCTAAGGTAAAAGCCGGTACCGTTATGTTCGAAATCGCTGACGTTACCGAAGCCGAGGCTAAGGAAGCCCTCCGCCTCGCTGGTCACAAATTACCGGTTCGTACAAAAATTATTAAGAAAGAGGAGTTCTAATTATGGCACACACATTAATCGGGCTCGTTTCCTCCGATAAACGTGACAAGACCATTACCGTCTCCATCGAAAATCGCGAAACCCACCCGCTCTACCGCAAGCAGTACACGAAAACTCGTAAATATACTGCTCACGACGAAAAGAATGAGGCTCACGTCGGCGACAAGGTCGAAATCGCCGCTTGCCGTCCACTCAGCAAAACCAAATCTTTCAAACTCGTGAAAGTCTTGGAACGCTCTCACGGCTCCGTCGAGCTTAAAGAAGACGTCACCGACGTTCTCGGCGAAAACAAACCTGAGACCGAAGCTGACGAAGGAGAGAAATAATGATTCAACAAGAAACAAGATTAAAGGTTGCCGACAACAGTGGCGCCAAGGAACTCGGAGTCATCCGCGTTCTCGGCGGCACCCGTGCTCGCTACGCTCGTGTTGGTGACATCGTGACCTGCTCGGTCAAAGATGCCTCCCCAACCGGCGCCGTCAAGAAAAAAGCCGTCGTCCGTGCCGTTATCGTCCGCACTCGTCAACAAATTCGCCGTCCCGATGGCTCCACCATCCGCTTCGATGACAACGCCGCCGTGCTTGTCAACGACGACAAGACCCCTCGCGGTACCCGCGTATTCGGACCCGTTCCTCGCGAGCTTCGCGACCTCGGCTTCAGCAAAATCATCAGCTTAGCACCGGAGGTACTCTAATATGGCTACTAAGAAAACAGATGCAAAATACATCCCACGCTTAAAAGAGCTTTACAACTCCGAAGCTAAGAACTTGCAAAAAGAATTAAACCTTAAAAACATCAACGAGCTCCCGCAACTCGAAAAAGTTGTCGTCTCCGCTGGCGTCGGCAAAAAACGTGAAGACAAGCGCTTCACCGAAACCGTCGTTCTCACCCTCGAGAAAATTACCGGTCAGGCTCCGACCTCCCGCCTTGCTAAGAAGTCCATCGCGACTTTCAAAATCCGCAAAGGTATGGGCGCTCCTGTCGGCTACCTCGTCACTTTGAGAAACGACAAGATGTACGAATTTGTTGACCGCCTTATCAACGTCGCGCTCCCACACGTCCGCGACTTCCACGGCGTCCCGACCACTTCGTTCGACAAGCAAGGGAACTACTCCCTCGGTCTCCGCGAGCAAACTGTCTTCCCAGAAATCACTTTCGAAGACTCCGCTGTGCTCCACGGTCTCGAGATCACCTTTATTATTAAAAATGGCTCCAAGGAAGGAAGCAAAAAGTTGTTAGAAATGTTTGGTATGCCGTTTGAGAGAAAGGAGAACAACTAATGGCTAAGAAATCCGCCGTTCTCCGCGATCAAAAACGCGCCGAAATGTACAAAAAATATAAAGCAAAGCACGACGAGCTCAAAGCCGCTGGCGACCTCGAAGGTCTCCAAAAGCTCCCTCGCAACGCTTCGGTCACGCGTCTCAAAAACCGTGATATGCTCGACGGTCGTCCTCGTGGCTATATGCGCCGCTTCGGTATGAGCCGTATTACCTTCCGTGAAAAAGCCTCCAAGGGTGAAATCCCTGGTGTAACTAAGAGTAGCTGGTAGGAGAAAGGAGAAGAAATATGTCTATTCAATCAACTGACCAAATCGCTGACCTCTTAACGAGAATCCGCAACAGCTTGATGGTAGGGAAAAACGAAATCTATCTCCCGACCAGTAAGCTCAAAGTCGCCGTCGTTGACGCTTTGAAAAAAGCTGGCTACCTCGCCGACTACGAACTGATTGACCACGCGCCTCGCGCCGTCCTCCACATCACCATCGCGGAGAGCGGTAAAGTCGCCACCATCCACGAAATCGAAAAGGTTTCTAAGCCAGGTCGCCGTGTTTACGTCGCCGCTGACGAAATCCCGAAGATTAAGTCTGGTCGCGGCCTCGTCCTCGTCTCCACCTCTAAAGGTATTATGACCGGTCGCGAAGCCGCTAAAAACCGCCTCGGTGGGGAACTCCTCGTCAAAGTTTGGTAATCTGTTATCAACAAAAATCACCTCTGTTCAACAGGGGTGATTTTTATATCACACTATTGACAAAATATCAAGCTTGTGCTATAATACAGGCAGAGTTTGGCTAGCGGCATCGCCGTAAATACAGAGTCAAACTGGAAGGGGATTAAAATGGGTAAATTACTGAACGACCTCCGCGAATACCACGCTATGCACCGTCAAGCTTCCGCCGATTGGTACGCCTACAAGGGGATCATCCTGAGCGACCCGCGCTTCGCAAGTCGCGAGGACATTCTCCGGGCGCGCGATATGGTGGACAATTTCGAGGCGGGCTCCTACTTCGGAGAAATCGAAGATCTGACCTGCAAGGGTCGCAGTCTCATCATTCTCATCGGCGCCCTCATCGCTGTCCTGCCCGTCATTCTGGTCGGGCACTGGCTCGCCGGTCTTCTCGGTCTCGCGGACTTCTCCGCCGCCTATGCCGGAGTCCTCGGCGGCACGCTTCTCATTCTCGGCAGCGCCTGGGCAATCGCCTACAATCATTTTATGAACGTCATTGCCAAGCTGACGATGAAACACCGCGTCAAGAAACTTCAAGCCTGGATCGACAAAGCCGGCCGCGAGGCCATCCTCGACAACTACCAAGAAGAGTTCCTTGAACTCACCACCGACTAACTTAAACCCCCGCACCTTAAAACCCCGCCGTAAAAAGCGGGGTTATCTTTTATCAAAAACCTAATTTATCTTCTCACGCACCAGTTTCTCGGTGCCTTTTTCATCTTTCGCAAAATAATACAGCCACCGATTATTCCCAGAAATCACCACTTTCCGCCCTGTCAAAACACCGTCAAAAACCAACACGCGCTCGTTCAGCCCATCATAATCCAACACGCTCAGCTTCCCCTCTTTCAACCGATACCGCAAGTACTCATCCACCCACGCCGTGCCAGCCGCATCCACCTTCGTCGTCTTCATCGCCTCAATATCAAACACCTCGTCCTCGCCATTCACTCCCACCAGCTCAAACACCATCCCTTTCCCCCGCTTCTTCAAACTCGCCACCTCAAACCCGACTTCCTCCTCAAACACTTTTTCCATCTCCTCGTCGCCAGCCACCCACCCCAGCTTACGATATACCACAAACTTCCCCTCGCTCACCACCCCCACATAGCTCTCCTGAAAATACTTCATCGTCGCCAGCTTCGCGTTCTTTCCCACCTCCGCCACCAAATACGCCTCTTCCTCCCCCACGCGATACGCCATCAACCGCCCTTTCTCGTCCAAAAACACCACTTTCTCCGCATCATTATCAAACCGCACCACCCCCTCTCGCAGCACTTCGCTTAGCTTCTTATCTCTCACACTCATCTCGAACAGCGCCTTTTTCTCGTCCAAAATCAACAATCTGTCCCCCGCCTCACTCTCAAATTTAATATCAGAAATCGCCATTTTTGCGCAACTCGCGACCGCGCTCTCATCACACTTCGACCCCTGTTCCGTCGCGTCTTTCACCAAAATTTCCTCCAGCCACACCGTCTCTTTCACGTTCCTCACGTCAACCACCGCCCACTTCTCGTTCACCTTTGCCAGCAACCGCTCGCTATTCCCACTCCATTCCGCTCCCGCAACTGTTGTAATTTTCACAACATTCCCATTAACATCCGTTAGAGCAAGCGCTTTTTGCTCCGGCTTATTCTCGTTCAAATTCAACATATACATCACCCCGCCCTGCACCAAAACCATCCGCTCATTATTCGGCGACGTCGTCACAAAGCTCACTTTCCCCGTCGGCACCGCCTCTGTCGCCGCCGCATCCGCCGTCTCCGCAAACGCCACCACGTCCTCTTTCTCGCGGTCTTCCTTAAACAACCGCGGATAATTCAACCGATAAATCATCCCCTCCGTCACATTAATCGTCTTTTTCCACCCATCGAACCCGCCGCGCGCCAAAGAAATCTCGTGCTCGCCCGCCAGCATCGTCCGGCTCGCATTAGTTGACAATAACAGCGGCGCCTCCCCGTCAATATAAATCGTCGCTCCCGTCGGCAAACTAGAAATCTGCACCAAACCCGACCGCTCCACCACCTCACCCGTCCCGCCAATCTCGCGCAAGTTAAACGAATACCCCATCACCACCAGCGTCAAAAACCCGACTAATAGCACCACCGAAAGAAACATCAGTGTCTCCGTAAAAATCAACCGCCGATGCTGTTGGCGCGCCAATCGCTCACGTTCATCTAAAATTTTGCGCATATATATATATTCTTTACCACAAATTATACCATAAAAATTTCCAAAAAATACTCTTGCTTTTCTAAACCGCTTAAATTATTATAGATATAAGTATTTTAAAGCGAGGTTAATTTTAATTATGGATAAAGATCAAAGCCAAGAGCGAATTACCGTTTCGAGCTCCGCGTCCCACCGCCGAGTCCAACGTTCGACCACTTTGAACCGTAAATATGTCAAAAAACCAGAAAAAGTCGTCGCGGTTGACTCTGTTGCTAAGCGCCGTGCGGACGATTTGAAACGTCGCCAGGCTCTCGCTGACAAGATTAACCGTGAACGCCTCGCTGCCCTTAAAGCCGGCAAAACTCTGCGCGAAGCTGCCGCTACTCCCGCCGCGCCAAAGCCTCTCTCCGCCACTATTGAAAAGAACCTCGTCAGCAACACCAAAACCGAAAAAGCCAAGGCAGTTAAAGACAGCGCTGTCAAGTCCGCGCTCAAATCCGTCGCCACGTTAGAAACCGAGTCTAAGCCCGCCAAAGGCATCTCCACCAAGCGCTCTCTCGGCGCCAAGAAACTTCTCCTCGCTTTCGGTTGTGCCGCCCTCGCTGTCGGTGTCGTTGGTTACTTCGTCTCCGTCAACACCCCCGACATCTCCGTCCGTGTCGCCGCCATGCAAACCGGCATCGACGCCACCTACCCGACCTACATTCCTCGCGGCTACTCTCTCTCCGACATCGTCTCCGAAGACAAGAAAATCTCGATGACTTTCTCCTCCTCCGACAACACCTCTTTCACCCTCAGCGAAGAAAAATCCTCCTGGGATAACGAAACTCTCGAAGCCAGCTACGTCAAACAAACTTGGGGGAACAACTACACCTCCGTCCGCGAACAGGGCATCACCATCTTCATCTCCGGCTCTAACGCCGCCTGGATTAACGGCAACATTCTCTATAAAATCGACGCCTCCGGCAACAATCTCACCAAGAAACAAATCAAATCCATTGTCACCAGCCTCTAATTATTGTATAATTTAGGGTATGGAAAAGATTATTACTCGTTTTGCACCGTCTCCCACGGGCTACATTCACATCGGCAACGTCAGGAGCGCGATTTACCCATACCTCGCCGCTAAACAATCTGGTGGCACTTTCATCTTACGCATTGAAGACACCGACCAAGCTCGCTTCGTCGAAGGCGCAACCGAGTTAATCGAAGACACTCTCAAATGGCTCGGTCTCGAATGGGACGAGGGTCCCGAAGTCGGCGGCGACCACTCGCCATACTTCCAAAGCCAAAGAAAAGACCTCTACCAAACTTGGGCAAAAAAGTTAATCGAACAAGGTCGTGCCTATGCTGACCCCACCGACAGCGACACTATTCAGCAATACCGCGACGCCGACAACACCAAAAAAGTCCCCTATCTCTACCGTAACCACCGCCCAAAGGAAGCCGACCTAGACCCGTCAGAAATCCTCCAAAACTGGCACGAAGGCACGCCAATCCGCTTCAAGGCAGACCCCAAACCGCGTAAGTGGCACGACGAAGTAATGGGTGACCTCCACGCCGGTCCTGAAGTCCAAGACGACATCATCTTGATTAAAAAAGACGGTCTCCCTACTTACAACTTCGCTCACATCGTTGACGACTTCCTAATGAACGTCAATATGGTCGCTCGCGGCGTCGAATACCTTTCCAGCACCCCGAACTACCTCGCTCTCTACGAAGCTTTCGGCATCGACCAACCTCTCCTCGTCTCCCTCCCACACATCCTAGCGCCTCAAGGCAACAAAAAACTCGGCAAGCGCGACGGCGCCAAATCCGTCACCGAATACCGCAAAGACGGCGTCCTCCCCGAAGCAATGCTCAACTACCTCGCCTGCCTCGGCTGGAACGACGGCACTGAACAAGAAATCTACACTAAAGACGAACTCATCAAAAAGTTCTCCCTCGACCGCATCCAAAACTCCGGCGCCCGCTACGACGAAGTCAAACTCCTCTGGATGAACGGGCAATGGATTCGCAAACTCGTTGACGAACAGGGGATCGATGCGTTCTATCCCCGCACCGAGGGCTTCTGGCCCGACTCCGCTAAAAACTTCAGTGATGACTACAAAAAACAAGTCCTCAGCATCATCTACGACCGCCTCAAAACCCTCTCCGACCTCCGCGAAATGACCGGCTACTTCTTCGCCGACCCCGCGTTCGACATCGAACAACTTTTAAACAACAAATTCGTCCGCAAGCTCTCCGAACAAGAAATGACCGACTTACTCCAACTCACGATCGACAAACTCCAAGCCCTCAAAACTTGGAACGAAACAGCTCTCAAAGAAACGCTCAATAACTTACTAGCCGAAACCGGTAAAAAACCCGCCGAACTTTTCTCCCTCATTCGCATCTCCGTCTCTTTCGCTCCGTTCTCGCCCGCGCTCGACTTAACCCTGAACGTCCTCAGCAAAGACGTCACTTTAGCACGCCTCAACAAAGTCAAACAATCCCTCGTCCTCGACCAACAATAAAATTATAAAAAACAAAAGAATAAAAATTACGCCATAATCGGCGTACTGTGTCAAATTGGTGATTCCGGCGGGAGTCGAACCCGCGATTTTCTGGATGAGAACCAGACGTCCTAGACCACTAGACGACGGAACCATCTTTATATAAAAATGGTGATCTCTGCGGGAGTCGAACCCGCATTGACGGGATGAAAACCCGTTGTACTAACCGTTATACTAAGAGACCGGCTCTTTATATTATACCAAGGATTTTAAGAAAAAACAAGGGTATTGAAGCGCGGTAGCAAGTTGCGCAAAATATAGAGAAGCTACCCCTGTAATGAAAAATCCCCCTCGGAGGGGGATAGGGAGGTGGTTAGGGCGGTCAAACGTGGTAAACTTCGGGAGTACCGAAACTGACGGCGGCTGGCGCAAATTTGACGAGAGCATCGTCGCACAAGCGAGAGAGCCGAGAGACGCGGTTGCCGTTGCGACCGATGTCACAAGATTGAACACGGACGGCGTTCTCTTCAGGAATACCGAATGCCTTGGCGTCAGAGTCATCGGCGACGATAACCATTATGTCGGGCTTGAGCTCGTCCAGGAGATCAGCGTGACAACCTGGGTCGCAGACGGCGATATTACCGACAGTGTCGTAGAGACCGACGTGGCGGTTAGTCAAGTTAATCGCCCGAGAAAACCGAATAGTAGGAAGTTCACCGAAAACAAAAGATATATGACTCAATAAAAATCACCTCTTTCTAAGTACTTTGTTTTTCTCCTCCCCCGTAAAAAACAACCTGATCATTTTATCACGTTTCTGTTTTTATGTCAATATCAGTATTCCACGCCCGCGCCGTAATAAGAGGCGGGAATGGCGGAAATCCACGTTTGTCCAGGGACAAGGTTAATTTCTTCATTCTTTTCGTTACGGAAGACAATTTGCGCGTCCTTCGAGGATTTCTCCCAAGTACCCTTAATCACACCGCCGTTTTGGAAGACGTAGGCATCGCCAGCGCCGATAGTGGAGATGTCTTCGTGGTAATTGTCATAAGATGCCTTTTTCTCTTGAACAATCATAGCAATCACGACGGAGGGAGCGAGTTGTTCTTCGGCGCAGACGAGTTCGGGGGTGATTTCGCCAGACTTGCCGTTGCAGTTATAGCTAGTGTGGGCGGCGCCAGTTTCGTAAGAGCGCTTATAGGTGTTGGTGGTGACGTCATAATCATAGACAGGGTTAAAGTTAGGAATAGCGCCGAAGCGGAAAGTGACGTGCGTGACTTTCGGCGAGAGGAGGGAAGTGTCTCCCTTTGCCGGTTGGTCGATTTTGAGACGTTCGACAATCTGGACGTCAACTTTGTTGCGAGCAGCAGCGGCGGGCTTGAAACGGGCGAAAGCCTTGATGTCGGAGGAGAGGTAGCCGTTATTGTTGTTGAAGCCAGCGAGGTATTCGTTTGATGTGAAAAGATTGTTCCAGAGGCGTTGAACGGTGTAGTTAGCGGATGAGCGCCACATATAGTTATAGTTTTCCGAAAGGTCGCGAGCGCCGTAAGCTTTGACGGCATCAAGCGCTTCGACGGAGCCGCCAGCGTGAACAACGGTACAATCAAACGGGACGTCCCAGTTCAGATAATAAAGACGGAGCGAACGGATTGGACCGACGACAGCGGGCGGGTCTTGAAAAATGGCGGCGAAACGGGTGATGCCGGATTCGGCAATTGCCTCGAAGACGACTTTAGCGTCTTGGAGTCCGACTTGAGGGCGGGCACCGTCAGCGCCGTTCGGGATTTGAACACAGAAAGTGGGGTGGGCATTGTCGGATTCGGTGGCAATTTCTTCGCCAGAGAGACGAGAATAGTATTTTGGCGTTTCTGGCTCTTTAACCGCCTCTTCGATTGGGATTTGTTCTTTGGCTTTACGCTCAGCTTCTTCCTGTTCAGCAGCTTCGCGAGCAATGCGGTCTTGTTCTGGCTTATAGATGACGAAATAATAGGCGGCAGCGCCACCAAGGAGTAAAACAAAAGCGGAAACAAGGCAGATGATGAGAGTTTTTTTGGATTTTTTCTGCTCTTCGGTTTCCAATTTGCCAACGTTGAGGTTTTCTACGCGGGACTTAGCGAGCTTTTTCGCGAAAGCCTCTTCATAAGTATCAACAGATTCTTGCCCTTGTTCCTGTTCGGTCGGTGTTGATTCTTCTTGCATATGCTTATTATAGCATATATTTAATATCAAGAACTACTCTTTGCTGCAATTATAATCATACTTCACCGTATAGTCCTTCTTCCCATACGGCGCCACCGGATAAAACTTCGCACTCGTCTTATTCTTATCACACTTATACCCCTCTTTCTCAAAATACTTCTTATAATCCGCAAACTTCCCGTTTTGATACAACAACAACTGCCGCAAAAGCACCGGCTGGAACCCCGTCTCCTCAAACAACTTCATCTTCTCCTCAAACAACCCCTCGTCAATCGTCTCCATAAACTTATCATAATAGTAGTCCTCATAATACGTCGTCGCCATCTCCTCAAACTTCCGTTGCGCCACCCGCTCAGGGTCAAAATACACCGTCACAAACAGCGACACCCCGACCATCACCGCCGACACCAACACGCCAATCGTCACGAACTTCCGCGCAAAAACCGCCTCGTTCCTCTTCTTCACTTTAGCATTCATTTTCGTCGTCAAACCAGAAGCACCACCCCTGTTATTTCGTTTATTAGAGCGCAGTGACGATTTACGCAATTTTTGACCAAAATTCATATCGTAATTTTATCATAAGCGCTATAATTTCACAAACTTTTATGTTAGACTTAAACTATGAGCAAATTATTCAAACGCACTAAAATCTTGGCTACCGTCGGTCCCGCCGTTATGTCCGAGGAAGCCATCACGGATCTCATTATGGCTGGCGTCAACGGCTGTAGATTGAACTTTTCTCACGGTAACTATATGGAACGCGACGAACAAATCGCTTGGATTAGAAACGCCGCGGCAAAAAAAGGTCGCTCTGTCGCCATTGTTCAAGACCTCCAAGGCCCAAAAATCCGCCTCGGTGAACTAAAAGGGAATCACCTCGACGTTAAAACCGGCGACGAACTAATCTTAGATTATGCGTTAGAATCTCACGACGGCGGCTAAACCCTCCCCGTCCAATACAACCTCGCCGAAAAAGTCAAAGTCGGCGAACCACTCTTCATCTTCGACGGCAAAATCAAAACCGAAATCACCGAAATCGTCTCTAAAACCGCCATCAAGGTCAAAGTCTTGAACGACGGCTACATTATGAGCAAAAAGGGCTTGAACCTCCCCGACACCGACTTTGGCGGCGACATCATCACCGAAAAAGATATGGCAGACATCGAATTTGGCGCCGGTCGTGACTTCGACTACGTCGCCCTCAGCTTCGTCCAAAAAGCCGAAGACATCGAAAAACTCCGCCAAATCCTCCTTTCTCACGGCTCCTCGGCACAAATCATCGCCAAAATCGAAACCAAAAAGGCAATCGAGTCCGACGAAACCTTAGAAAGCATCGTCGAAGCTTCCGACGGCATTATGGTTGCCCGCGGCGATATGGCGGTCGAAGCTGGCGCCGAAGTCGTCCCGATTGTCCAAAGAAAGCTCATCGCCCTCTGCCGCAAACACTCTAAGCTCTGCATCGTCGCTACCCAAATGATGGGCAGTATGGTTGACAACCCCGAGCCAACCCGCGCCGAAGTCTCCGACGTCGCCAACGCCGTCATCCAAGGTGCCGACGCCGTTATGCTCTCCGACGAAACCGCCGCCACCGATCCTGCAGCACCTACCATAGATCCCGGCACCGTGGATTTCG
>CALEGA010000004.1 GCA_937876715.1 uncultured Candidatus Saccharibacteria bacterium
CTAACCGACACCCCGCAAAAGCGGAAATTAATACCAAATCTAACCTAAAGGAATTTTATGCCCAAACTAAAAACGCATAAAGGCACCGCCAAACGCGTCAAAATCTCCGGCTCTGGCAAAATCATCCGCGAGCGCGCTTTCGGTAATCACATCCTCGCCAAAAAGTCGAAGGCTAGGAAACGCAATATGAAAACCGCCGCTGCTATCAACGGCAAAATCAAGAAAAACGTTAAGACCGCATTAGGAGTTTAAGTCAATGAGAGTCAAACGTGGCGTTCCTGCCCATTCTAAACACAAGAAAACCTTGGCTGCCGCCAAAGGTATGCAACACTACCGCACTCGTAGCTATCGCCTCGCCAAACAAGGCGTGATTAAATCTCTCCGCTACGCTTACCGCGACCGCCGTAACAAAAAACGCGACTTCCGTTCCCTCTGGATTACCCGCATCAACAACGCTTCTCGCGAACTTGGCATCTCTTATTCTCAGCTCATCGCTGGTATGAAGAAAAAAGGCATCAACCTCGACCGTAAGGTCCTCGCTGACCTCGCCGTCAATCAACCGGAAGCTTTCAAAGCAATCGTTAACACCGTGAAGGAGAAATAATATGGCAGTTTGCGAAATCACCGGTAAAGGTAAAATGTACGGCCACAACGTCTCTTTCTCTCAAAGAAAGACTCGCAAGGTCTTCAAGCCTAATGTCTCCAAACGTACCCTCGTCATCAACGGGCAAAAAGTAAAAGCAAACGTTTCTACTTCCGCCCTCCGTACTTTGAAGAAAAAAGGTTTGATTAAATAACCACAAAAAATCTCCCGTTAAGGGAGATTTTTTGTTGAGCTATCTTTAAGCCGGATTTTGTAACAACCGAAGTCATCGACAATCATCTATCTAGCCATTATATTGCTATAATGTTCACGCGGTGATCGTGCATCCTCGGACCAAGGTTTCTAGCACTCCTTGCAGCGAGTAGGGTTTGCCTCCGATATATGTCGCCACATATCGCTGTGAGCTCTTGCCTCACTCTTTTCACCTTTTCCATCTTCGCCGATCAATCGACAAAATTGGTAGTTTTGTTTCTGTGGTACTTTCCCTGAGATTGCTCTCGGTCGCCGTTAGCGACTACTCTGTCCTTTGCTGTCCGGACTTTCCTCTTGAAACTAAAGCCTCAAGCGATTGTCTTTCAAGCTCCCTGTTATTTTACCATATCCGAATCGAAATGTCTATCGATGGCGCGGTTCGCCTCTTCATCCGCCGTCCCGTTCAGTTCCCGTTTCACATGCACAAACGACACCGCTTCAAACCCCTCCGCCACTTTCTGACGAATATCCGCATAAATCGGCAACAAATCTCTATTCTTAATCTTATAAATCCCGTTCATCTGGTTTATCATCATCAAATTATCCCCCACAAACCGCACTCGCTTCAATCCTAGCTCCGCCGCTTTCTCCACCCCCTCACGCAAGGCATAATACTCCGCCACTCTACTCGTCGCAAACCCAACAAACTCGCCTCCTCGCGCCAATGTCTCACCATTCTCCCCCACAATATAATACCCAATTCCCGCCGGACCAGGATTCCCCCGCGAGCTGCCATCCACGTACACCGTCGCACCATTCACCACCTCTCTCGCATCTCTCACGAACCCCGTCTCGCCTTTCTCGTTCTCCAGCGCCAGCACCGCCGCCGTCGCTTCATCCACCCGCACCTTCGAATACTCGTCTCGCTTCAAAAACTTATACGCCGAATACCTCTCATTCGGCTTCAACTTCGCTGTATCTTGGATCTTAATTTCATAAACAATATAGAGATTTGCCATCTGGCTCGACCCCTCAAACGCTAAAAACGTCACCACATCTTTCAGGCTCACCTCACGCACCTCGACCCCAAGATACTCCAGTGCCGTCCGTGACATTGCTTCCTCCGGTTGCTCACCAAACTTGATCTTCCCTGTCGGCAACTCCCAAAAAACAGGCTCGCTACTCCTGCCTGTTCTACGTTTCATCAAAAGTATTTCCCCCTCCCTCCTTAATATTCCAACGACTCTAATTCGCTGTTTCATCCCACCGCTTTCAACATATTATATATATTATATACAAGTTATACCCTTACCGGCTCTATTTTCCCTGCTGATTTGCAAGGTGGGTAAAATCTTATGCGGAGCCTCCACGGAGACTTGCCACGAAATCCCGTAAACATAACTATACAGAGAAAATTATGCTACCAGTAAAGGTACAACTCCATTATATCAGGTTATTTGCCAATAATCCAGTAAAAAGCCTCCAAAATCCCGTTCATCGCACCTGTCATCACCGAAGAAAACACATTCCCACCCACCATTATCAATATATATACTATAAATATCCCTACTTTTTCCATCTTATCCATCACTGCCCTCACCGCATCCGGCATCAAGGCATATAAAATCCGCGAACCATCAAGCGGCGGAATCGGAATTAAGTTGAACACGCCAAACCCTAAATTCACGAACACTAAATTTGCCACCGTCGCACCCAAAAATGTGCTCGTGTCCACCGCACCCGCTCCCTCCCAGATCAAAAATCCGACAAACGCGAGTACAAAATTTGTCAGCGGTCCCGCCAACGCCACCGCCGCCATCCCCCAAACTCCACCTTTTAAATTCCTTGTGTTCACCGGCACCGGCTTTGCTCCACCAAACACCACTCCCCCCATTAAAAATGTCAGGAGCGGTAGAATCACCGACATAAACGGATCAAGATGGTTAATTGGATTCAACGTCAACCTACCATCCTCTTTCGCCGTCGTATCACCTAGCAAATACGCTACCCCACCGTGTGCCAATTCGTGCAACATCATAGAAAAAACAATCACCACTAAAACCGAAACTACCCCAACAATATTCATACCACCTCCTTAATTTTTTAGTTCAGCGCCACCACTTCCAGCGCCACCGGCAACGACTCTAAGCTCTTCACTTTATATTTCTTTTCTGCTTTCGCAGAAACTTTTAGTTCACTCACCATCCCATCCAAATTCCCCATCGCAATCACAACTTTCGGGTCAATCTCTCTAATCGCACGCACGCTTGACGTGCAAAGAACATTCGCCACCCCAAGGTCGTCCAACCCCTCTTCGATTCCCCCAATCACTCCGACGTGCACTCCGCCAATTTCCGCATCATAAATCACCTTTCCCTCCCCCACGGCAATCCCACGAATCGTCACATCCCCCACCTCAAACTCCCCAGGTCCGTGAATCGCGCCCACCGACAAGTTACCAGAAATCGTGCTTTCCGCCACGTTAAACGTCACGCTTGTCTTTTTCGTCACGATCGTCACACTGTCCGGATTTTTACTTTCAATTTCGAACATATTTTTTACCTACTCCTTAATTATTTTATCTGGGTCGATTAACTCGCTAACATCCATCTCTAAAATATCTAGCACGAACCTATCTCTCACACTTTTTCTGTACAAGAAATCTTCCACCGTAAAAATCACATAATTCAGTGGCTTCCCCACTTTCTTCTCCACAATCTCCGCCCAATGCGTCAATTTCTTCGTTCTATCGTCCCCTACAATCAAGAGATCTACTCCCTCTTGCCCAGGCATTCGGTTCGTCAGCATCATCGCCGCCAGATATTTCTTCACCGGTCGCACATACTCCTCCCATCCGCTCTCTTTCACGTCTTTATCTTTAGAAAGATTTACTTTCTTCGAAAAAATCTCATTCAAAGCGTGCGCGTATGGATGTTTCATATTCGCCGAATAATAAACTTTATTATCAAACGTCTCATTTTTCACCACTCCCACGCTCTCAAGATTCAACAGTTCCCTACGCACCGAATTAATTTGCTCATCAATTACGCGCGTGATTTCCCGCACGTAATATGACTTGTCTGTATTTTCAAATAAAAGATTTAAGAGCTTCGCTCGTGTCTTCGAGCCGAACAATTTTTCTACTGGTGTGCTATTTTCTTTGCTCATTCTGCATACATTTTATCACAGTATCTTTCACTTTTTCAAGCGGAAGCCATAAAATATTTTCATTTCGCTTAAACCACGTCAGCTGCCGCTTCGCCAAATGCCAATCGTCAATCGCATTTAACCTCACCGCTTCTTCCCTACTTAACTCACCCTGCATATATTTCCACGCAAATTGATACGCGTCACTCGTCATCGCTTTATTCTCCCAACCATATTTTTTAACCAATCGTTCCGTCTCCGCATAAAGCTCGTCGTTAAACATTTTATCCGCCCGCTCAAACAATCGCTTCTTTAATTCCTCCGGCTCCCACCAAATGCCAAAAACTTTATATTTTGTACACATTTTTTGTCGATCGGGATATTTCGTCTCATCATTTTGCACCAAACCCCCCTCTCGCCCGTTCAAATTTTTTATACACTCCCCTCTTTCTTTACCATACCCCTTTCCCTCTGCCTCAAACTTGTAATCAAAAATTAACGCATCCACATACAAACCTGTTCCGCCTACTACCATCGGCACCTTCCCTCGCCTCTCAATGTCCGCAATCACTGCCTCCGCATAATCTTTCCAATCTTTCACCGTAAATCTCTCGCCAGGCTCCACCAAATCAAACCCAAAATGTGGCACCCCCTCTCGCTCCACCAAACTTGGTTTCGCTGTCCCCACATCCATCCCCTTATAAATCGTCCGCGAGTCCGCCGAAATAATCTCCCCACCAATCTCTTTCGCAATCTCAACACCAACCCCCGTCTTCCCACTCCCCGTCGCTCCAACAATTACTGGAACTATTTTAACTTCGTCAAATATTTCGCCAAATCCTTTACTTTAACTTTCTCTTCTTTATCTCTCAACCTCACGGAAACTTCTTTCGCTTCCTTATCTTTCTCGCCCACAATCAAAACCACTGGGATTTTCATACTCGTAGCACGACGAATCTTCTTCCCTAGCGAATCGTCCGAATCATCTACCGTAAAGCGCAACTTATTATTCTCTACCGGCTTGTCTAGCACAACTTTACTCAACTCATCACAAATCTCATCAACGTACTTAGAGACCTTATTATTCACCGTCAAAACTCGCACCTGCTCCGGCGCCACCCAAAGTGGGAACCACCCCGCCGTATGCTCAATAAACACGCTCATAAATCGCTCAATCGAGCCAAGCGTTGCGTGGTGAATCATCACCGGTCGCTCTTTCTCGCCTTTCTCGTTCACAAATTCCAAACCAAATCTCTCTGGTTGCACGAAGTCAAGCTGAATCGTTGCCACTTGATGTTCGCGTCCAATCGCATCCTCTGCCATAAAGTCAATCTTCGGCCCATAGAACGCCGCTTCTCCCTCCATCTCAAAGAAATCCAGCTTATTATCAATCGCTGCTTGCTTGATCTGCTTCTGTGCCATCGCCCAAAGTTTCTTATCGCCGAGATACTTATCCTCATCCGAACGATAAGACAAACGCGCACGCAGCTTATTCATTCCCATACTCGTATAAAATTCTTGTACAATCGCCACCAAGTTCGCAATCTCCCCCTTAATTTGCGACGTGCGGCAAAACACATGCGAATCATCCTGCGTCAACGAACGCACGCGCGACAATCCGCCGAGCTCCCCTGTCTTCTCGTCACGATAATCCGTCGTCGGCTCCATATATCGCACCGGCATATCTCGATACGTCCTCGGTCGGCTCGCAAAAATCTGCGTATGATGCGGGCAGTTCATCGGCTTCAACGCAAACTCTTCCCCGTTCACTTGTGAATGCACCAAGAACAGCTCATCCCCAAACTTTGCATAGTGTCCCGAAGTCTTATACAAATCCAACTTCGTAATATGCGGCGTCCAAACCCTCTCAAACCCCGCTCGCTTACGCAGGCTCAAGGAATAATCCGCCAACAAATCACGAATCAACGTTCCTCTCGGCGTGAACATCGGCAACCCCGCTCCTACCAAATCAGAAAAAGTATATAAATCCAATTCTTTCCCCAATTTCCGGTGGTCGCGCGCCTTAGCTTCCTCTTGCCTCTTCAAATACTCGTCTAACTCCTCTTGTGTCGCAAAGGCAACCCCGTAAACACGCGTCAACATCTGACGCTTCTCGTCCCCTCGCCAATACGCTCCCGCCACTTTCGTCAGCTTGAACGCACCAATCTCTTTCGCTTTCTCAATATGCGGACCCTTACACAAATCCTCAAACACAACCTTATCCTGCGGGTCAACCATCGTATAGAAAGAAATCGTCTCGCTCTCTGGCAATTCGTCAATCAACTCTTTCTTCAAATCCTGCTTTCTCTCAATCGCCCAATCCAATGCCTCGTTACGGCTCTTCTCGCTTCTTTCCATCTTAAACCCGCGCTTAATAATTCCGCGCATCTTCTTCTCAATCTTCGCTAAATCTGCCTCCGTAATCTTCTCCGTTCCAAAATCCATATCATAATAAAATCCTTCTTCAATCGCCGGTCCAATCCCAAACTTTGTTGTCGGATAAAGCTCCAGCACTGCCGCCGCCAAAATATGGCTCAGCGTATGTCGCATCTTCATAACTTTCTGATTTTCTTCCATAGCTTTATCCTTTTTAGATTTTATATTTGGTGGATTGTGGGGGATTCGAACCCTCGACCTCCTCGGTGTAAACGAGGCGCTCTAGCCAACTGAGCTAACAATCCATATATCTTTTAAGATTATACCCCACTTCCTCTTTTTTATCTATAGCAAAAATGCTACAATATACTTATGTTAGACAAAATTCGTAAAAATCGCATCAAATCAACTCTTGCTATGGCTCTCGCCACTTTTGTCGCCGCCATGATTATCTGGCCGCTCCTCGACCTCCTTTGGACAAAAGTCATCTCCCATAGCGACTTCACCTACACCCTTAGCGACTATGTGCTTCAACCCGCCATTTTCGCCGTCATCTTCGGCATCATCACCTACATTTGCTGGAAACCCGAAACTAAGCTCGAAAAGAAAAACAAACAAGCCGCCAAAGCGGAAAAATCTAAAAAATCCGACAAAAAACCTGAGAAAAACTAAACACGCCTCAGAAAAATCGGAGCCCTCAGGCTCCGATAAGCTATTCGTCATAATGTACGAGTCATTTTGCACTCAGATATTCTTCTAAGCACAGACCATTATCCATAATCTCGTGCGCTACCTCGGGCGAACCCACGAAACGAATTTCGTACGGCTCACTCCACACGCCTGTCCATTCTTCCTTGTTGGCAGGATACCGGTCAATGAAACCATAGTCCGGCATCAGCTCGTGCAGAATCTTAAACCGCGAAATCGCCTCGGATCTTTCTTGGGTCTCGGCTCCCCATAGGAACTCTTCGCCCTCAAAGACATCCCAAACATAAATCCACAGCTCAAGCCCCGTCAGATGCCCGGACGTGTCTTCCCCACCAACCCACCAAATCGGCGGATTATCCTTATAGGTATCAACTAACCATTTCTGGTCTTCCTGCGAGCGATATCCGCTAAAAAGCTGAACCAAAAGTCCTCTTTTAGCGAGCTCACCTTGGAGCCGGACAAAAGCATCATAAGTTGCTTTCTCTACCAGCGTCGGCGCGCCGGTCGTGTCTGGCGCTGGAAACATCGCCACATATCTACCGTTCTCGTCTTTCTCCGTCAAAGCCGTATCATATTCCCCGCCAAACTCATACGGATGACTCTCGTTCACCAAAATCAGGTAATCCAGCTTCGGATTCAACTCTACGTCAAACCCCTCCGCTGTCGCCGTCAGGAACAAACTTCCAACCAAGATAACCGCCAGGCACACCAACAAAAATCTTTTCATTAGAACACCCCCTATTTTTTTAATTTACACCAACGAATAGCTACATATATTATAACATATTTTTCAAAAGTTTGCTATAGCTTCAATTATTAACCCTGTGGTGAGCGAGATACGAATCCGCATTCATCGGCAAAAACGTATATCCATTCTCTAGTCCATACTGAATGATCCCCTCCACCGCATCCACGGAAAACCCCATCGTATCGTGCTGCAAAACCACATATTGCCCCTCACCAAACCTAGTCACCACATTCACAAAAACATTATCCGCCGTCTTCGCTCCGTCTGCATCGCCCGACGACACATTCCAATCCACATACCTAAACCCTCTCGCCTCCACCGCTCCTACTAACCGACTCATAATCCCCCTACTATACAACGCGCTCACTGTATTCGAACTCCCTCCAGGAAACCGAATCAGCGTCGGCGCCGTTCCCGTCAACCTCCGCACTCTATCTCGCACCGCATACAAATCCTCAAAATACGCCGCATCGCTCGAATACAAATAAGCGTAATTATGCGTATTTGTATGCAGCGCCACCGTATGTCCCTCCTCAAACTCTCGCTTAATCAAAGCATCATCTCCCCTCCCCGTCACAAAAAACGTCACTTTCACGCCATATTTCTTCAACACATCAAGGAGCCTCCCCGTATGCTCGCTCGGTCCATCATCAAACGTCAGATACACCACTCGCTCCCCTGCACTCGGATTCACCACCCTCACCGTTCGCACTTTTTCGCTCTCGTTTCCCGCCCTGTCTCGCGCCCTATATTTCACTTCATATACCCCCGCCACGCTTGTATTCACCTCGCCCTCTCCCATCACCTCCACGAACCGATCGCAATTGTCTTTCACCATCACCCCCTCTTCCGCATACTCAGCGCCAAGCGCTACCGCTCGCATCTCCAGCCCATTCAAAACCATCTCCGGCGCCGAAACGTCTCTCACGTCACAAATAAAATCCCTCGTTCCACGCTCTCTCTGAGTCACCGCTTCTTCATCTTCTGCCACCTCACTCACTTGCTCAGGAACATTCCCCTTTCCCGATTTTGAAGCCACCAGCCAAATCCCCACTACCGTCATCACGACAACCAAAATAAACAACCCCGCCAACAATCCCCTCTTTCGCACCGGCTTTCGCGCATTCACCAACCTACTATTCCCTCCCTCTCCTCGTCGCCAACTCGCTTCCATCATACTCTGATTATACTCCTACTATCAATTCTACTCCAAACTCCTCTACTAACTCTCTTTGTATTTCCTCGCTCAGCTTCTTAAACTCTTTCATTTCCATCCCCGCTTTCACTTCAATTTTCACCGCTCCCACCGTCTTCCTCGGTCCATATTCGTGCAGAACCAACCGGTCAATTCGTTTCACTTCCGCGTGCGTCCGAATTTTCTCTCGCACTCTCCGCACCAACTTATCGTCCACTCTCCCACCAATCAAATCCGTCATCCCGTCGGTGATAATCTCTATCGCCGTCTTAATAATGAACGCCGAAATCACCAGCCCAATCCACCCGTCGATCGAAATCCCGAACGCCAAGCTGATCGCCGCTCCCACCAGCGTTCCCAGCGTCAGCAACATATCAAACATCGCATCCACCCCCGACGCCTCCAAACTCCCCGATTGCGTCTCTCGCCCAACTCTCTTAAAGTATCGCGAAATCCCAAACTTCAACACAATCGAAAGGCAAATCACCGCAATTGTCAGTGGCGAATAAGTCGCCACTAC
>CALEGA010000005.1 GCA_937876715.1 uncultured Candidatus Saccharibacteria bacterium
CACACTCCGCTCAAAGACCGCCTCCTCGACATCTACGACTCGCTCCACGAAATCATCAAAGAAGACCAGCCCGATTGCATCTCGATCGAAAAACTTTTCTTTATGCAAAACATCACCACCGGCATTTCCGTCGCCGAAGCTCGTGGCGTCGTTATGCTCGTCGCAGCACAGAGCAAACTGCCAATTTTCGAATATTCCCCGAACGAAATCAAAAAAGCAATGACCGGCTATGGTCACGCCGACAAAAAACAAATGCAAGAAATGGTGCGCGTCTATCTCAAAATGGACGAAGTGATTAAGCCCGACGACGCCGCCGACGCTGTCGCCGCCGCCATCGTGCATAGTATGTTCGCTAAACAAGGAGTATAATATCAATATGATAAGTCATATTAAAGGCGTTTTAGAAGAAAAATTTAACAGCAGCGTCATTATCGACGTCCACGGCGTCGGTTACGAAATCAGCGTCACCAGCCTTGACTACGACAACTTAAAACTGACCGACCACGTCAAACTCTACACCTACCACAAAATCTCGGAAAACGACGAAGCGCTCTATGGCTTCACCAGCCTCGCCGCCAAAAAACTTTTCGAACTCTTAATCTCCGTCAACGGCGTCGGTCCGAAAGCCGCGATGTCGATTCTCTCCCTCGCTTCGCCCGAAGAAGTTAGAAACGCCATCGCCAACGCCGACTCCGCTTTCGTCGCCAAAGCTGCCGGCGTCGGCAAAAAATCCGCCGAGCGTGTTATTGTTGACCTCTCCGACAAGGTCGGTCTCCCCACTCACTACGGCTCCACCACCGTCAAGTTCAAAAACGAAAAGCCCAAGAACGACGAAGCGCTCGACGCTCTCATTGCTCTCGGCTTCCCGCTCAAAGAAGCTACCGCCGCCCTTGAGAACGTTGACCCGAACCTCCCCGTTGACCAAAGAATACGTCTTGCGCTCAAGAAGTAAATATGATACAATACACGTAATTGTCTAATAAAGGTTAATATAAAATGAGTTTTTCTATCTTACAAAAAATCGGTGACGCGCAAAAGAAGTCCGCTGTTGTTGATGTTCGTTCCGGCGACACCGTCAAAGTTACCCAAAAAATTAAAGAAGGCGAAAAGTTCCGCTCTCAGGTTTTCGAAGGCGTCGTCGTTCGTGTCGATCGTAAAGAATCCCACACTGCTCGCATCGTCGTCCGCAAAATTGCCTCTGGCGTTGGCGTGGAAAAATCTTTCTTGATTCACTCTCCGCTCGTTGAGAAAATCGAAGTTACCCGCCGCGCAAAGGTTCGCCGCAACAATTTGAGCTATCTCCGCGAACGCAGCGGTAAGTCCGCTCGTCTCTCTGGCAAGGATTTCGACCGTGCCGCCGTCAACACTTTGGCGGAAGAAAAAGCCGAAGAACCTGCCGAAGCTCCCGCTGAAAAAGCTGAAGAAGCCGAAGAAGCAAAAGCAGAAACCAAAGAATAATCTTTTAAGAAAAACTCATTTCGCCCGAAGAAATAAAACTCCTCGGGCGATTTTCTTGTCAGAAATAACAGAAAATAATATAATAAGCTTATGCACATTGGAGGTCAAGCAGAAATCAAGGATTCTGGCAAGCTCCCGCGCCACAGAGCGCACACGGCAAAAAGCCACCGCCTGCAATTCATTTTGGTTCTTCTTTTTGTCGCTTTCCTCGGCGGCACTGCTTATGCCGGTTACGAAGCCTACCGCACCTCTTATATCGAACTCAAGTTAATCGGCAACAAAGTTTTTGACTTTTCCGAAACCGACGGCACGTTCGAGGAACCAGGTTACATCGCCCGCTACTGCATTTTCTCCCGTTGCCACGACTTAACCGAACAAGTCATTGTTGAAAGCCCACACACGGAAGAAATCAAAAATCACACCATCGGCGATTACAAAGTTTCTTACACGCTCGACTATCTCGGCGAAACCCATACCGACTCGCGCGAAATCATCATCCGCGACATCACTCCGCCCGAACTTGAACTAAACGGCGAAGCGAACATCGGTCTTTACGTCGGTCAACCATTCATCGACCCAGGCGCCTCCGCCAGCGACCTCCACGACGGCGACCTGTCCGCCAACATCACGGTCGAGGGCGAAGTCAACACTTCCCGCCTCGGCGTCTATACTTTAGTTTATAAAGTCAAGGACGCCGCCGGCAACGCAACAGAAAAATCGCGCCGCGTTTTCGTCTATAATTATTCCGCTTTCACCAGCGAGCCGCTTGCCACTTTCGACGAATTGCGCGATTATTGCCTGCGCAACGGCTGGAACTTAAGCTTCGGCTTTCGCAATTTCGAAAAAGACTACACCTACACTTATGACGCCGACCGCGTTTACTACGGCGCCTCACTCGCCAAAACTCTCGATGCCATTTACATTTATGACCGCTTCGGCGGTCCGCGCAACTGGAATGAACGTTATCTTTTGGAAAACGCCGTTTCCTACAGCAACAACTCCGCTCACGTCTCACTCGCTCGTAGCCTTGGCATCAACAATCTCAAAAACTACGCCCTAGAAATCGGGATGCAATATCATCTCTCCGACGGCGTCTCCACTTTTAGCGACACCACGGTTAACGACCAGCTCGCAGAATGGAGTAAACTTTGGGAACTCGCCGGCACGCTCAGCAACGGCTACGAGCTAATGAATTATTTCTTCAACGGCGTTTACCCGACCATGGACTTCTACGGTCACCCCCGCATCGCCTATAAGGCAGGTTTCCACGGCGGCACTCATCACGAATCCGCCATCATCTACGCCGACAGCCCGTACTTCCTCACGGTTCTGTCAATGCACGGCTACTGGGCTAATCGCGAGGAAATTATGCGCGACATTTCCGAACGAGTTTACCTCATTAACCAGACTTTGTAGTAATATATATAATATATGTCTATTTTGGGAATCGACGAAGTTGGTCGCGGACCGTGGGCAGGTCCGCTCGTCATTGGCGCGGTCATTTTACCGAAAGATAACAACGGCAACTATCCCAGCTGGGTCGCCGAACTCACCGATTCGAAAAAACTAACCAAGAAAAAACGCGAAGAACTCTCCGCCATTATTTTGAACGAAGCTCCTGCCACCGGACTCGGCTGGGTCTCAGCGTCAGAAATCGACCAGCTCGGTCTTTCCGAAAGTCTCAAGCTCGCCACTCGCCGTGCCGTCGAAGAAATCAGAAAAACTAAAACACCTTTCACGGAAGTCGTAATCGACGGCACTGTCAACTTCCTCAAAGGCACCTCGTTAGAAAACTACGTCACCGTCCTCAAAAAAGCCGATTTTCTCATCAAAGAAGTCTCCGCCGCCTCCATCATCGCCAAAGTCGCGCGTGATAATTATATGGTGCAGCTCGCCGAAAAATACCCCAACTATGGTTTCGAAAAACACGTCGGCTACGGCACCGCGGCGCATAAAGCCGCTTTGGCAAAATACGGCGCTTGCCCTGAGCATCGGACTTCGTTCAAGCCGATCAAAAATCCTGACAAAATCACTACTAAAGAAATCGGCAACAAAGCCGAAAACATTGTCGCGCAAGAACTGCAAAAACGCGGTCACCGAATCGTCGCCCGCAACCACAAAACCAAGTTTTACGAAATCGACATCGTTTCGACTAAAAATGACAAAATCTATTTCACGGAAGTTAAATACAGAAAAAGTCAAACTCGTGGCACCTCTCTCGATATGATTACAAAAAGGAAACTCCAGCAAATGACTTTCGCTGCCGAAGCTTTCCTCAAATACTACCAAGACTTAAAAGAAACCTACTCGCCTCTCCTCGCCGCCGGTCTCGTTTCGGGCGACGACTTCGCATTCGACGATTGGTTCGTCATTAAATAAAATAGAAAATCCCCCTGAAACAGGGGGATACTTTTTTCTCCGAAAAAAGTATCATTAAACTTTATTCGGAAAACGTGTTGGTTAGAAAAGAACTCACAAATACTTCGCTGCAATCTGCGCCGCCAGCGACCGCGTCACTTCATCAACCGTAAAGGATACGACGACCACGTTCGGATGATTGGCAAGCTTCGCCGCGGCGTGCACCAGACCGTTATTGTCCGGCGTCAAATGCCGATTTGTCACCTGCGTCGGGTCTCCCGCGACGACAACTTTGGAATTGTCGCCCGTTCGTCCGACCAGCTGCTTGATTTGATAACGTTCCGTGTCTTGCGCCTCGTCGATAAAATAAATCGTATTCGGCAGAGTTCGTCCACCCATTCGCACGATAGAATCGAAACCGATTCGACCGTCTTTAATATAGTCTTCGAACTCTTTCTTCGCCTTGCCATAGTCGCCTAACCGCTCGCCGTCAGCGTAATGATGCCGCATAATTTCAATCATATTGTCTTCATACGACATCGCATTCGCGCGCGCTTTCGCAGTTGCGTCGCCAGGCAGGAAACCCGTGTCGGCACCCAGCGCCGGATCGTGCGGTACGATAAAGATTTTATCGTACGGCGTTTCGGCGTTAACCAAACCTTGATAATAGCTAAACGCCGAGGAGAGATAAGTCTTACCCGTTCCGAGCGCACCCAGCGCGATAATAATCGGCGCTTCGTCGCAAGGCAACATCATTGCCTCGACCATCATCGCCTGTCCGGCGGTTCTCGGAATTACCTTTTTCGGCCCGCTCGCGCTAATTTCTTGGAAGCGCAGTGGCACTATGGCATTCTGCCCGGGGTCCATTCGTCCGATGTTAGTGGCGAACTTTCGCGGATTATTCAGCGGGTGATAATCGCCATAGAACTCCACAAATTCCTGCGGTTTCAAGGCGGGTTCATAGGGAAAAACTTCCGCAAATTCTCTCGCTGTCATTCGATGGTTCGAACACCAAAGGCTGGAAGCTTCAATCGGCAACTTCAGCCGCCGCCGACCAGTGTAGAGTTCGTGAGAAATGAACGCTACATCAATTTTTCGTAGCAGAGCCTTACTAGAAAGAAATGCATCGCCGGTTAGCACCGCCAAAGATTTTTCATTCAAAGGTTTGTGATTAGCGGGCAAATTGATTTCGCGGGCACCATCGCCTGTCAAAAGATATTCTGCGGTCTTGATTGCTTGCTGTGTGGCACTGTTTGGGTCGAACCGCCGGTCGTTGGGGTCATAGCGATAGCTGACGACTTGCGCTTCCATCCCGTTCGGGAAGCGAGCGCAGCCGTCGTCGCTCCTGCTCGACAGGGAAATAATCTGGTTAATGTTGGAAATCAACACTGAAGACTTTCTTCCGCGCGCAGTATAGTCATATTCCTTGCCAAAATCTTTCAGACGGTCGAGATAGAACTCTGGAATCAGCAGGCGCTTGCACTTTGCTTCACGTTCCTCGTCGGGTTTAAACTCAATCAAGTCAGGGTCGCTAATCAACACGTCAAGCCCAGGCACCAAGTATTCGTGGTAGTCCTTCGGTTGTGTTTTAGCCACGAGACTCCCTCCCTTTCTTTTCTAACTTGGAAAATTACCAGACGTACGCCAGAGGCGCAGAGGTCTTAAAAACATTTTATCAAAACCCTAGATTTTTAAAAGCAATAGCGCTATAATATATACATATGCATTTAGAATCAGGGAGGTTCGCACAACTAAAGAGCTTTTTCCAGAACCGTGGAAAAAAGTTTTGGATTCCCATTTTTGTTTTTGCTATCGCCGGTCTCGGCTTTGGCATCTACTCCGCCGTCCGCGCTATCACCAGCGCCGGCGACGCCACCACTATTACCGTAGCAAATAACTACCGCGGCTACACTTACGACTCAAACGCCATCTACTACGGCGCGGCATCCAGTTGGCAACCGTGGTCCACTCGTTGGTACAATGTCAACGGCAACGACGCTATGTGTCTCCAAGCTTCCAAAACTACTCCAACCGGCTCCGGTACCGCGGCTATCAACACGACCAACGTCAAGCAAATTATGCTCGCCACTGTTCCGAGCTACTCCGCCGCTTCTGTCGCCGCTGGCGGCCCTGATTACTACAGCCTTTTCAATGCCCAATATAACTGGAGCTCCAAAACTTCCGCCATCAGAAACCTTATGACTCGCGACGACGACACCAACATCGTTTATAGCACCTCTGACCCTCGCGCTCGCACAAACAGCAGTGGCGAAGAAATCGTCAAATACACCGACTACTATTATGGCTGTAACAGCTACTATTCCACCGGATGTAACAAATCACTCGCCGGCTCGCTCGTTGACTCACGCGACGCTATCTTCGCCATCGGTCATATGGCGGCTAGCGGCGTTTATGCAGGCGATTACTATGCGCTTGATGCGAACGATAAAGCCGTTGTTCAAGGAGTTGCGACAGATATTAATCAATGGTTCGCTTCCAACTACCCCAACGCTGCCGACGAATACGAATCTTACACCACTTGGGTCGATGCCACGCATCAGACTATCGGCTGGCTCGAATATAAAGGGCCTTCTTCTCCCACCCGCATTCGCGTTTGTAAAAAATCCACCACCGGCACTATGCTTCAAGGCGCCGTGTTCAGCTTTAGCTTCGGCACGCCAACTTACTACACGACCGGCTCTGACGGCTGTACGGCGTGGATCGAAGTTGACGCCACGAGCATTTATTACACGGAAACCACCGCTCCGACCGGCTATGTAATTTACTCCAACGAACAAACCTGTACCGTCACCACCGAACACGCCGACAACACTTGCTGGGCGCACGACAACGAACAAGTTCCTACCGCCTACATCAAAATCAAAAAAGTCGCCGACGCTAATTCCGGCACCACCTACGCTGGTCTCACCGTCGTCGGCACCGTCTTCTCCGTCAAAAGTGGCAGTACCGAAGTCGCCACCATCACCATTGGCTCCGACGGCACCGGCACAACTAACGTCTCGCTCCCCGTTGGCACTTACACCATCACGGAAAAAACTGCCACCGCCGGCTTCAATACCAACAGTACGTCTATGACCGTCACGCTCGACTCTAGCAACACTGCCCCGCCACTGTCGATATGACTGGCAGCCCGTTCCGGAACGACGTCATCAAAGGTAAAATTAGCCTCACCAAAACCGGTTACGAACTCGCCGCTAACGGCTCTGCCTCCTCGCGCAATCTCGGCGGCATCACTTTCACCGCCGTCAACAAAGCAGACTCCAGCCTCACTTACACCATCGGACCGACCGCCGCCGACGGCTCCGTCACTAGCCCAGAGATGATCTATGGCACTTACACCGTTACCGAAGTTCGCAGCAACGCCAACAATGCCTACGACCTCATTTCCTTTGAAGCCACCGTCAACGGTTCCAGCACCTATTCCCAAGGCACTAAAAATGATACTATTCCCGACCAACCAAGCCTCACTACCATCGCTCGCAACTCCAACTCGACTTTCGAAAACCCCGACAAAGAACTGGAAATCGCTCAGAGCGTCGGCGTGACCGACCGCATCACCTGCTCCGGTCTCCAAAACGGCGCCCAGTATAAACTTGAGGGTGAACTCTACGAACTCGCTTCCGGCACCAAACTTTCGCCAACTGGCGCTTCGACTTTCACTGCTGACGGCTCCGGCACTTGCGGCAACCTCGATATGGTCTTCTCGACTTTCGACACCTCACCTTACATTGACAAAACTCTCAGCATCAAACAGGTTCTCTACAAAAACAACGGCACTTCCTCCAGCCCGGATTGGGTGCGCATCTTCATTCACAACGCCAACCTCGCCGACACTAACGAACAAGTCAAAGTTAAGAGCATCGAAGTCACCACTACCGCCACCAGCACTCGTGCCGCTGATAATAAAAAACTTGCCGCTGGCACCGTCACCATCAACGACAACATTCACATCGTCGGTCTCACCAACGGTCAAAGCTACACCATCGAAGGCGCCCTCAAATACGGCACTACCACCGTCGCCAACACTTCCGCTTCCTACACGATGTCCGCCAGCACCGGCACGCCTATCGACACCACGCTTAGCTTCACTAACTTCGATTCGACGCCCTACGTTGGCAAAGATTTGACCGTCGTCATCACACTCAAAAACTCCGCCGGCGCTACGCTCGTTGAACACGTTGCCTCCGACAACTCGGAAACTGTCTCTGTCCTCACGCCGGAAATCGGTACCACGGCAATCAACGGTCGCGACGTCTCCCTCAATGAACACGAACTCGAAGTCGGTGCCACGACCATTCAAGACACCGTCACCTATAAAGGTCTCGTCTCCGGCGACACTTATCTCATCAAAGGTGAAGTCCACAAGCTCAATTCCGACGGCACCGACAGCGGCACTGTCGTCTCAACCAACACTAAATCTTTCACTGCCACAGGCGAAGATAATCTCACCGGCGAGACTATCACCTTTAACATCGACACCATCGCGAACTGCGCCGTCAACAACAAGCTCACTCTTCCGTGTAAGTTCGTCGTTTACGAATACATTTGGTTCGGCAATAACTCTCAACATTTTGCCAGCCACGAAGACCCGTCCGACCAAAACCAAATTCTCTCCGTCAAAGACCCATTCATCACCACTACCGCCACTACTACTCGCACCGACAATAATAAATATCTCCCCATCGGCACCACTACCGTAATTGACAGCGTCGCTTACCATAACCTTATGCCAGGGCAAACCTACATCCTCAAAGGCGAACTCTACGACCTCGCCACTATCAGTACTGCCGACCCGCCTGTCTCCACTGCCATCGACAATTTCCCCGCCGCTTCTACTTCCGGCACGGTCACAATCGATAACTTTAGCACTTTCGACTCCACTCTCCACTACGACTACACTCTCGGCAATAACCAAAAGAAATTCGTCGTTTATCAAACCCTTTACTTCGGCGACATCGAACTCTATTCCCACGCCGTGCCAGACGACGCTGACCAGACCGTCCAACTTGCGCCGCCCAAAATCCACACCAACGCCACTTACAAGTTCGACGATGGCAAGCTCCTCGGCGTCGGCGACGTCACTATGAAAGACTACATCGACTACGAGGGTCTCGTTGAGGGCGAATGGTACACCGTCGTCGGCTCAATGATCGACCCAGAGACCGGCGAAACTGTCGAAATCGAAGACGAATTTGTCGAAAACTCCAAGACTTTCAAGGCGGACGCCAAAGGTAAAGGCACGGTCGCGCTAGAAATCAACCTCAACACTGTTCCGCTCCAAGGTCGCAGCTTCGTCGTTCACGAACGTCTCTATCGCAGCCAAAGCAAACACGGCGACGGACGCTTGCTTGATGAACACCTCGAAGCGCTTGATGAGGGCGACCAAACCATCACTGTCAAAGTCGCTTCCATCGGCACTGTCGCTAAGGACGCTCAGCAAAATCCTGACGGTTCTTACGACGACGTCATCGACCACGAAGACGGTCAAACCATCATCGACACGGTTCATTACGACGGTCTCTTGATGGACGAGGAATACACTCTCTATGGTTATCTTTGGGATAAAACCAACAATCGCCCGCTCCTTGACAAAGACGGTAAACGCATTGAAGCGTACGCCACTTTCACTACACCGACCAAGAAAGATAACGGCGATATCGAAATGACTTTCCCGGTTGACGCTCACGACCTCCCAGGCGTAGAAATCGTGGTTTATGAATATCTCTTCGCCGGCAGTGAGGACGACGTCCCGCTGGACGACGATGGCTACCCCGACACTGACGAAGTCGTCACTAAACACGAAGACCCCGAAGATGAAGATCAGACCGTTCGCGTTTCTATGCGCGTCGGCACTGAAGCGGTTGATGCTTACGACAACGACCACAAAATCGGCGTTGGCTACACTCAAATCATCGACCACCTTAAATACGAGGGCGTCACCATCGGTAAAACTTACGTCGCTAAAGGCTGGCTCGTCTATAAGAACGACGGCGACGGTCACCACGCCGGCGACAGAGTCCAAGGCGCAAGAATTACCTGCGAAGATGTGCCGATTAACACCAACGATGATGAAACCGATGATGACGACGAAGAAGAGCCGGAAACTGAGCAAGTTTGCACTCGCACGCATTTCGACATTGAGGGTGCTACCACTTTCGTCGCTGGCTCCGAAGACTACGAAGAAACCACCGGCTCCGTTCTCGTTAAGCTAACCGAATTTGACTCGCGCGAACTTATCGGCGAAGAACTCGTGGTTTACGAAGAGCTTTACCTCGTCAACAACGACAGGGAAGATCTCGTCGCTGAACACAAAGACCTTGAAGACAAAGACCAGTTAATCACCGTTGATAAACCAGAAATCCACACCATCGCCACCGATAAAGCAGACGGTGACCACGAACTCGCCAAAAACGGCGAAGTCACTATCACCGATAAGGTCTCCTACAAAGGTCTCGTCCCAGGCACCACCTATGTCCTCCACGGTGAACTGATGGACAAGAACTCTGGCAACCGCCTCGCGGCGAGCGGCGTCACGGAAATCACTTGGGAGTTCACCCCCACCGGCGAAAGCGGCACCGAAAATCTTGAATTTACCCTCACCGCCGACGACATCAACGGCAAGGCAATCGTTGTCTTCGAGGAGCTTTACATTCTGCCGACCGACCAAGAAGACGGTGAAAAAATCGCCGAGCACAAAGACCTCGGCGACGAAGACCAAACTGTTTGGATTGGTCCGGCACGCCCGAACACCGGTTTCTTCACCAGCCTCTTTGGTGGCGCCACCCAATCTAACGTCGTCATCTTCATTGTCGGCGGCATCGCCCTGAGCTTAGGCGGCTACGCCTTCGTTCGCCGAAAAACTCGCGTCCGTCGTGGCGAAATCAACTTCGAATAACTAGCGCGTCAATGGCAAATATTTCTCCGAGTTACTCCAAACTCGGAGTTTTGCCTTCTTTCGTCTTCCCGCGCGCCGCACATAATAAACTACAACCAGTATCACAATCGGCAGATAGAACAAAAACACCCACGGATTTTCTTTTGGCAGCGTCAAAATAAAACTGGTTTGTTTCGAGAAAAATTCCACCACCGCAAGATGATAATCCAGCAAAAACGTTGTAATTTTTACAACAGCAAATTTCAACCAATCAAATAAGAAAAACGACGGCAAAAATCCCGCCAACCCCGTCAAAAACGTCAACCCCATCGCAAGGGGAATCGTCGGCAAAATCAATAAATTTGCCACCACCGCAATCGCGGAAAACGACCCGAAAAAATACACAGAAATCGGCGCGCACATCACCAGTGCCGCCACGCTCGCGATCATAATCTCTGCCACCTTGCTTAGCTTTTTCTCTGACTTCCGTCCATAGAAAAACTCCGTCAAAATCGGTGCAATAATCAAAATACCGATAAACGATGCGAATGACAACAGCCAACCAAGGTCAATAATATAAAGCGGATTAATCAAAAGCGTCACTGTCATCGCGAACAAAATCACTCGCCACGCTTCCAGTTTTCGCCCATAATACCAACCAATCATCGACAGCACTGCCACAATCGCGGCACGCGTAATGCTCGCCGTCCAACCGATAATCTGTCCAAAGATAAAAATAAACACCAAGCTAAACAACGCTCCCGCAAACCGCGACACTTTTCCAAACCACTTGCGAGAAAAACCTACGATAATCCCAAGGTGCGTCCCGCTCGCCACCACAATATGCGCCAACCCCACCGCGCGCAACATTTCCAGCGTCTCTTTGTCGAGTCCGGTTTTTATACCAGCGAGATAGGCAAGCCCTAAATTCGCCTCTCTCCCACCAAGCGTATCATTGACACTTTCGGCGAACTTATCGCGCACTTCCAGTGCCAAACCTTTCGGCTCCGCTTTCGTCACATTTTTTCTTTCTTCATCCGTGAGAAGCGCGGCATTCACCACCGCAGCAATCACAATTCCCACCGCCACCACCACAACTCCAATTCGCAGAACTTTTTTACCCATAGGAATTGCATCTATGGTACAATATAGATATGCCAAAATCAAATGTTTCTCCTAAACCCGCGTCAAAATCTTCTGCCGCCAAGGCGTCGAACTTTGTACGCACCCTTATTTTTCTCGCTTTTGTCGCCCTGCTTTGCTCGGCGCTTTTTAACACCGTTTTCAACAACAATCAAACCAAGTTAGAAACCGTCCCGCTTAGCTCCGTCATCGCCCGCGCCAACGACCCAAACGGCAACATCAAGAAAATCACCGTCGAGGGCAACAAGCTCAAAATCACCCTCAAGGACAAAGACCAACCGACCGAAGAATCTTTGAAAGACGCCTCCGGTACACTCTACGACCAAGGCTTAGTTGACTACTGCGCCAAGATTGAAGACGAAGCAGAAAAAACCACCTGCAAAAACACTTACCCCATTATTGAATATATTCAGCCAACCGATGTCTGGGGTACGATTCTCGACGCCGCCTTTATCATTTTGCCTGTTCTCGCTCTCATTATTTTCTTCTCTTATATGATGCGCCAAGCTCAATCTATGAACAATCAGAACATCGGCTTCGGTAAGGCAAAGGCGCGCGTTTACGGGCCCGACAAAAAGCACGTCACTTTCAAGGACGTCGCCGGCAACGAATCTGCCAAACAAGACTTGCAAGAAATCGTCGATTTTCTCAAGCATCCGAAAAAATACAGCATTCTCGGCGCTAAAATCCCACGCGGCGTTCTCCTAGCGGGCGACCCAGGTACGGGTAAAACTTTAATGGCTCGCGCTGTCGCGGGCGAGGCAAACGTACCGTTCTTCTCCATCTCTGGTTCTGAATTTGCGGAAATGTTCGTCGGCGTTGGCGCTTCTCGTGTTCGCGACCTCTTCCAAAAGGCGAAGAAAAACGCACCATCCATCATCTTCATCGATGAAATCGACGCCGTGGCACACAAGCGCGACGCGCGTGGTGGCGCTGGTCGTGAAGACGAGCAGACCTTGAACCAAATCCTCGTCGAAATGGACGGCTTCGAAAACGAATCTGGCGTCATCGTTATCGCCGCTACTAACCGTGTCGATATGCTCGACAAGGCATTACTCCGCCCAGGGCGCTTCGACCGCCACGTTAACGTGACACTCCCCGAGCGCAAAGACCGCCTAGAAATCCTCAAAGTCCACTTCAAAGGCAAGCCAATCGACGCTGGTCTCGACCTCGAATCGCTCGCCGCTAAAACCGCCGGCTCTTCCGGTGCCGACCTCGCCAACATCGCTAACGAATCCGCCATCACCGCCGCTCGTCTCGGACACAAGGCAATCACCAACGAAGATTTAACCGAAGCATTCGAGCGCGTCGCCATTGGTCCGGAAAGAAAGTCCAAAGTGATGAACGACCACGAACGCCAAGTCACCGCTTACCACGAAGCCGGTCACGCCATCGTCGGTCACGTCCTCCCCGACTCCGATCCCGTCCATAAAGTCACGATTATTCCGCGCGGTCGCACTGGCGGCGTCACTTGGTTCCTCCCGCCCGAAGATAAAAACTACAAGTCAATTTATGAACTGAAAGACATTCTCGCCCGTGCTATGGGTGGACGCATCGCCGAAAAAATCGTCTTCGGTCCTGAGGCTGTCACAACTGGCGCTGGCTCCGACCTCCAAAACGTCGCTGAGCTCGCCAAGGAAATGATTGTCGAAGAGGGTATGGGCGACAAAACTCGCAACCTCGTCTTCCCGTCCGAAGCCACTGGTTACTACACGATTCAAACTGGCAAGCCATATAGCGAAAAGACCGCCGAGCTAATCGACGCAGAAATCAAGGTGCTCTCCGAAGAAGCCGCCACTCGCGCTGAAACCGTCCTGAAGCACAATCGTAAAATCTTAGACACCTTAGCCGAGGCACTTTTGGAAAAGGAAACCCTCGAAGAAAAAGATTTGGAAACGCTTCTCAAAGGCACGACTTTGCCCGCCGCTGTCAAATTGCACGAATAAAGGAAAGATGGTATAATTATCTCTATGAATTACGAAAAATCTCTTGAGCTCAAAAACTTTCTTGGCAAAACCGTTACCGTCGCCGGCTGGGTCAACTCACGCCGCGACCACGGCGGGCTGATTTTCATCGACCTCCGCGACTTCACTGGCATCATTCAGCTCGTCGTCACGCCCGACACCGCCGAAAGCTTCCATCTCGCCGAATCCGTTCGTGATGAATTTGTTCTCCGCGCCACCGGTAAAATCCGTGAACGCGCGCCCGAACTCAAAAACCCTAACATCCCGACCGGCGACATTGAGCTCGTTGTCGATACGCTCGAACTTTTAAACCGCTCCGAGACCCCCACCGTCAACACCCACGACGAGGGCACTGAATCTGGCGAAGACCTCCGCCTTAAATATCGCTATCTCGACCTCCGCCGCCCGTCGATGCAAAAGCTGCTCCGAGACCGCTCGCGCTATTATAAATTCCTCCGCGACTATATGTATGACGCCGGCTTCACGGAAATCACCACGCCGATTCTCGCTAACTCCTCCCCCGAGGGTGCGCGCGACTTTCTCATTCCGTCTCGTCTTCATCCAGGGCAATTCTACGCTCTCCCGCAAGCGCCACAACAATTCAAACAGCTTCTTATGGTCGGCGGCGTCGAAAAGTATTTCCAAATCGCACCTTGCTTCCGCGACGAAGACCCGCGCGCCGACCGCCTCTACGGCGACTTTTACCAACTCGATTGCGAAATGTCCTTTGTCGAAGACGGCGAAGTCGTGAGAAAAACCACCGAGCCGCTGATTCAAAAACTCGCCACCGAATTCGCCGGCAAAAAACTCGTCCTGAAGAGCGAACCTGCCAAGCAGTTTATCGAAAAGGGAAACACTATTCCTCGCCTCCCCTATGATTTCGCTATGAACACCTACGGTGTCGATAAGCCCGACCTCCGCTACGGTATGGAACTCATTGAGCTGACCGACGTTTTCAAAAACACCGATTTCAAAGTTTTCAAGCAACCTTGCGTCAAGGCGCTCTGCGTCAAAGACGGCGCTTCACTCACCCGTTCGCAAATCGACGCTTTCACCGACGAGGCGCGCAAACTCGGCGCTGGCGGTTTAGCCTACATATTATATACAGCAGAGGGCGCCAAATCTCCGATTTTGAAGTTTATGTCCGAACAGGAAATCAAAGATGTCCAAAAGCTCACGGGCGCAACCGAGGGTGACGCCGTCTTCTTCGGCGCCGACGTCCGCGAAAAAGTCAACAAAGTTCTCGGTCAACTCCGCATCTCCTTTGCCGACCACTTCGGTCTTAAAAAGGATAACGAAGTCGCTTTAACGTGGATTGTTGACTTTCCGTTCTATGAATGGGACGAAAAGAACAAAAAACTCGACTTCGGTCACAACCCATTTTCAATGCCTAAAGGTGGTCTCGCCGCGCTCGAAAGTGCCAAAACTGACGAAGAGAAACTGAGTATTGTTGCCGACCAATATGATATGGTAATGAACGGTTTTGAAATCTGCTCTGGCGCCGTCCGCAACTACAACCCAGAAATTATGTATAAGGTCTTCAATATCCTCGGCTACAACAACGCCTACGTCGAAGCTCGCTTCGGCGGAATGTTGAACGCCTTTAAATTCGGCGCTCCACCACACGCTGGCTGCGCTTTCGGCATCGACCGTATCTTTATGGTTTTGGAAAACGCCAAAAACATCCGTGACGTCATTGCTTTCCCGAAGAATGGCTCCGGCATCGACCTAATGATGAACTCGCCCTCCACCGTCGATCAAATTCAACTCACCGAATCTCACCTCGCTATCATCGAAGACGAAGAATAATGTTATAATAGGCTTATGCCTAACGTTCCCAATCCTGACGAAATTTATCACAAAGCCTCCAGTGGGCGGCTTCAAAATACTAACGACGAGGCGGATTCTTACGACGAAATCCATTTTATTTCTATGAATGTCGAGGGCTCGGACGAATATGAACGCCAAAAACAACACTGGCGCGAAGAAAAATCCACCCAACTCAACGACCACATCGTCCCGATTATGGTCGCACTTATCGTCCTTACTTCTGGCTTCACTATTGCCTTTGCTATCTATGGCTGGCGCCTGCCATACATCATCTACTTCGTCTTCGCCACTGCTGCCGCCCTCTTTTGCGTTGTTGTCTATTTTATCATTCGCAAAATCAAGCTCGCTCACGAGTCTCGTAAATATAAAAAACGCCAGAAAAACCCACCGCAAAAGCCGTAAGATGCTATAATTATTTTATGGCTAAGTTAAAGTTTAAATCTGTCACGGCACTCGCCAATATGAAGCTCTCGGTTAAAGCCGCCGCCATTTTACTCGCCGGCTCCACTTTACTTTCCTCGCTTCTCGGTGTTTTTCGCGACCGCATTCTAAACTCTTACTACCTCAAAACCTACCCCACCGGTATCGACGCCTACACCGCCGCCTTTACCATCCCCGACTTTATGTTCTTCATTCTTACTTCCGGCGCCCTCGCCGTCTCTTTCATTCCCGTTTTCAACGAACGCTTAATGAAAGGCAACAAAAAGTCCG
>CALEGA010000006.1 GCA_937876715.1 uncultured Candidatus Saccharibacteria bacterium
ATTGAGGGAGCTACCCATCCCATAAACCAGCCCGCGACGGCGCGCCTCACCGAAAATACGACTCGACATTGTGCCGGTGAGAATGTGGTTAAGGCAGGACATTGCCACGGTGCAAGCGGAGTCGAGGCGACGGGGAGTGACGAAACTGAAGCCGAAAGTGATGTTCGAAGCGTCTTTACGGCGGATGAGGACGGGGTCGGCGCCGTGGAGTTCGTCGAGCGGGACGTCGAGGCGTTCGCCCTCTTTTAACTCCCAATCGTTTAACATTTTGATAATTTTATAACGACGGCGGAAGCCGAGGTTGCCGGAAATAACAAAGCGCATATTATCAGCGGTGTGAGTACGGCGATAATGCTCGCGGATGTCTCGGAGTTCGATGTTACTGAGAGTGCGGACGCGTTCTTGCAAGTTTTGGACGTTTTCGCCGATGGCTTGCTGGAGGCGAGGCCAGAGAAGGCGGTTATAATCGTTCATATAACCAGTGAGTTCGGACTTGACGTTGCCCTTTTCGCTCCTTAACTCTGCTTCGTTAAAGCGGGGAGAGGTGAGGGCGAGACGCTTGAGCTCCAAAATGCGATCCCACTCGAAGTCGGCGCATTCGGTTTCGTAACAAATCGAGAGGTCGGAAGTCCACGCGTTGTGGTAGGCGCCGTTTTTGGTAAATTCGGATTCATATTCAAATTCGGATTTATACTTGCTGTTAGCGCCGAAGCTGAGATGTTCGACGACGTGGGCGATTTCGTAGAGTTCGGGTTTTTTACAATAGCGAAGTCCCCCACGAAAGGCAATGCGGGTTGACATAACGCTGGCGCCCGGGACGTTAATCAACAAGCCCTTGGCGCCATTTTTTAGCTTGACTTCTTCGACATAATGGCGCACGCGAGACTCCTAGCGGCGTTTTTTGTTCTGGCGTTGTTGTTTGCGTTTTTTCTTGTTTTTATTACGCTTGGTGTTGGCGTTGGTATTGGCGCCTCTTGGCTTTTTAGCGCCGGTTTCTTTCTTAAACTCGCTGTCGAGGTTTTTGTCGCCGGCGGAGATTTCGTTGACGCCCTTTTCGGTGGCGGTTTCTGCCATCTTGGTTAATTCGGAATCGTATTCTTCGTCGTTATTTTCGGGGAGAGCGGCGTCTTGTGGCGTGAGATTCAAGAGAACCTTGAGGACTTCTTCGCGGAGGTTGCGCTCGAGGTTGTCGAAGAGCTTTTGCGACTCGGAACGATATTCGACGAGCGGGTCGCGTTGGCCGACGGAGCGCCAGTGAATGCCCTCGCGGAGGTGTTGCATATTTTCGAGATGTTGCATCCAGAGGGCGTCGAGTACCTTGAGATAGACTTCGCGTTCGACGCGGCGCATAGCTTCGGCGCCGATTTCCTCTTCTTTGAGGGTGTAAGCTTCTTCGACGGCGATGCGGGCGAGGTGGGTGCGCTCCTTTTCCTTGCGAAGCTTGCCGATTTCGTCGATCAAATCTTCGTCGAGCGTGTTAAAGACGCTGTGGAATTGCTCGTTGAACTGCTTGTTGATGCGGGAAGAATCGCGGGTAAGGAACTCGGTTTCGTCCTTAATCAGACGCATAATTTCCGGACGGATGTCGGCGCCGAGGAGAATTTGACGGCGCATTGAATAAACGACTTTGCGGTGGCGGTTGATGACGTTGTCGTATTGGACGACGTTTTTACGGGAGTCGAAGTTGAAGCCTTCGATTTTCTTTTGGGCGTTTTCGAGAGTCTTGGAGATGGACTTGGTTTGAATCGGAGTGTCTTCATCGACGCCGAGGCGGTTCATAAGTTGTGCTACGCGGTCGCCTTGGAAAATGCGCATTAAATCGTCTTCGCAGGAGACGAAGAATTGAGTGGTGCCGGGGTCGCCTTGACGACCGCCACGACCACGGAGCTGGTTATCGACACGGCGAGAATCGTGACGAGCGGAGCCGATGACGACGAGACCGCCGAGTTCGCGGACGCCCTCACCAAGTTTAATATCGGTACCACGACCCGCCATATTGGTAGCGAGGGTGATAGCGCCTTTTTCGCCGGCTTTTTCGATGATTGCTGCTTCGCGTTCGTTGTTCTTGGCGTTTAAGATTTCGTACTGGACGCCACGTTCGTCGAGGTAGCGGGCGATTTCCTCGTTGTTGGCGATAGAATCGGAGCCGACGAGTACAGGCTGACCCTTGGCGTGGTATTTTTCGATTTCGTTGGCGATGGCGCGGAGTTTGCCTGCCTTGGTGCGGAAGATGAGGTCGTCCTTGTCAACGCGCTGGATCGGTTTGTTGGGCGGGATTTGAATAACGTCGAGGGCGTAGATTTGTTGGAACTCCTCGGCTTCGGTGAAAGCGGTACCGGTCATACCTGAAAGCTTATTATAAAGGCGGAAGAAGTTCTGGAATGAGATGGTGGCGAGAGTCATCGACTCTTGTTTGACGGCGACGCCCTCCTTTGCCTCGATGGCTTGGTGGAGACCCTCGTTATAGCGGCGACCTTGCATTAAGCGACCGGTGTGCTCGTCAACGATGATGACTTCGCCGGAGTTGGTGACGACGTAGTCCTTGTCGCGCTTGAAGAGGACTTCGGCGCGGAGCGCTTGTTCCATATGATAGACAAGGTTGGTGTGCTTGGTGGAATAAAGTTCGTCGATGCCGAGAATGTCTTGGACTTTTTCGACGCCTTTGTCGGTGAGCGTGACGGAGCGGTGCTTTTCGTCGAGGACGTAATCTTCGGGCGTAAGAGAGTTCGCGACGCGAGCGAAAGCGTAGTAAGCGTCGGGGTTGTCGCCGGCGGGAGCGGAAATGATGAGCGGGGTGCGAGCCTCGTCGATCAAGATGGAATCGACCTCATCGACGATGGCGAAGTTAAGCTCGCGCTGGCGGAGGTATTTAACTTCCGACGTCATATTGTCACGGAGGTAATCGAAGCCAAATTCGTTGTTAGTGCCGTAGGTGATGTCGGCGTTGTAAGCTTCCTTGCGGGTGGCGGGTTTGAGATGGCGGAAGCGTTCGTCGGCGTGTTCGGTGTTCTCGTAAGACTTATCGTAGAGGAAAGAGGCGTTGTTGATGATGACGCCGACAGAGAGACCGAGGAAGTCGTAGACCGGACCGTTCCAACCGGCGTCACGTTGAGCGAGATAGTCGTTAACGGTGACGACGTGGACACCCTTGCCAGTGAGAGCGTTTAAAACAGCGGGGAGGAGAGCAACGAGAGTTTTGCCCTCGCCAGTTTTCATTTCGGCAACGTTGCCTTCGTGGAGAGCGATACCGCCGATGAGCTGGACGTCGTAAGGACGCATATTAAGAATGCGCTTGACCGCTTCGCGGCAGAGAGCGAAAGTGTCGGGGAGGAGGTCGTCGAGGGATTTTTTCTTAGCCTTTTCCTTTAACTCGGCGGCTTTTGCCTGTAATTCCTCGTCGGACATTTTTTCGAACTTAGGTTCGAGCTTGGTGATTTCTTGTGCGCGCTTATAATAGCGTTTCAAAATCTTTTTCTGGGCATCGCCAAAAATACCTTGCAGGAACTTGTCGAGCTTGGTTTTGTCGGCGAGCTTGTCGGTCGGCTTTTTTTCTTTAACTGTTTTCGGTTTTACGGGTTTGGCGGGTTTTGCCACCGCTGTTTGGTCTTTAGACATTACTTACTCCACGGAAATTATTATCTGTTTTATTCTAGCACATTAACCGCGCTTAAACAAACCCCGGAAGCCCTTTTTCTCTTTCTTAAGGTGAGGGTTTTGTTCGAGCTTAAAGCGGCGAATTTGACCAGTGAGCTTAGCTTCGATGATGTCGATGCCGGCGTAGAGGTTGGAACATTCGTCCTTGGCGGAAATGACTTTGCCGCCGGGGATTTCGCAGGCGCAGGAGAGTTCGTATTTGTTGCCGTGGTCGCGGTTAACTTCGGTGATGACGACCTTGGCGACGACGTCCTTTTTATGAGCGCGGGGGAGGTAGCGGTCGAGCTTGCCGATTTTTTTAGTGATATATTTGCGCAAGTTTTCTTCAACTTTATAGTTGCTGCCGGAGATTTCGATTTTTTGAATCATAGGTTTATAATTCCTCCTTGTTGTTTAAATACGGTTTCAAAACGTCGGGAACAATCAGCTTCCCGTCTTTAGTAGCGTAATTTTCTAGTATGGCGACCATAGCGCGGGCAAGGGAGATGGCGGTGCCGTTCAAAGTGTGGACAAATTCAATTTTACCGTCCTTGCGGCGGACGCGGCAGTTGACAGCGCGGGCTTGGAAGTCGGTGCAGTTGGAACAGCTGGTGAGTTCTTGATATTTTTGGTTGACGGGCGACCAGTATTCGAGGTCGTATTTTTTCGCGGCAGGAGCGCCGAGGTCGCCGGCGGCGATGTTGATGATGTGGTATGGAATCTTGAGGCTTTGCCAGATGTCCTCTTCGATGGCGAGGATTTTTTCGTGGATGTCCTTGGATTGTTCGGGGAGGCAGAAAGCGTACATTTCCAGTTTGTTGAACTGGTGAACGCGGAAGAGACCGCGGGTGTATTTGCCGTAGGCGCCAGCTTCTTTGCGGAAGCAGGCGGAGTAGCCGGCGTAGAGGAGCGGGAGCTGGTCTTCGTCGAGGATTTCGTCCATATGGTAGCCAGTGAGTGGCATTTCCGCGGTGGCGATGAGCGCGAGGTCTTCGCCCTCGACGTAGTATTCGTCGGATTGGTCGGAGGTGCGAGGGTTAAAACCGCAGCCCTCGAGGACTTTACTGGAAACGAGGTCAGGTACGGTCATAAAGGTAAAGCCGTGTTCGAGGACTTTCGAGAGGCCGAATTGGAGCAAGGCGTTTTCTAGGAGGGCGAGACCGTCCTTGAGGTAGTAAAACTTAGCGCCAGCGACTTTAGCGCCGCGTTCGAAGTCAACCCAGCCGCGTTCGGTGGCGAAGTCGAGATGGTCAACCGCCTCGGCTTGCTTGCGTTTATGAGGAATTCAAGAATGAAGAAACTGTTGGCTATCCTGCTGGCAATCGGCATGCTGCTTCTTCGCTTCATCGCTCCGATCCTGGAAGCTCCCGCACTTAAGACTGCAAGCAACTACCTGCTGCCCTCTCTGTTCGGCTGCATGAGCCTTGGTCTTCTTGGCGCCGGCGGCGGCAAGACCTACCGCGTGGTATTTGACGGCGAGATCGTCACTCATAATTCGGACGGTCTGAAAGAAAAAGGCATCTTTGTAATGAGCGCCGACGACAACGCGCCCATCAGCGGATATTTTATCAATCTCAACGCCGCGATGAAGAACCATGATATCAGCCTGTTCTACAATGTCAATTTTGAGAAAATGTGGATCAAGGCAGGTTCGACTTCCCACGGAACGGGAATGTTCACAAACTGCAATATCACCGACT
>CALEGA010000007.1 GCA_937876715.1 uncultured Candidatus Saccharibacteria bacterium
CCGCCACTAAATCTGGCGGCAGCCCATCCTGCACGCTCTACAATCGCTCTCTCACTTGCGAAATCACCGCGCCGACTTTAACCGCCAACACTGGCTACGAAGTCTCCGGCTGGACTCTGAACAAGAGTTCCACCACGGTTGATCTTGCCTCCGGCGCTAAAACCGACATCTCTGACAACGTCACCTACTACGCCATCGTCACCGCCGAACCTCCCGAACCGCTCGACCAAGTCACGGCTACCTTCACAATCGAAAATCCCGCCTCCGCCACTGCTTCTGCTTCCCAAGTTTCCTGCTACAAAGCGAAAACCGATTCGACTTGCGAAATCACCGCGCCAACCCTCTCCGGTCTGGACGGTTTCACGGCGCTCGGTTGGAATACCGACAAAACCGCCACCACGGTAACTGTGCCCTCCGGCGCTAAAGTCACCATCTCGGGCGGGGAAGAATACTTCGCTATCGTCAGAAAAGGCTTCGACCTCACTTTCCTCCTCCAAGATTCCGCCGCCGGTGCCATTTCCGGTAGCTCTGCCTACAGCTGTACTCTCTCTGGTACCGCCACTTCCTGCTCTACCGCCCTCCCGAGCATCGCTCTAAACGCCGGCTACACTTTAGTCGGCTGGTCAACTACTCCCAACTCCACCGCCAAAGAATTTGACGCTGGCGCCACCGTCACGGCAAGCAAAGCGACCACTTATTACGCCATCACTAAGCGCACCATCACCACCACTTTCACTATCACCGACTCCGCCGCTTCCAGCTACGGCACGCAAACTGTTCCTTGCGACCTTTATAACGGCGCCTCCTCCTGCTCTATCACTACACCCAGTCCGTCTATGAACTCCGGCTTCGCCATGCTCGGTTGGAACACCGTAGCATACTCCACCACCCAATCCGTCGCCGTTGGCACTAATCTTCTTGTTTCCACCAGCGACACTTACCACTCTGTCACTCGCCGTACCTCGCCACTCGTCGCCACTTTCACGGTGCAAAATCCCGACCGTGCCTCCGCCTCCGCTTCGCAAGCCTCTTGCTATCTATACAACGGCGCTACCTCTTGCGAAATCACCGCGCCTACCCTCATCGCCTCCGGCGCGAACTACACCGTGGTTGGCTGGGATACTAACGCTTCCGCCACCGGCATCACCTCGACCTCGCTCGGCTCTGGTAAATCCACCACCATCTCCTCCAACAAAACTTACTATTCCATTGTCGGCGCTACCGTCACCGTCAGTTTTAATAAAAACACCACTTTCTCTAACGGCGGCGCGAAAGAACTCGTCAACAATAACATCGCTGCTCAAGCCCTCTCGTTCATCTCTGCTTCTTGCGCCTCGTTCGACACTACTAACCCACCGCGTTGTAATATTACCGATTATCCCCGCATCTACTCCCCAGGTAACGAAATCTATGGCTTTGGCACAACCGCCGCTGGCGACATTTTCTACACCGGTCGCTCCACTAACCGCTTCAGAGACGGCAACACTCTCTACGCGCGTTCCTATAATATAATTCTCGGCTCCGCTCTCAACCTTGGCGCTGAAGGCAAAATCAACTTCAACAACCAATATAATGATTATTACGCCATTGACGTCGAATCTGGTGTCAGCTCCAACGTTTATAGTTACTACGTCAACTACCTCACCACCGCCTTTAACAACGTCCCCGTCCTAAAGCAACTTTACGGCAAAATGCGTTTTATGACCCAAACCACCTATGACAACATCGGCAAAGACACCGCGACGAAAGACGACGACTACGAAGGCTCTGCTGGCGTCACGCGACCCGCGGTCGGTCGTTTCGCGCCGATTGATATTATAATGTACGACAACAACATTCGCGTCGAAGATACTAAGCACGTCACGATTCACGAGCTCGGTCACGCCATCGATGGTCTCTTCTATGACTTCACCGGCACTTATCTCCACGAATATACCGAATTCGCCAATGCCTTTAACTCTACCAAGAGTTTGCCTGCTTCCTCGCGCCCGCTCGACGACTATGCTTACACTGACCCTGACGGCTTCGAATTTATCGCCGAAGCTTTCACCGCCTACTACCGCGACGTTCACGGCGGCTATGCTCGTGATGAACTCGGTTCTCAAGCTAGTGGACTCAACGCTGCTTTCACTAAATACTTCTGCATCGCCGAACACGACTTTAATATGGAGGCAAACTGCCCGTGACCAACTCTAAAACCAAAAAAACCATCCGAGAACCAATAATTTACTCTATCCTCGCCGCTATCGTTCTCGCCGGCTTAATTCTCATTTCGAACAGCACCAAAGTTGCGCGTCCGGAAGTTGCCACGCCAACCCTCGACGGCAATCTCCTCACTATTAACGCCACCGACACCGACCACGAATACGTTTATTGCGTCACCCAGACCGAAAACCCCGACACCTGCCAGTGGGAAAACTCTCGTGAATTCGCGCTCGAAGAAGAGGGTAAATACTTCCTCTACGTTAAAGGCATCTCTTCCGGTCTAGTCTCCACTCCGCGCGTCTTTGAATATCAAAAAGTTGATTATACCAAGCTCAGGATATAAAATACTCCTATGAATTTTCAGCTTGTCTCGAAATATCAGCCCACTGGCGACCAACCCGCCGCCATCAAGCAACTCACCAAGGGCTTGAAAGAAGGAATTAAGGAACAGACTTTGCTCGGCGTTACCGGCTCCGGCAAAACTTTCACAATGGCAAATTTAATTCAGAACTTCGGCAAACCGACTCTCGT
>CALEGA010000008.1 GCA_937876715.1 uncultured Candidatus Saccharibacteria bacterium
TTATTGGCGAGCATAACGCTGACGAGGATTTTTTGTTTGGGGTTTTCTTGAAGCGTTTTTTCGAGTTTAGTTTGGAGGAAGTCGAGGTCGATAGTTCCCTGTTGGTTGACAGGGATTTTGACGCAGGGGGAGCCGTAAGTTTCGGCGGGTTTTAGGACGCTCGGATGTTCGATGGCGCTGATGAAAATTGGGCATTTTTCGAATGTGCGGACGATAGTGTTATTAGATTCGGTGCCGCCGGACGTGAAAATTAGCTCCAGAGGTCGCGCCTCTATTAAATGCGCAACTTGCGACCGCGCTTCAATGAGTAGTTGTTTAGCAGTTTGACCGGCGGAGTGGAGCGAGCTGGGGTTGCCTAAATCTAGCGCCATTACGCGGAGCATTTCTTGTTTGACTTCGGGTAAAAGTGTGGTGGTGGCAGAGTAGTCTAAATATATCACCCCTATATTATACTATATTGTCGAGGTTTTGTGTTGCGCCGCGGCGAAACCGTCGTAGTAGTTAGACTTAACTTTCGGGTGACCGATTTTGTTGGCGGCTTTGACGATGTCTTCGATTTTGTCGGTGATTTTATAGATGTTGCGGTCGCCGGCGGCAATGGTTTTGAGCGGCGCCATTTTGGTAGCGTAGAAGCGGTCGAGTGGCTTCCAGAAAGATTTGCCGAAGAGGAAGATGGGCATTACGGGCATTTTCTTTTCTTGCATTAAGATAAGGATTTCGGTGAATTCGTCCATCGTGCCGAAGCCGCCCGGGAAGAAGACATAGACCTTGGAGCTCATCGCGAGCATAACTTTGCGGGCGAAGAAGTATTCGAACTGGAGCATATCGGTAAGGTAGGGGTTGGGGTGTTGTTCGTGGCTGAGGGTGATGTTGAGACCGATGGAACGACCGCCGTATTCGTAGGCGCCGCGGTTGGCGGCTTCCATAATGCCTGGCCCGCCGCCGGTGATGACGGTGTGACCGTTTTGAGCGAGGAGTTCGCCGAGGTGGCGCGCGGCTTTGTAATACTTGTTAGTTTCTTTGATGCGTGCCGAGCCGTAGATGGTGACGCCTTGAGGGAAAGTGCGGACGATTTTGAGACCGTTGAGGAGGTCTTTGGCGTAGGATTGGGCGCGGTCGTAGTCGGTGCTTTCGAGTTCGGCGAGGAGCGCTTGCTGTTGTTTGACGAATTCGAGATTGAGTGATTGTTCCATAGGGTCTCCTTATTTTATGAGTTGAATGGGCATAGGGTGGAGTTCGATGTCGCGAGAGATGATGCCGTTTTTGGCGCCACGGTGTTGGACGACGCCGGTGGAGTTGGCGCTGCCGAAGATGAGCGCGGTGCGGAAGCTGTCGCCGGAGGCGTAGGAAGCGAGGAAGCCAGAGCCGAAAGCGTCGCCGGCGCCGGTGGTGTCTTTGATTTTGACGTCTTGGTAGATGCCGAAGCGGTAGGATTTTTCGCCGTTAGTGGCGATGCCGCCCATTGCGCCGTCGGTGATGATGACGGTCGGGCAGTAGTTTTTGAGGCGGTTCAAAAGTTCTTCAAGGAGGGAGCCACCGACGAGTTGGGAAGCTTCGCGCTTGTTGACGAGGAGGATGTCAACGTCTTGGAGCAAGCCGAGGACTTGCTTTGGGTTGGCGAGTTCGAGGACGCCTGGGTTGAACATTATTTTAGTGCCAAGGGATTTTGCTTTTTCAAAGAAGTTAAGTAGGGTACCCATGTCGCCGCGAAGGGTGGTGACGTAGAGCCAGTCGGGCTGGATGAGGTCGAGGTCGTTTTCGCTCAGGTTGTCGAAGCGGGCGGAGGCGCCGCGGAAAGTGAGGACGGTGCGTTCGCCGGATTTACTGTCGAGGAGAATGATGGAGCAGCCGGTTTTGCCGCGGACAGGAAAAGAGATGAAACTGGTGTCGATTCCCTCTTCGTCGAGGGTTTTTAACACTGCCTCGCCGGCGGGGTCGTGTCCGAGGTTGCCGAGGTAGATTGCTTCGTGACCGGAACGGGCGAACGTGACGGCACTGTTAGTGCCGCCGCCACCGATGAAGAAGTCGAGTTTGTCGATGTCGTATTTGCTACCGATTTCCAGATGCTTGAACATACTGACGTTGCCGAATTCGATCGACCCGAAATCGTCGCGGTCGATGAGGTAGATGTCTTGGAGCGCCGAGCCGAGAGAAACGATGCGTGCCATTAGATGACGACTCCGGTTTTTTCGAGTTCGGCGGTGAGAGCGGCGTACATCTTGGCGGGGTCTTGGCTGGTGGCGATGGCGGAGCCGACGTTGATGACGTCGATGTTGGAGTGGGAGAGGGCGCGGGTGTTTTGCATATTGGCGCCGCCGTCCCAGCCGATTTCGACTTCGGACTTGATGCTGCGGATGATGGGGACTTTTTCGGTTTGCATCATATCGGCAGTGCCGCCTTGTTGACCGAGCTTGCCGGCGAAGATGAGGACGTGGTCAACGGCTTGAATGTAGGGAGCGATGTTGCCTGGGTAAGTTTGTTTCAAGATGGCGACGCCGGTCTGGATTCCCGCTTGTTTGAGCGTGGCAAAAATCGGAAGGAGATTTTCGTTAGCCTCGGCGTGGAAAATACAGAGGGAGGGTTTGATTTTTAAGATGGTCGGGAGGTGCTGAGATGGGTTCATTACCATCATATGAAGATCCATTGCCGCCCAGTTTGGCTGGCGCCACGCGTTAGACTCGTCCATTAACATAATCGGTGCGAAAATGCCGTCGCAAATATCGACTTGGACGCGCTTAGCGAACTTAGAATAAAGTTCGTATTGGCGCATATAGAGGTTTTTATCGTTAGTGGTGATAGTTGGAACAATGGTAGCCATTAAATTTCCTTATCTAAACGTTTAATTCTTCTCAAGTGGCGCGGTTCGTTAGAGAACGGCGTGGTCAAAAACTTTTCGATGATGGCGAACAAATCTTCGTAGGCTTTTTCGGTTTCGAGCGGGTCGTGGGCGGCGTTAAGGCGGTCGGCGGAGAGGCAGATGATGTTGGCGTCGTTGTGGCTGCGGGCGGATTCGGCGGTTTCAAGGTCGTTAACGACGGCGGCGCGGATGCCCTTGAAGCGGTTAGCTTGAATCGAAATGCCGATGGCGGAGCCGCAAATCAAGATGCCGAAAGTCTCGGACTTACCGATTTTATAGTTGTTCAAAATTGCCTTGGCGACGGCACGAGCGGCGTCGTTATAATCGTCCTTTGGGTCGTAGGTTTTAGGTCCTAAATCCGTGACCGTAACAGGGGTAGAGTCTGCTATTGAAGCGCGTGTTAAATCTGCGCAAATTTTATTCTTCAAGGAGAACCCGCGATGGTCAGCCGCGACGAAGATTTGCATTCGGCTTAGTCCTTTCCGAAGTCGGCGGCGAGTTCGACGAGGCGATTAGAGTAACCCCATTCGTTGTCATACCAAGCGACGACTTTGATTAAAGTTCCACCGACGACGTCAGTGAGCGGGAGGTCGATGATGGCGGAGTGGGCGTTGCCACGGAAGTCGGTCGAGACGAGTTCTTCTTCGGTAACATCAACGATGCCCTCGTAGTAAGGTTCAGCCGCGGCTTTTTTAAGAGTCTTGACGAGTTCTTCTTTGGTGACGGAGCGTTTCAAAACGGCGGTGATGTCGGCGAGAGAGACGACCGGAGTCGGGACGCGGACAGAGAGACCGTTGAAGCGACCGGTGAGGGACGGGATGGTGAGAGCGGCAGCTTTGGAGGCGCCAGTGGTGGTCGGGACGATATTTTCGGCAGCGGCGCGAGCTTCCCTTAAATCTTTTGCCGGTGCGTCTTGGAGCCTTTGCGAAGCGGTGTAAGAGTGGACGGTGGTCATCATCGCCTTGTCGATGCCGAAGTTATCCTCGAGGATTTTCATCACAGGAGCGATACAGTTGGTAGTGCAGGAAGCGTTGGAAATAATGACGTCGTCTTTGTCGAGGGTGTCTTCGTTGACGCCGATGACGATGGTTTTGGCGCCCTCGCCCTTGGCGGGAGCGGAAATGACGACCTTGCGAGCGCCAGCGTCAAGATGCGCCTTTGCCTTGGCAGGGTCGGTGAAGAGACCGGTGGATTCGATAACGACGTCAACGCCCATATCTTTCCACGGGAGCGCGGCGGGGTCTTTTTCGCTTAAAACGCGGATGCGCTTGCCGTCGATGATGAGGCAGGTTTCGTCATATTTAACTTCATAATCATAAATCCCGTAGCTGGAATCGTATTGCAAGAGTTTGGCGAGGGTCTTGGTGTCGGTCAGGTCGTTGATAGCGACGATTTCGATGTCTTTGCGTTCCATCGCGATTTTAAGAGCATTGCGACCGATTCTGCCGAAGCCGTTAATTGCCAGTTTAATCATAATAAATACCTCCTAATAATGCTTATAATTATAATATCAAAAAAGAAGGACTTTGTTAAGCCCTTCTTTGATGAATTTAGGCGCGAGCGAAGTGCGCGAAAGCGCGGTTGGCTTCTGCCATACGGTGACAATCTTCCTTTTTCTTGAAAGCGGCACCGGTTTCGTTGTAAGCGTCAACGATTTCTGCCTCGAGGCGCTTGCTGTAAGGCATACCACCACGGGCGCGAGCAGCTTGGACGAGCCAGGTGAAGGCGAAATGTTGTTGACGGTGACCAGAAATTGGGAACGGGATTTGGTAGTTAGCACCACCGACACGGCGGGACTTAACTTCAAAATCCGGCGAGACGTTGGCGAGTGCTTTTTCGAACACGGCGACAGGGTCTTCGGATTTCAATTTCTTGGCAGCGCCCTCGAGAGCGGCATAGACAGCACGTTCGGCGGCTTGTTTTTTGCCGTCGAGCATAGACTTGTTGATTAAGCGTTGGACGAGGATGCTTTGATAGCGGCGGTCAGGAGAGACTTTGCGCTCAAGGGATTTAGTAGTTTTGCGAGGCATTATTTGTCTCCTTTCTTAGCACCGTATTTGGAGCGACCTTGTTTGCGGCCCTCGACACCTTGGAGGTCGAGCGTGCCACGAACGATGTGATAGCGGACACCCGGGAGATCAGGCACACGACCACCGCGGACGAGCACAACGGCGTGCTCCTGGAGGTTGTGACCCTCACCGCCGATGTAAGCCCAAACTTCCTGTCCGTTGGTGAGACGCACACGAGCGACTTTACGGAGAGCGGAGTTTGGTTTTTTCGGGGTCTTGGTCGTGACTTTGATGCAGACACCACGTTTGAGCGGAGCGGCTTGATCGTAGTAACGAGTTTTAAGAGTGTTGACGATTGAACCCAAAGCTGGGGATTTCGACTTTTTCGCAGCCTTTTTGCGAGGTTTGCGAATTAACTGATTGATAGTTGGCACAGTTAAAAACTTTCCTTTTAGTTATTAGATTGATTTGCTCTTCTGGCTTCAGCACAAACCTCGGAGCGGAAACTCTTTACCTTATTATACTCTTTTTGTTTAATTTTGTCCAGCGCTTTATTCGGTTTGCCGTTCTTGCGCTCGTTGGTACCAGAGTTCGAAGTTGGAGGTGTCGTTTTTAGCACGGTAGTAATTTGCCATAAAGATAGCGGATTTGGACGACGGCGAGATGTTTTCGGCGATTTCGGCGAGCTTGCGCATTTCTTCCAGTACTTGGTTTGAGCAATGATATTCGTCGCCAACGAGACAAAGATTGAGGAGTCTTTGGGCATACCAGAGGCTATTTGCTTCTTTTTGCTCGGGGTCAGAGGCTTTATTGACGATGCGGACGAACATCGCACCGGCGTCTTCAGGATTGTCGGCTAGAAGCGACATAGCTTTTTCTTCAGAGGCTTCGAAGAATTTTTGGTAAATTGTATCCCAGTTAAGATAAACGACAAGACCAATAATACCAAGAATGACGACGGGAATGAAGATTTTAAGAATCTTAGCAGGAGAGAACCGGTGCTCGCGCGAAGCGACTATACCGTTAGCGTCGGCGCCAGGGTTTTCAATTTTGGCGCGAGATTCGGTGGCGTGTGCTCTTGCCTCGGCAAACTTTTTCTGAAACTCCTCGGCGCTTTGCTTGATGGTCTTCTTTTCTTCGACGTGAACAAAAACTTCGCGCTTCTCCCTCGCCTTAGTGTCGGCGATGTTTTGGCTATGAAAAGTAGGAGTACTAGATGCCGTCATATACACATATTATATATAAGCTCGGCAAAAAGGTAAAGCTTTTGTTATTACTTCGAGTTGACTTCGACGAGATAGTCGAGCGTCTTTTCGATGGTCATACGATTGCGGACGTCCATCTTGACGCGAGGGTCTTTGAGATTTTTGAGTGCCTCGGGCGACTTTTGATAAACGTCGCGGAGTTCGGCGATTTTGGCGATGACGTCGTCGTCGGAGACTTCGATTTTAGCGTCGCGAGCGAGGATTTGGAGCACGAGCGAAGCTTTAACGCGTTTTTCGGCGACTTCGCGAGTTTGCTTTTCCCAATCTTCCTTGGTGACGTTATTTGCCTTGAGATAATCTTCCAGTTTTTGTCCAGCGGCGGTGGCGTTGCGTTCGATGTCGTTCTTAACGAGGTGGAGTTGATCTTCGATGAGGATTTCCGGCGCGGAGACCTTGGAACATTTGACGAGTGCTTCAACGAGGTCGTCTTTGAACTTTTCGTTGATGCGGTGCTCGTTTTGCGCCTTGAGGTTTTTCTCGATGTCAGCGCGGAGTGCTTTCATATCTTTGAACGGGCCGCATTTTTTGGCGAAGTCGTTGTCGAGTTTAGGCAGTTCGATGGTGTTGACTTGTTTTAAGAGAACTTCAAACACGGTTTTTTGACCGGCGAGAGATTTTTCGTGATAATCTTTCGGGAAAGTGAGTTTGAGGTCGAACTTGTCGCCAGATTCGTGACCGACGATGCCTTCTTCGAAACCCGGAATGAAGCTGTGCGAGCCAAGTTCAAGGTGATAATCCTTGGCGGTGCCACCCTGGAACGGTTCGCCGTCCTTTTTACCAACGAAGTCGATGATAACTTCGTCGCCGAGTTCCGCTTTTTTCTTCATCACTTTCTTTTCGGCGTATGCCTTGCGGATGTTTTCGACGATTTCGTCGATGTCTTTTTCAGTGACTTTAACTTCGGGTTTTTTAACTTTCAAGTTTTTATAGTCGCCGAGCTTAACTTCGGGCAAGATGTCGGCTTCGGCGGTGTATTCGGCGGATTCTTCAGGCACATATTTAGTGACGTTGACGCGCGGGATGACCAGTGGCGCTTTTTCGACTTGTTGGAACGCGGTCGGAACGGTGGTGCGGACAGCGAGGTCGATGGTTTCTTGAGAGACCACATTTTTGTCGAGAACTTTCTCGGCGAGGTCGCGCGGTGCTTTACCCTTGCGGAAGCCTTCAAGTTTAACTTCTTTGGTGAGACGCTCAACTGCCTTTTCGCGAGCAGTGGCAAGGTCGTCTTTGTCTAAGGTGACCGTGATTAAAACACGGGTGTCGGATAATTTCTTTGATTTAACTTTCATACCCCCTATTATACCATAGTTTTAATCAATTATACCTGGAATTGGCTCGGTGCGAAGATGGCGCACGGCGGAGCGGGTGTCGTAGTTGGACTTGACACCGTCGGCGAAGATGTTTTGCGCGTCGAAAATCTTTTTAACGTCAGTGATGAGTTGCTTTTGGTCGGGGTCGAGGTCGGGGTAGATGACGATGGGCTTGAGCCGACCCTCGGGCAAGCCGCCGGCAAGAGAGCCGTCGTGGCTTTTGAGAAGTTCGTTAAAGTCGCGCAGGAGCGTCAAAGCGGCGCGACGGTCGTCAACCTTTTTGAGATCAAATTCAGGGCGGATGGAGTAAATATCAGTGGCGTAAGAGCCGAAGAGAGCGAGTTTTTGCTTGGAAGATTTTTCGAGCTTAGTGAGGTCTTTAGTGAATTCTTCGAGAGCGGATTTAGGCACGAAGAAATCGTGGAGTAAGTTTGGTCGCTCGCCTTTGGTGGTGTCGTTGAGGAAGCTAGTGAGGCTGGTAGCAAAGTCGTCGAAGTCGGACGAGTTTTTGACGGTTTCGCTGACGACGTAGGCGGATTTTGGCAAGAGGCGGAGGACGTGGTGAATTTTACGACGAGCCTTGGCAGGTTTATCGTTGAAAGACGTTAAAACGAGGTAGCCATCCTCGAATTTGCGAGTGAGGAGGTCAGGCTTTTTACCGTAGTCGTCGATGTGCTTAAAAATGCGTGTGTCGTAGAGCTCGACAGAAAGTGGGTTGAACTTTTCGAGCTGGTCGGCAAATTCGGTGGCGGATTTTAGCGTGTTGAAGACGGCGAAGAGGCGATGTGGGTGAGGCGGTAAAACTTCGACGCGCATAATGACTTCGGTGATGACGCCAAGCGAGCCTTCGCTGCCGAAGAAAACTGGCAAAAGGTCGAAAGTGTGTCCGTGGTTGCGGCGAATGTGGCGTAAGCCGGCATAGCCGAGGCGAGAGTCGTCGGTTTGTTTGGTGATGTCGTCAGAGTTTTTGTCGATGAGCTCGTCGATTTTTTGATAGATTTCGCTTTCGAGAGATTTTTCGTCTTTCTTGCCGCTGAGCTTGCTGAAATTAAGTCGCGAAGTTTGGATGAGGTCGCCGTTGGCGAGGACGACTTCGACGCGATCAACGTAGTTCATAATGCCGCCGTAGCGTTTTGAGAACTTATCGCGGGGAGCGTTGGCGATGAGAGAGCCGATGGTTTCGCGCGGGTCGGCGTCAACGGGTAAGGTGAGACCGTGAGGTGCAAGGACAGCGTTGAGTTTGCCGAGGCTGATGCCGGCTTGAACGTGAATGAGGCGGTCGTGAGCGTCGAGCTCGCGGGTGTGGTTCATTTTTTCCATTGAGATTACGAGACCGTCGGTGAGGTCGGCGCCGGTTTTAGAGAGACCAGAGCCACGGACGGCAATTGGCAGGTGATATTTCTTTTCGGAGAGCTGCGAGACGAAGCGGACGATTTTCCGAATGTCGGAGGTGGTTTCGGGGAGCGCAACAAAACGAGGCTTAATCTTCAACATTGAGCGGTCGGTGGAGTAAGCATCAAGAATAGAGTCTTTATCGAAGACATTGCCCGTGAGATGGCGATTTAGATAAACCGCTATCTTATTCACAAATTTGCCCACCAATTATAGACATATATATTATTATATTCTGCTTTTGCTAAATTTGGAAGAGTTTTTTGAGACTTTCGTGAACTTCTTCAATCGAGCCGGTCGCCGCCAAAATTGGAATGTTGAGGTCGCGGGCGATTTTTTCGTAAGCGTGGTTGACGCGTTGTTGGAAGTCATCGCCTTTGACTTCAAAAGTTTCGAGCGCCTTGCCGCGGGCTTTTTCGCGTTCCTCGCGGACTTTGTCTGGGAGAGTGAGAATGACGGATTTGTCGGGTTCGACGTAAGGCTTCGGTAGCATTTCTTTGGTCAGGCGGATGATTTTAGTGCGGGAGACGCCTTCGCCGTAGCCTTGATAAGCGAGAGTTGACCACCAGTTGCGGGCGGAGATAACGACGCCGCCTTGGTTTAAAATTGGTTCGGCGAGTTTATGCCAGAGTTCCAGCCGCGCGGCGGTGAACAGGACGACGTTAGTGAGTGGTACGAGGTTGTAGCCCTTGCCTTTGACGAGAATGAGGTCGTGGAGGTCGTGTGCTTGCGGCAGGTCGCCGTCGGGTTCGTGAAGTGTTAAAACGGGCTTACCTTGAGCACGGAAGTAGTCGGCGAATAGTTCGGCTTGAGTGGATTTGCCGGTGCCGTCTTGTCCTTCGATGACGATATACATTATTTTTCTCCTTTGAGGTATTTATAAAAGCAGGCGGGACAGAGGGCGCGATATTCGATTTTACTGGTGCCGTCAATCAAGACGTCTGGACCGGTGACGACGAGCTGGTCGTCGAGGAAGCGGCAGTTCATAGTTGCTTTGTGTCCACATTCGCAGATGGTTTTGAGCTCCTCAATGTCGTGGGCGATTTGGAGCAGGCGCGTGGCGCCCTCGAAGCCGCCGTCTTCTTGACGGAAGTTGAGGCGGAGGCCATAGGCCATGACGGGGATATCTAGCTGGATGGTGATTTGCATTAGTTGGTCGGCTTGCGCCTTGGTCAAAAATTGCGATTCGTCAACTAAAACACAGGAGACGCCAGCGAAGTCTTCGGCGACGGCTTTGAATAAGTCGGTGTCACGGTCGAAGCAGAGGTCGGTTTCGCGTTCAGGACCAATGCGGGTGAGCAGTTTGTTGCCGTTTTTAGTGTCGGTTTTGGGTTTCATAACGCAGACTTGATGTCCGCGTTCTTCATAGTTAAAGGCGACTTGGAGAAGCTGCATCGTTTTACCGCAGCCCATAGCGCCGTAACGGAAATATAATTTAGCCATATGGCTTTATTCTATCATACTATCAGCGAACTGGCTGTTATAAAGTTCGGCATAAAAGCCGTTTTGCTTGAGCAGGGTTTCGTGGTTGCCTTGTTCGACGATATTGCCGTCTTTCATGACGAGGATAAGGTCGGCGTTACGGATGGTGGAGAGACGGTGGGCGATAACGAAACTGGGGCGGCCTTTAG
>CALEGA010000009.1 GCA_937876715.1 uncultured Candidatus Saccharibacteria bacterium
GGCGATGGATTTCGTCGATAAAGAGGACGTCGCCGTCTTGGAGGTTGGTGAGGATGCTGGCGAGGTCGCCGGCGCGCTCAATGGCGGGGCCGGAGGTGACACGAAGGTTGGCGCCGAGTTCGTGAGCAATGACGTTGGCCATGGTGGTTTTGCCGAGGCCGGGAGGGCCATATAATAATACATGGTCGAGCGTGGAGCCGTCGTCGCGTTTTTTGACGGCGTCGATAGCGAGCTTGAGGTTGGTTTTGAGCCGTTCTTGACCGATGTATTCGGAAAAGCAAGTCGGTCTTAAGGATTTTTCTAAGACTTGTTCTTCTTGGTCATCGTCGTTTGATTTAATATCGACGATGCGCTTAGTACTTCTTTCGATGGCCATAATTATGTTCTAACCACCGTATTTGTTTAATGTTTTTTGGAGAATAGAGTCGTCTTGGATACGATAGATTCCATGGGTGCGGATTTCTCCGCCCATGTCATAGGCGAAGATGCTGTCGCGTTTTAATAAGGCCTCTGGCATATCTTTGTAATTCGCGGTGATTAGACGCATGTCCTCGACTTGATTATATGCAAAAAGACAACCAGCGAGTTTCGAGTCGGTTAGGCTCGCATGGTTAGTCTCGTTATTGTAGGCGATCATGAATTTCTTAATTGCTTCTCCGCGAAAAGCTTTGTCGAAATTTTGAATAATTTCGATGCCGAGACCGTTGAAGATCTTTTCATATTTTTCATACTGGCTTAAACTTTTCGCGCCACGTGTGAATTCTTGAAAAACTTCGGGGATAGTAACTAGGCCACACTCATTTTCCTTTAAAGTGTTCAAAAAATCTACTAGTTCATCATCATCATCCTTACTTAAATCGACCAGGAAAGTATTGTCGAGAATTATTAGCTTTTCTTTTATGGATTTCAAGTATTCTTTATCGGAAACTAGGCTCTTCAACATAATCAATTACCGAATCCTTAACCTCGTCCAAAAGCTTCTTAACTTCTCGAACGTTAATCTTACCACCCTTTTTCCGATTGTTTTTATTTTTAGTTATATCTATATAGTTGAGATTGTCTGAAGTAGGCATTATTATCCTCCTTTAACCATATTATATCTAAAAAACTCTAAATGGGGAAGCCCCGTCGACATGGCCGCATCTACCGACATAGCAGGACTTCGCGGAGGTCGTCATTATCTGTTGGATTTGCGGCTTTTACCCCAGAAGATTTTGAAGATGAGGAGGAAGAGGGCGAGGACGATGATGAAGAGGAGCCAGAGGGGGCAGATGATGACGTATTTATCGACGTTAGAGTTTACGCCCTCGTATTCGACGTTATAGATGACGTGGAAGATGCCGATGGAGGGGGTGTTTTCCCAAGTAACGGAAGAATAGAGATTTTTTTCTGGCATCACCCAGGTTTCTTTGGGTTCTTCTTCGTTAGTGAAAACTTCTTCGCCAGAGAATAGCGGGTAAATCTGCATAGTTTGGGTAGCCTTGGAATGGACATTGCCCTCATTATGGATGTTCACGCTACCAGTAATCTTGCCGGAAAAGAGAAAACTGGGAACATTGACGTCGGTGAGTGTACCCTTACGAACTGTCTCTCCAGCAATGTCGGCGTAGAGAAGATGGGCGGTTTCGTAAACCTCGCGGAGATCGACGTTGGAATTATTTACTCGGTATTCGCCAGATGATACGACGATAGAAGCATATTGCCCACCGGCGGGGGCGTTTTCTGGCACATTTATCACGAAACGCGCGCTTATATGCTCGTTGGGAGCAATAACGCCAGAATTTTGTGGCAGTTCAATCCAATCAACAATACGCGTATAATCGCCGTTAGCTGCAAGAGAAGGTTTGTCCTGATCGTTAACCGTGAATGGCTCTACTCTGAGTTCGTAGTAAAAATCGTAAAGATTGTCTCCTGGGTTAACGATTTCGAAATTGCCAACGTAGGTCTCACCTGGAGTGAGGGAAATCATTTGGTACATTGGCGAAACGGAAAAACTACTGGCAGCAGATACAGGTACGCTAGTCGAGATAATGGTTGCGCCAATAGCGACCAGTCCAAGTATAATGTCTTTGATGGTGGTTTTGAGTTTGCTTTTCATATCATTCCTTTTATTTGTGATTGTTAGCTGCCGATTGAACTTTTACAGGTGAAACCTTGTGCTTCGTAATTTTTACGATACTCTTTAAGTGTGCTGGGATATTGATTGGTGTCTTGGAGTTTATTGATGAGGAAGTATCCATACATCGTATCTTTTTTGAGTTCTTCTGAGCTATATAAACTTAAAGTTAGGTCGCTATCGACGCGAGTGAATTTGTTGTCAAATTCCTCATAGGAGAGACCCGAGTCGGCAAAATTTTCCGCAAGTTGAACGTGTGTAATAGCTTCGGCTTCTCCGGCTTCCTTGTTTGAGGCTAGATGCATAGTGTATCTGAAGTTTATGGAGCTGAGTTGATCTAAACCGTAGAAAATCATAGTGACTTTTGTGTCAGATTCGGCTGGAGAGATGCGGTTGGTTTTTTCGTAGGTGAGGTTTGCGATATTACATTCGAGCGATTCGTTTTTGATATTTTCAGGAAAACGTCCAGTAGTAGTAGTTTTGCCGCGAAGAAACCAAATAATAACGGCGACGATGATGGCGAGGACCAATAAAATAATAACGAGTTTAAGAGCTTTATGTTTTTTCTTGTTTTCTGACTTGCCTTTTTGCTCGGCTTGCTTCTTTCTCTTGCCTTTGCCATAATTCGCAGGCTTAAAATACAGTTTTTCTTCCAAAAACACCTCCTGTCTTCTCCACCCTAATTGTTTTGATAAATCTCTGCTTAGGGTTCTCACGAGTAGAACGCTAAGGAGAAACTTATGGAGTTTCCTCCCCCACCAGGAGGGAGGAAACGGTGCGATTTAGCTTTTAGGCTAAATTAACCTTGGTTGCCGCTGTGATCGTTGACGCCTTGGAAGAGGGTGTAAATGACTTTACCTTTGTAGAGACCAGCCTTTTGACCGGAGCTAACACCGAGACCATAGGTCATAGTGATAGTATCGCCGTTGTCAACATCGGCAGAGGTGGCCTTGTAGGCGATTTCACCACCGCCTTGGGTACTGTTGGCGAAGCGGGTGGAAGCGTAGCTAGTTGTCGCGCCAGAAGTACCGACGTTAACCGACACGATGCCGTAACCAGTTGTTGAAGCGTTGAAGGTGGTGTTAGCTTCGATTTTTTCACCATTGGTTTCTTCTGTGCCGGAGGTTGTGTTCCATTCAAGGAGATCTTCGGTTTCAGCATTCAAAGTGTAACCCTTGGAAGAGTTGCAGAAAATCGTGAGAGCGGTGGTTGCCATATCGTCGCGGGTAGTACCAGCGTAAACAGTGTAAGCGAACGTGTCAGTTGAGATATTGGCATCGCCTGAGCCATAAGTACCGGTAGATTTGTCCGGAGTGCGACCAAGACCGTTGGAGTTTGTATTTGTTGGAGCGGCAGGATCCCAAACGCCGGCAGCGTCATCCATAGTAGAAACAGATGCGCCAGCGGTATGAGCGATACCTTTAGTGACTGTGCCGTCAACAACATTACCGAAAGCACAGGCGGGATTGATCGTGATGTTTAATTCGTCATTGTGCTCGTCGCTAGTGAAGCCGTTGATCGTGCTAGCAGCGAAAGTTGCGAGCGGAGCGAGAGCAACAGCTAAGGAAGCTACGACGCCAGCGCCAGCAATAAGTTTTTTTGACATATTTTTAGTGTCCTTTTTTATTATCTCTTGAGGACACTAAGTCTTCCATAAGTTATTATAACATAGTTTTTCTAATAGATATGGCTATTATTACAGGCTTTTTACGTCTGTTATTCTATACTTTTTAGCATAAAGGGTATTGACATTGGGAACCTTAAGCGTATAATAAAAAACACAAAGGTCAATAAATCATACCTTTTGTTGTATGTTAATTGACCAATTTTAAACTTATGACATAGTTTATCCAGTTGAGGCGCTTAATCTTCCGAATATCGGTTAATTTTCCAAAATACCGCCGATAAAAAGTTCCCCGAGACGTCGGGGAGCTTTTTATTAAGTTTTTAGTTTTTCGTGAGGATGATGAGGTTTTCGATGTGGGGAGTTTTAGGGAAGAAGTTGAACGGAGCGATGCGGTCGATTTTGTATTTTTTGGTTTCGGTGAGGAGTTTGACGTCGCGGGCTTGAGTGGCGGGGTTGCAGGAGAGGTAGATGAGTGTTTTTGGAGTCTTTTCGAGGAGTTTTTCGATTAACTTTTTGTCGCAGCCGGCACGAGGCGGGTCGAGAATGACGGCTTCTTCAGGCTCGATATATTCGAGAGCGTCTTCGGATTTTGCCAGAACTGGTTTGGCGGTCGTGTCTTTGCAGTTGTTTTTTAGTTCTTCGAAAGCGGCGCCGTTAACTTCGACCAGAGTGAGGTCTTTATCGCCCGCGACGGAGAGACCGATAGTGCCGACACCAGCGTAGAGGTCGAGAACTTTTTTAGTCGAGATGTGTTTGGCGATTTCTTTTAAAGCGAGTTCATAGACGGGGAGGTTGATTTGGAAGAAGCCGTTAGGGGAGTAGGAGTAAGTTTTGTCAAGGATTTGGTCTTTGAGGTTTTTAAAAACGGGGTGGGGTTTCTTGTTTTCGAAAAGACCGCCAGAGACTTCGCCTTGTTGATTGGCGCGGAGGAGGAGAGATTGGTATTTGCGGGCTTCGTCGTGATTGTCGTTTAGTCCGTCGATGGTTGCCTGGGCTTTTTGGAAGATTTCTGGTTTTTCGATCGAAGATTTTTCGACGGAGAATTTGCCGTGAGTGCCACGACCGTGGAAAGCGAGTTGGATTTTTTCGAGGTCGTGGTTCCAGTAGAGGGCGTATTCCATCTTGTTGCGGTAAAACCATTCCTTGCCGTCGGTTTTAACGGGTTCGATTTCGATGTTTTTGAGGTCGATGTGTTCTTGAGTTAAAGATTCTTTGACGAGGTTTTGCTTTTGTTCGAGTTCATAGGCAAAGTCCATAATTTGCCAAGGCGAGGTCGAGAGGTAGCAGGGGTCTTTCGGTTCAACACGGTGATTGGACGGGTGTTCGATTTTAGTGGCGACAGCTTCGAGGAAGTGGGATTTTTGCTTTGTGACCGTGAATTCCGTGACGATTTCTTCGGGGAGGGCGTTCCAGAAAAAGATTTTCTTGCCGTTTTTTAGCGTGCCGAGGGTTTGCCCGCCGATGATGAATTTTTCTACTTTGATTTTTTCTTGCATTTGCCATATTATAACATAATTTCAAGGTAAAGTATGGTATAATAGAGAGGCTCGGGGATTAGCGCAGTGGTAGCGCGCACGCCTGGGGGGCGTGAGGTCGCCAGTTCGATCCTGGTATCCCCGACCACCTTGGTTGTCAATTTTGACGCGTTGGGGTCGTCGTTCAACGGATAGGACATATCCCCTCTAAGGATACAATGGCGGTTCGATTCTGCCCGACCCTACCAAAACCTCTTTGGAGGTTATTTTTAAGACCAAAAATATTCGACGGAGCCGTGTTTTTCCGACGGGTTGAGGAGATTTTTTGTTTCAAGAAGTTTTTTGGTCTGGCGAGCAACGCCGTCGCCGCCGTCGATTAGCTCGGCGTGCTTGAAGAATTTTTGGATTTCTTTGCCGGCGAGCGGGTAGTGGGTGCAGCCGAGGATAACAACTTCGACGGTGTCGGGGCTTTCGACGTGTTTAAAGTTTTCTTGTAAGTTCATGCGGATTTTTTTCAGGTCGCGCGTTTCGATGGCTTCGGCAAGACCGAGGCAAGGGAGATTGACGAGGGTTTGACCGTCTTTAAGGTTAGTTTCGATAAGCTTCTGCGTGCGGGGAGAGTGCGCCGTGCCCTCGGTGCTGAGCAGGAGGAGATTGGTTTTGCCAGAGTCGGTTGCGAGTTTGATGGCGGGTTCAGTGCCGACGAAAGGAACCTCGGGGTAGGTTTTGCGGAGAAAGTCGATGGTTTGAGTGGTAGCGGTGTTGCAGGCGACGATGATGAGCTTGACGTGTTTTTTTAGCAAAAACTCCGTGGCGTTTTTGACGATGGTTTTGAGTTCTTCGGGCGATTTAGTGCCGAAAGGGCAGTTTTTGGAGTCGCCGAAGAAGACGTAGTTTTCGTGGGGGAGGAGGGTTTGGACGGATTTTAAGACCGTGGTGCCACCGATGCCAGAGTCGAAGACGCCGATGGGGTTATTTTGCATCTTTAATGGGTTTTTCTAGCTTATAGTAAATCGAGGGAGCGAAGCGGACTAATGCGAGCGGGCGCTGAGAGACGTTTTCTAGCTTGCCGAGGAACTTGGTGCCGAAGATTTTTTTGAGCTTAGGTGAGCGGAAGTTGGAGACGGAGAGGACTTTGAGGATTTTGAACCCTTGTTTTTTGAAGAGGTCTTCCATATATTTCGGGTGGTAATTATACATCGAGAGGTCTTTGAGGAAAGAGGGGTCTTTCGAGAAAGGGTTGACGTCGGATTTTTTGAACCAGTAGCGGAGCATTTTCGGGAGGGTCTTTTTACTGGCGATTTCGATGACGGCGACGCCGCCTGGCTTGAGAATGCGGTAGAGTTCTTCGACGACCTTTGGCATATCTTTAAAGTGGTGCGTGGCGCGAACCATCATTAGCCCGTCGAACGATTCGTCTTTGAACGGGAGGTCGTAGATGTCGCCTTGTTTGGTCATAATTTTGTCGCCGTATTTTTTCTTAGCGTCGGCGAGTTCGGTTTTGGAGTAGTCGAAAATCGTGGAGTGCTTAGCGCGGGGGATGTATTCGTCGGCGAGGCGGCCGTAGCCACCGGCGATGTCAACGAAGTCGTCCATTGCCTCGGGGAGGAGTTTACGGACGGCGAGGCGGTCGGCGAGGTCTTCATAGTCGCGTTTGCCGTCTTCCCAGAAAATCTTTTTATAATCATAGCCGTTGTAGTCGGCGAGGATTTCGTGGTCAGGATTTTGAGGTTGTTTCTTCTTGGTTTTAGCTTCTGTCATAGGTTAATTATAGCATATTTTTGCGCAGATTGCTCCCGCGCTCTAATACTGAATTCTTCCCTGTTTTTCTTGAATTAGCGCCTCATATTCTTTAACGACTTTTTGCATAATTTTTGACCACGGGATAGGGATAGTTTTCTTCGCGTTTTGACCGATAGTTTCGAGAGTTTTGAGACCGGTTTCGATGCGGGCGGCGATTGCCTCGGGAGAGTCGTTTGTGGCGATGAGGGCGTTTTCGCCGTCCTTGAGACTTTCCGCTGCGGTCGAACCTTGGACGAGGAGGGCGGGTGTGCCAGCGGCGGCAGCTTCGCGCAAGACCATTGGCGCGTTATCATAAAGGCTCGGGAAGACGAGGAGGTCGGCGAGAGCGTAGAGGGCGGTGAGTTCTTCGGGGTCGGAGACGAAGCCGAGGAATTGAAATTCATTCAGGAGGTCGAGTTTTTTGACGAGGTGTTTGAGTTTGTCCATATCGGGACCGTCGCCAGCGGTGACGAGGCGGAATCTTAGACCTTTTTGTTTCAAAATTTGGCAAGCGCGGATGACGCCGTCGAGGTTTTTCTTGGTGTTGTGTTGGCCAACGAAGAGGAAGAGTGGAATGTTTTTGTCGTGGTGAATTTGTTCGCGAACTTTGGCGAGGGCGACGGGAGAGGCGTGCGTGATGTCGGTGCCGTTTTCTATGACGGTGATTTTGCCGCCGAAGCCGTAGTCGCGCAGAACCTCGGCGGTGCCGTTATTGACCGCCCAGACGGCGTCACATTTGTTGAAGAAGTCGATGATGATGTTGACGGTGGCGCGAGAAAGGACTTTGGAGTGGGTGATTTTGAGGGCGTCGTCGTAGAATTTGCTGTGGAAAGTGGCGACGAGGGGAACGTTGAGTTTTTTGGCGACTTTTAATGCTTCGAGTCCGGCGGAGAAAGGGCTTTGAGCGTGGACGAGGTCGAACGGAATGGTCTTGAGTTGTTTGTTGTATTTTGGGCTAATCCAAGGGACGCCGATGCGATGGAGTTCGGTCGGGATTTTGAGGCTGGCGGAGAGAATGGTGTTGAGCGAGTCGGTGTTTTCCGCGTCGGGATGGTTAGGAGCGACGTAATAAACGGCGTGACCGAGTTTTTTGAGTTCTTCGCAGTAAGCCAAGGTGACGCGCCCGACGCCGTCGAGGTTTGGCGGGAAAGTATCACAAAATTGCCCAATAATCATTGTTGTTATTATTTCTTTTTAGTTTTATGTAATAAATGCGCGATAAATTCAAGCTCGTCATCAGGAGTGTCAACGAATGGGAAAGTGTAGGTGGTTTCGTCACCGACGGTGGAAAGGCGGAGAGTGCCGAAGTTGAAAACGTAGTCGAGGAAGCCGGATTGTTTGTAAGAAACGTCTTCGATGCGGGAGAGTTCGATGATGTTGGCGGATTTAACGAAGAGGGAGTTTTGAGCGTAGTAGATGACGCGTTTGTTAGTGACGAAGAATTTGTTAGCGAGATAAACCTTGGAGCCGAGGAGACCGGAGAGGATGAGAACGGCGTAAAGTCCGCCGAGGAAAAGCCAGAAATAGACCATTGACTCGGCTTTGAGAATAGTGCCGCGAGTGATGGCGTTGATGACTAAGGCGAGGGCGGCGCCGACGACGAGCATACCGAGGAGAGCGCCAGCCCAGATGAGGATGAGTCCTTTTTTGGAGCGGGTGATAAAGAGTTCAACGTATTCGTTTTCTTCGAGTTTAAGGAAAGGAAAATCTTGCTTGGAGCGGGCGTGGCGGATGCGGGCAAGAGAGGGTTTCATAAGTATATGATAGCATAGATTGACGAAAAAGGAAAAATAGCGTATATTATATATATCTTTGGTACCGTAGCTCAGATGGTTAGAGCGTGGGACTCATAAGCCCAAGGTCACTGGTTCGATCCCAGTCGGTACTACCATTTTTTTTGATTTTAGGCAAATTTGAGGCGGCAATCGACAAGACGAGTTTTCGTGTTGACGGCGACAAGGTCAACGCCGTTGGCGGCGCGTTCAATGCGGTGGGTGACGTGGCCGTGGCGATTGCAAACGCAGATTTGGTTACGGATGAGCGCGTCGGTGACGTAGCTGCCGTCGTTCGCGATAAGTCCGTTTCGCAAAAGCATTTGTTTGATTAATTCCATAAAACCTCCACTTATTTGGAGGTATTATAGCACAATAAATTGGATTAGTTCCAAAAACCGCGTTTTTTGTTTTTGGGGTCTTTAAATTCTTCGAGCAGCTCTTTTTGTTTCTTGGAAAGGTTTTTCGGGGTTTCTACGATGATAGTGACGATGTGGGGACCGCGGTCGCCATCGGCGCGCATTGGGACGCCGTGTCCAGAGAGGCGGAAAGGCGTGCCGGATTGAGTGCCGGCGGGGACTTTCATAGTGACTTTGCCATCGACGGTTTCGACATCAAGTTCGCAACCGAGAGCGGCGTCAACCATAGAAACGGTGGCTTCGGAAAGGATGATATGACCCTCGCGAGTGAGGTTTTTGTCAGGCTTGACGCGGACGCGGACGTAGAGGTCGCCTTTTTCGCCGTCCTTAGTCGGAGCTTCGCCACCTTTACCAGCGAGGCGAATTGCCATACCGTCGTCGATGCCAGCGGGGATTTTGACTTTTAATTTATGGTCGGAGTTGAGCGGAGTGATGTCGCGAGTGGTGCCAAAGACGGCCTCCTTGAAGTCGATGATGACTTGGGTTTCAAAATCTTGCCCGCGAGCGGTGCGACGGCGACGAGCGCCTCCGCCGAAGCCAAAGAGGTCGCCAAGAATGTCGTCGAGACCACCGCCAGCGCCACTGCCGAAGTCGAAGTGGAATTGTTGACCGTTGAAGTTAAAATTGCCACCTTGACCGAACGGATTGCCGCCAGCGAAAGGATTGCCCGCGTCGCCGCCGACGCCGGCGTGCCCGAACTGGTCATAGCGAGCGCGTTTTTGTTTGTCATTCAAAACTTCGTAGGCTTCCGTGGCTTCCTTGAACTTTTCTTCGGCGGTTTTGTCGCCAGGGTTTTTATCGGGATGGTATTTAATCGCAAGCTTGCGGTATGCCTTTTTAATTTCATCATCAGAGGCGTTTTTGGAGACGCCGAGAACTTCGTAATAATCGCGTTTAGACATATGAAGTAATTATACAAAATTGGCACTCAAAATGCAAGAGTGCCAAAACGGTTTTGTTCTAAGTTTATTCGACTTGGTCGGGGTTGTAATTGGCGATGCCGTCGGCGATGACGTCGTTAGCGATGTGAAGAGAGGTGGCGATGGCGGCAGCGCAAGCCATATAGGAGACGATTGGCTCGCCGGTGAGGAAGCTGGCGACGGAGAAGCGGGAGGAGCCGAGGCTCAAATTTGCTTCAGTTCCTTTTTTGTAGAGTTTGGCGCCGTCGATGCGGAGGGTGGAAGTGCGAGTCGTGCCGTAGGTGAAAGTGTCGGTTTTGCCAACGAAGCGGGAGAAGTAAGGGTAGTTGGCGTCGTCTTCGTTGAGGACGACGATTTCTGGGTTCATAGCGAAAAGAGTGGTTTCGTCCGCGGAGAAATCGGCGGCGGAGGGAGCGTTGAGCGAGGCGGGAACGAAGTCGGTCAAAGCGGCGACGTGGACGGGGAGACCGTAGAAGACGTTGTTTTTGAGCGAGTCGGCGGGAGCGGTGACGACGACGTAGGACGAGCCGGCTTTCCAAGCTTCGCTGAGGAATTTGTGGAGAGTGGAAATTTTAATCGGGTCGTCAGACGCGAGGGCAGCGACGTGTTGCCCGGCGGCGCGGAGAATTTCGTGAACAAAGTGCGCGACGGTTGCTTTGCCGGAGGTGCCGGTGATGCAGATGAGCTTCATATCGCGAATCGGATTGCCATAATAGCTCGACAAGAGTTTCGCACGAGTACGCTGGAGTTTAGATTTAACGGAAGGTTTCTTTTTCGTTTCGGTTTTCTGGGCAGACATAGTATTTTCCATCATGGGGTCATTATAGCACAAAAAAGCTCTCTAGGGGAGAGTTTTTTGTAATCTTAATTTCTAGGTATTCTTTTTATAGTCTTTTAATGGTATGCCCGACACGAGTCGAACGTGCGACCTTCAGCTCCGCAAGCTGACGCTCTATCCATCTGAGCTACGGGCACATGTGGATATTTTCACGAAGATTAAAACTTCATTACGACATCCACCTAGAAAATTAAATGTTCATCACGATAAACGTGACGTTGATTATTATATCACAAAATAATAGGTTTGGGTAGGGCGAAATTAAGGTCTGGCAAGAATGACGTAAGCGTGATAAAATAAAGTTATGATGAACAGTTCAGAAACTTTTGGAAATAACCGTAACGGTGAGGCGCCTGAACTCGAGGCGAGATTCGGGGAGTCATTGCTGTCCGATCCGGTTTTTGAGCCACGGGAGTTTCCTGACCAAGCTCCGGATGAGACCGAACGACAGTTTGCCGAGCGCGAGATGCGAGCGGACGAACGGATTTTTATGGTCGGCTTAATAAAGGCAGAGTCGCAGGGTCCGGACGGGATGGTTGAGGCACTTAACGCGCCAGATTTTAGAATAAAACGGTCACAGAAACGCGAATTCTTAGAGGCGATTGGCAAGATGTCGGAAGAAGAGTATGGAACGAGAGTGAATGACATTCTCGGCGTGTTTGATACTCCTGAAGCGCGCGATGCGGCGATGGACATTGCGGATTATTATTGGTTAAGCGCAAAGAAGAAAGCGAAAGATGTGGCAGCGTTAGATGAAACAGTTGCCAATGATAATGTGGAACGAACGCATCACGAAAAACCGCGCAAATACAGGTGGAAAGTCGAAGAGAAGCCGGAGATGCCGAAGTCGCAAGCCGAAGTGATGCTTGCTAATCCGCAGAAGTATTATCGCGAGCAAAAGCAGGAGCGACGTGGGAAGAAGTTGTTCGATAAAATTAAAGGTGTGTTTAATAAACTCAAGGAGGAGAAAATCCCGAGGCGAGCGCGTTCTGGCGTGAGTCCGTCAGATTTTTCCGATGAGCCGTTGATTCCGACGCCGCAACTCAACGTGGCAACGAGAGAGAATGTTGGTAGGCGCATCGAAGACGATGGCAGTATGGAAGTTTCTGGAGGAGACTATCCGGCGCCGGTGCCAGCAGGAAAGTTGTTTAGAGGTACGAATTTTTATCAAGAGACGCCGGCGGGTCACTACTTTGGAGGCGGGGAGAGTCCGGCAAGAGACGTAGTGCCAGAGAGTGCAATAGAGGGGGCGATGCCAGAAAGTATGCCAGAAGAGGTTTTGCCGATGAAAGATCGAAAAGCAAGGTGGCGCGATAATTTGTCGAGTGCGCGCTTTGATGGGCTGAACGAATTCGGCGATAACGGCGGTCTTTGATTATCTGACAAGAATATGGTAGAATAGGCTACGGAAGTGTGGCCGAGTGGTTGAAGGCGCACGACTCGAAATCGTGTGGGCGTTTACGCGTCTCGGGAGTTCGAATCTCCCCGCTTCCGCCAGTTATAATTCAATTGTTTTAAGTCGGGAAGCGTGTCCCGATTTTATTTTTATTGTAGTTTTGGGAACGTCGAAGTGATCAGCGAGCAGTTTGATTAATGCGGCGTTAGCTTCGCCATCGTGGGCGCGAGCGCGGAGATATATAATATACGTTCCGTCGGGCTGTGGTTCTATTTTATTTCCCTGCTTGCTACCGGGTTTGACTTTTGCTGTAATTATCATACGTTAAAGCGGAATTCGACAACGTCACCGTCTTGCATTTCGTAAGTTTTACCCTCGGTGCGCATAAGACCGGCTTCTTTCACGGCTTTTTCTGACCCGAGGCGTTCAAGATCGTTGAAGTTGCAGATTTGGGCGGAGATAAAACCGCGTTCAAAGTCGGAGTGAATCGTGCCAGCGGCCTGCGGTGCGAGGCTACCTTTTTTGATAGTCCACGCACGGCATTCCTTTTTCCCTGCCGTGAGGAAAGATTGGAGACCGAGTGTATCGTAAGCGGCTTTAATGAGTTCGCCTAGCGCGTCTTCCTCGACACCGTAGCTTTCCAAAAACTCTTTGCGTTCAGCGCGATTCATATCTGCCATTTCTTCTTCAAGCTTCGCGTTGACAAAGACGGCTTTTGATGGCTTAACTAAATCTTGGAGTTGTGATTTGAGCGACTCGTCGGTGAGTCCTTGCTCGTCAACGTTGAACATATAAATCACGGGCTTGTCAGTGAGGTATTGAATTAAGTCGTCGGCAGGGTCTTTTTTTCTTTTAGCAGCAATTTTTGCTTTCGTTTCTTCGTCGGCGAGCTGGAGCTCGAGATTAATAATGTCGATGTCATCTTTTGCCTGTTTGGCAATGTCGTCTTCGGGCTTGCTGTCGGCGCGAACAATGTCATTATTGACGAAAGCGCGGACGACGTGACAGATGGCGTGACACTCGCGGATGTGAGCGAGAAATTTGTTGCCGAGACCCTCGCCTTTGGATGCGCCAGCGACGAGACCGGCGATGTCAACAAATTCGACGGTGGCGGGAACGACTTTGTCGGTTTCGTACATCTTAGCGAGGACGTCGAGACGTTCATCTGGCACTGGCACGATGCCAACGTTTGGTTCGATAGTAGCGAAAGGATAGTTCGCGGCAAGCGCGCCGGCGTTAGTTAAAGCATTAAAAAGCGTACTTTTGCCCACATTTGGTAATCCGACTATTCCAATCTTTAGATTCATATTTGTGATTATATAATAATATATGATAAAATGAAAGAAAGTGATGGAGGAGTTTTATGGAAAAAGACAAATCGAACAACAAAATGGTTGTAGCGCTTTTAGCGGTGCTGATTATTGCCGTACTCGGCGTGGGCGGATATTTCGTGGTGAAAGATTTGAATAGTAAGAAGAGCGATGATTCGAGCCAAGAGCAGGGTGGAAAAGATGACAAAAAAGATAGCGGGCAAGACGACCCGACCCCAACGCCCGACCCAGAGCCAACGCCAACACCTGATCCGGAACCAACACCAGCACCGTCGGAAATCGAAGCTGGAATTACCTATTCAGAAATCCGTAGTAATGATTTTTATGTTGAGGTTCAGGTGAGCGGGCAAGTGGCGGGAACTTGCGATATTTCGGTTACGCCAACTAGTGGCGGTCAAGGGCATCACGATACGGACGACCTTGAGATTCAGAACAAAGTTAGCCTCTGCAATGAAAGTTTTTCGCTTAAAGGTATGAACAAGGGAGAACACTTGGTCAAGGTTATAATATATGCGACAGATGGGCGCACGAAGACACTTGAAAAGACAGTGAACATTTAACTTTAACGCATCAACAGCAACTTAGCTAAGCTTGCCGCGGCGGAGGGTCAAAACTTTGTCGGCTTTGTTTGCGACTTGACGCGAGTGGGTGACGATGATGAGAATGGTGTCGGCGAAGCTGCCAACGGATTCAATCGAGCCGGCGAGGCTGTCGTATTCGGAAGTGTCAACCGATGCTTTGAGATTGTTTTCGGCGAGTTCGGGGAACTCTTCATTGATTTTACTGACAAATTCGTCTGCTTTGTCGGAATTGGTCATATAAAATTTGACGTTGTCGACGTCATAATTACCGTCGTTATAGCCGTCAGTGTCGAGGAACTTGGCGGCGGTTTCTGTGTTCATATACATAGCGTTAGCGTCGGCGCGTTCGGAAGAGGTGTCGTAAATGCCGATGACGGTGAGAGGGATGGATTTTTCAGTGTAGATGTTTTTAAGTTTAAAAGTGTCGCCGACTTTGAGAGAGTTAAGCTCGGCAAATTCGTAGGAGATTATGACGGAGTCAATGGAGTCTTCGTCGAAGTAGGTGCCGTCTTTGATGGTGATAGTTTCGTCTTTGACGCCGTCGATGTAGGCATAGGCATTGACGCCCTGAATTGTGATATCGGAGTCAAGAGCGGCGTCGTCAGTTTCGGTAGTATCGCCAAACATATTCGGCATCCCGGGCATACCGCCCATATTATTCATACTGTCTTTGCCGCTTGGACCTTTGGTTTCGACGGTTTCCATATTATAGGAATTGGCGGAGACGGAGATCTCGTAAGAATAATCTTTAATATAGTCGGTGTAGGTGGAAATGATTTCGTTGGCGGTATCGACGCTGACGCTAGGACGGCTCATAGACTTAAACATTTCGCTAGGGTCGGTGCCTTTTTCCATTTCCGCTTTTTGGTTTTCGCGGATAGCATCCATGTCGGCTTGGACGGAGATGGTGCCGCCGAGGGTGGACTTGGCGTAGTTCATTTGGGCGGAGACGGCGGACTTAATGATGAAGGCCGCGAGGACGAGATTCGCCATCATGAAAAAGATGAGGGTTAATATAATGGTGCGAGCAAGCTTGCGCTTGATGGAGAGCCAGCTCCGTTTTAGCATGTTTTTAAATATTAAATGCCTTTCTTATAACCATGTTATTATGACACGGGAAGCTTAAAAAAGCTTAAAATTTTCGGCAAAATGTTTAGGGCGAGATTATTTAGTCTTAGTTTCGAGCTTGGCGTCGGTTCTGGAGGCGGATTTTTTGAGTACGGTGGCGAAAAGAGAGATGAGAGCAGCGCTGATGAGGATGCTGCCCATGACGTCGGTGAACCAGTGGACGCCGGCGAGGAGGCGGCCGAAGGTAACGACGAGAGCAAGAAGTGCGATAACGAGGTTGACGATGGTGGCGAACTTAGGTTTGATATAGTTGCGGGTGAGAAGAATGGCGGAGCCGGCAAGGGCGAGGGCGAAGAGGACGTGCGAGGAGGGGTAGGATGCCTCCAAAGCGCCATCGATGAGGATGGGACGATAGTTGATGACAAGGAGTTTTTCAAAGAAGAGGTAGATGGCGCCAAGAACGACGTAGAAGAGGGCGAGAAGTTTTAGCTCGCGATCAACTTTTTTGAGACTCTTGCGGCGAATGAGCTGAACGATACCAAGAATGACGAAGTAGATAGCAACTGCGAAGAGAGCAGCGATGGCGAGGTCGGTGATTTTATCCCACGTGGGGTTAATTCCCTGCTCGTTATATTGGAAAAGAGTGCGAACTTTTTCGTTAAGTGAGGCGAGACCAACGGGAGAGTTTTCTAGCGTGGCGGGGCGGACGTTGACGAATTTAACAACTACCGTGAACGCAATGGCGAGGATGGTGAAGATAATGCTAAAGATAAGTGTTTTTTTCGATTCTTTCATATTTATTATTATAGCATATGATATAATAATTTTAGTTTAAGGAGGTTTTATGGAAAGATTCAAATTGGAGTTTCCGAGCGAAGCGCGCGAGGCAGATGCGATGGATTTTTTGGCAGAGTTCGTGAAGGCAAATACAGTGATTCATGGTTCGGGCGGCTTTGACCTTTACGCGGGCGATTATGCGGGTTGGTTGAAGCGGGTGCGCGAAGATAAGCAACGCGAGTTTTCTGAGAAGCGGGTGCCGGCAGAAACATATTTCTTGATTCGTGAAAGCGATGATAAAATTGTCGGCGTAATTTCGGTACGACTTCGTCTAAATAAGGCGTTGTGGAATTTTGGCGGAAATATTGGTTATTCGATTCGTCCGAGTGAGCGACGCAAAGGTTATAATAAAGTTAATTTGTTCTTGGGGCTTTGTGTTTGCAAAAATCGTGGAATGGAAGCGGTGCTGGTTTCTTGCGAGAAGAGGAACATTGCTAGTGCGAAGTCAATTCAAGCGCTGGGTGGGAAGCTGTTATATGAATATATGGATGAGGAGCTGGGGTATGAGATTCAGAATTATGTGATTGACGTGCGTGGGGCGCTCGATAAGTTTGGCGAGAAGTATGCTCCGATGATGCTGGAGTATCCTGCCTAATATATATATATATGGTGGGGGGATTTTAACAAAAAACGCTATATATAGCGTTTTTTGGTATTGACAGACGCTATATATAGCGTGTATAATGAAAGCATAATCGATTTGAAATAAATAATAAAAGAAAACAAGGAGAGATTTTTATGAAAAATATCGTTTATTTTGAGCCTTCGGACGCGGAAAAGTTTGACGCGGCGAGGTTTGAGAAGTCTTTGCGCGAGTATGCGAACGTGCCGAGTGAGAAAATTGCTGAGGCGCTGAAGAGTGTCGAAGAATTTGAGACTTTGCACGTGAGCCGGTTGGTGAAGATTGGCGTGGAGCTAGTTGCGGAGTTTGGCGATGAAAATGCGGCGCGGCGGTATTATGACGACCACAAACAATATTTTGGTGAGAAGTTTGAGCGGTTGCGCCGGATCACGGGGTATTTGGTCGGGACGTTAGAGCGCTGGAACGATGGTAAACGCGCGGAAGAAAGTCAGCGCGTGAAGCATTCGGTGAATTCGTGCGTGGACGATTTGTCGCGCAAGGCGAAGATGCAAAACCAGATGTTAGCTTATAACAGAGCGTACGTCGGGAAAGCCGAGTAAACGTTTTAGCTATTTTGTTGGGCGGCGGCAAAAATGACGTTCTCGAAGAGAACGGAAACGGTGAGGGGACCGACGCCGCCGAGCTTTGGCGTGAGAGCGGCGAGGTCTTCGCGATTCCTAACTGCTTCGTCGAGGTCGCCCATTAAAACGCCTTTTTCCGAAGCGGTACCAGCGTCAACAACAACGGCGCCAGGTTTGATGTATTCGGATTTGATTAAATGTGGAACGCCGGTGGCGGTGATAATGATGTCGAAGTTTTTGAGGTCTTCAAGGTTGCTACCGCGGTGGAAAAGTTCGACGTGGTAATTTGAATTGGTGAGCATTTTGTAAAGGGGAGCGCCGACGAGGCGACCGCGACCGACGAGAGCGATTTTCTTGTTTTCTAGGTTGATGTCGTAGCCAGCGAGAAGCCAGTTGATAGCTGTCGCCGTGGCGGAGTCGAATTTGCCGTTGCCAGACAAACCATCGACGTCTTTTTCTGGAGCAATTAGTTTGACGACTTCGTCGGTTTGGTCTTTGTCGGCGTTTTTTAGCGGAAGCTGGACAATCATGCCAGAGATAGCCTTATTGCGATTGGCTTCGTTGATTTTATTTTTGAGTTCGTCTAGATTTTGAGCAACAAAATCTTCGACGGCGACGCCGATATCCTCGCCGTAATGTTTTTTAAGTTCGACGTATTTGGTGATGACAGGATTGTCGGAATCGCGCAGAATGAGAAGTTTGGGCGTAATTTTACGACCCTTAAACGAGCGCACGAGATGTGCTTGACGTTCTTTGACAAAACCCGCGAGCTCGCGGCCAGAGAGTTCTTTTACCATTGACGATATTATATAAGATATGGACGGCAAAATCAAGCGGTGGTAAAATGAAGGTATGATTACAATTTCTCACGTTACGAAAAAATATGGTACTAAAAAAGCGCTCGACGACGTCTCGTTTGAAGTGAAAAGTGGCGAGATTTTTGCGTTTATTGGGCATAATGGCGCTGGTAAGACTACGTTAATTAAGTCTATCGTTGGGATTCACGATTTTGACGAAGGCGAAATTTTGATTGATGGTAAGTCAATCAAAAAAGACCCGATTGAGTGCAAGAAAATGATGGCGTATGTGCCGGACAATCCCGAGCTTTATGAAAATATGAAAGCGGTGGATTTTATCAATTTTGTTTGTGATATGTATGAAGTGAGCGCAACGACGCGGGAGAAAAATATCAAGAAATATGCCGAGATGTTTGAGATGGCGGAGAGTTTGAATAATGAAATTAAGTCGTTCTCGCACGGGATGAAGCAAAAAGTGGCACTGATTGCGGCGCTAGCGCACGAGCCGAAAGTTTTGATTATGGATGAGCCGTTTGTGGGGCTAGACCCGAAGGCGATTTTTGACATGAAAGAGCTGATGCGCGAGATGGTACGCGAAGGGCGGACGATTTTCTTTTCTACACATATTCTCGACGTGGCGGAAAAGTTGTGCGACCGAGTGGCAATTGTGAAGAAAGGTAAAATCGTGAAAGTTGGTAGTATGAAAGCCGTGAAAGGCGATAAGAGTCTCGAAAAAGTGTTCTTGGAGCTGGAAAAATGAGTCGGATTAAAAGTTTAGTCCGCGCGTCAATGACGGAGGGGATGGACATTTTTAATATGAGAAAGGGCGGGAAAGGCGTGAAGATTTTTGTTGCGGCGGCAATGTTCTTGGCGTTTTTTGGCTGGTCAGTTTCGATGATTTTTCCGCTGAAGGCGGTAGGACAGGAGGCGGCGCTTCTTTCTATGTTCGTGGCGATAGCGTCACTGCTCACGCTGATTGAAGGGATTTATAAGTCGGGGGGATTGTTGTTCAACTGTCGCGACGACGATATGTTGCTGTCGTTGCCGCTGAGCCGAGCGCAGATTGTAGGACTTCGAATTTTTAAGTTTTATGTGTTTGAGCTGGTGTTTAATTCCCTGTATTTAGTGCCGGCGATGTTGGCGTATGGTTTGTTTGCGCATCCAGGAGTGTCATTTTGGTTTGTGTCGGTGATTATGATTTTCTTGTTACCGATAATTCCGATTGCGATTTCTTGTGTGATTGGCGCACTGATCACCGCTTTTTCTTCGCGATTTAAGAAACACAATATAGTTTCTACGATTTTGGCGTTCGTATTTATGTTTGTGATGATGGTGTTTTCTTTTAAGGCGAGTGATTTTACGAGGAATATTGGTAATTATGCCGGCGGAATTAGCGGCACGATAAATCAAGTTTATTATCCAGCAAAGGTTTATACGGATTTAGTTGGGCAGTTTGATTTTGGTAAGTTGTTGATATTTATTGCGATTCATATCGTGGTGATTCTCGCTGCGATTGCGTTTATTTCCAAATTATATTTCCGTATAAATTCGCGAGCGAAAAGTGTTGCCACTGCTTCTTCGGCTTCGCAAAAAGTAGTGTTCGCTGGCAAGGTACGGCGACCGTTCTCAGCGCTGATGAAAAAGGAGATGGGTCGAATTGCGAGTTCACCGACGTTGATGGTGAATGCGGGATTTGGTTTGATTTTGTTCTTGGTTGGCGTGGGATTGATTTGCTTTAAGTTTGACGCATTGAACGGGTTGTTGCAGGCGCCAGACCGCGAAGAAGTGTCGATTACGCTCGACGATATTCGGCAATATTTGCCGGCGGTAACGTTTGCGCTGATGGCGTTTTGTAGTTTAATGTCGTTTATGACGACAACGCTGATTTCTTTGGAAAAGAGAGCGATTAACTTGACTAAGACTTTGCCGATTAGCGCGAAGAAGATTTTGCTTGCGAAAGTTCTTGCTACGCTCGTGATAGTTTGGGTACCGATTTTGATTGGCGCGATGGCGATGATTATTCGGTTCCGGTTTGGGATCGTGGAAAGTTTGTTGCTGATTATTGCGGGGATTACGCTGCCGGTGATTACGGAATTGTTTGGAATTTTAGTGGATTTGAAGCACGCGAATTTTGACGCCGAGACCGATACGGAAATTGTGAAGCAAAGCACTGGTTCGATGATTTCTACGTTCTTTGGCTTGGGCGGGTCGATGGTGGTGATTGGTGTGGCTGTAGTGCTAGTGCTTACGGTCGGGCAGACAATAGCATTGGCGGTGATTGACGCCGTGCTAGTGGCGGTGTGCTTTGGATTGTATTTCCATTTTGCAAAAATTTGTGAAGTTCGGTTTAAAGAATTACAAGCTTAATTCGCTTCGATTTTGACCGGCTCGGGTTCGAGTTCTAGGCCGTATTTGTTTTTGACGATTTGTTGGATTTCTTGAATGGCTTTTTGTAAGTCTTTGTAGGTTTTGCCGGATTCGTTGATGAGAATGAGGGCGGCTTTGTCGGAGACTTTGAAACCGTGGAAAATTTTGCCTTTGAGACTGGCGTTTTCTAAGAGCCAGCCAGTGTTGACCTTATATTTGCCGTCGGAAGTTTCTCGGTATGGAATGTCCTGATTTTTGGGCGGCTCGTTTAGAATAATGTTTTTGAAGAAGCTGCCAGCGGAGGCTTCGACGGCTGGGTCGGGGAGTTTGCTTTTGCGGATTTCTGTGACGGCGTCGTAGATGGATTTGGGCGAGCAATCCGCGATGTTGTGGTCGTCTAGGTATTTTTGGAGAGAGTTGTAGAAAGGCTGTTTTAGCTGATGTCCGGTGAATTTGAAAGTGGCGCTCAAAATGAAATAGCGACCTTTAGTTTCGCCAGAGTTGAAGATGGAGTGACGATAGGCGAAGTCGCAATCTTTGGCGTCGATTTCTCGGTATTCGTTGATAAGCGTGTCGTAGACTTCTACGGATTCTAGAGTATCTTTGGCTTCTTGACCGTAAGCGCCGATGTTTTGAACGGGAGCAGCGCCGACAGTGCCGGGGATTTTAGCCATCGCTTCGACGCCGGAGAAGTTTTTATCGACGACGAATTGAACGAAATTGTCCCAGATTTCTCCACCACCGGCTTTTACTTCTAATTCATTTTCTGATTCTTGGAGAATTTCTATGCCTTTGATTTTGTTGAGGATGAGAGCGCCGTCAAAACCTTTGTCTAACCCGAGAGAGTTGGCGCCAGTGCCGAGAAAATAGATAGGCAGACCTTTTTCGGCGGCGAATTCGCAAGCGTCATTGACTTCGTCTGCGGTTTCTACTTCGATGACGAATTTGGCGGGACCGCCAAGGCGCATGGTGGTTAGTTCTTTGATAGGGATGTTTTCTCGGATGTTCATAGGGTAATTATAACATTTTATGATAGAATATGGACATGAAAGTTTTGATGCATACGTGTTGCGCGCCGTGTTCGGTGTACTGTATTGATTCCCTGCGGGCGGAGGGGATTGAGCCGACGGTGTTTTGGTTTAATCCGAATATTCACCCGTATACGGAGTATAAGGCGCGGCGGGATTGTCTGCGTGATTATATCAAATCGATTGGGGTTGCGGGGATTTTTGTGGAAAATTATGGGTTGGAGGAGTTTTGTAAGGCGGTCGTTGACGATATTCCGAACCGGTGTGTGAATTATTGTTACCGAGCGCGGATTTCTCAGACGGCGAAGTATGCGCGCGAGCACGGGTTTGAGGCGTTTACGACAACGCTACTGGTGTCGCCGTATCAGAAGCACGAGGAACTTCGTAAAGTTTGCGAGGAAATGGCGGAGCTTTCTGGCGTTCAGTTTTTATATAGGGATTTTAGAGTGGGATTTCGCGAGGGGCAGAAGAAGGCGCGAGAGTTGGGGCTATACATGCAGAAATATTGTGGGTGTATTTTTTCCGAGAAAGAAAGATACGAGAAGCAGATTTTGCGTGATTTAGAAGCGGGAGTGATTGAAATTTAGAAATTATAGGCTGTCTTGAAGTTCAAAACGGTATTTTTGTTCGGCTTCGGGATGTTTTTTGTGGTCAACTTCGTCGAAAAACATATCATAAGGACGACACCAGAGACGACCGTCGCCATAGAGCGCGCGGTAGATGACCATTTTCTCTTGGGTCTCGGAGTGATAGGCGATGTCCTCGATGATATAGAGGTTGCCTTTGAAGTGACGATAAATGCCGTGGAGTTTAAATCTATTGTCGATTTTGTTCTTCATATGGTGAATTATAGCATATGGTCGCAGAAACTTTCTCCGACTTTTCTTCAAGACTAGGCAAGAATTGGTTTTTGTGGTATAATGTTTTGGTGATTTGGTCCGGTAGCTCAGTTGGTTAGAGCACGAGCCTCTTAAGCTTGGTGTCGAGA
>CALEGA010000010.1 GCA_937876715.1 uncultured Candidatus Saccharibacteria bacterium
GTAGCGGAGGTAGAAACAACGGTGTTGAGTGGCGCCGCCGATGTTAATGTCAACTGTGGAGGCGGAACCGTTCCATTGTTTAGTTTTATTGTTGCTGGCAGTGCCGAGAGCGCCGGTGTTAGACTTAGTGGCAGAGTCGCCTGGATAGCCACTGTTGGAGAAAGCGGAAGTAGTGGCGTTGATAGCGTAGTTAGAGGAAGCGGTGGAGGGGGTAGTGAGACCGTCGGTGCGGGTGATGGTGTAGGTCGGCGTGACAGTGAAAGTGGATTTATAGCCGCTACCAGTGCGGTTAGCACCAGAACCGGAGAGACCGGTGCCGTTAGAGATGCTGACGGAGCCAGAGAAAGCGGCGTAGTTTTTGGCGGGGTTATAAACGTCGATACATTTATAAGTAGTGCTGGTTGCCTTAGAGCCGATTCGGGTGGAACCGTCGTAATAGACTTCGCTGTCGTATTTGAGGTAGAAGCAGGCGGTGGCGTGAGAGCCGTTGGCGACGGCAACGTTATAGGTGATAGGGATGTCCTTGGTGGTGTTGTTGGAGAGCCCGCCAGTGCTGGTGCCGTTGGAGGGATAGGATTGGTCGTCGCTGGTAGCGGAGCGGGTGCCGTAGTTGGAGGAGGCGCTGGTGGGGGTGGCGTTGGTGCGCTTGACGTGATAAGTGGCGGTGAGAGAGTAGGTGGTTTTGTCGCCGAGACCTTTCCAGTTGTCGCCGGAGATGTTGTTAAGCTGGGTGGAAGTGATGGTGATGGCGGGAGCGGTGAACGTGGCGATGGAATAAGCCTGATAGATAGCGTAGAGAGTTTTGGTTTCGTCGCCGACCGAGATAGTTCCGCCCGGGTCTTTGTTTTTTGAACCGCTACAAGAAACGGTTGACCAGCCGATGAATTTATAGCCGGTCGGCGGAGTTGGTTTATCGCTGCTGATAGTGAACGTGTAGCTAGAGCTACCGTTAGAGACGGTGCTGTCGCCTAGCTTGCCGGAGGGTTTGGTGCCGGAGCAGGCGTCGTATTTGAGGGTGTGGTTGTATTGTTTCCAGTTGGCATAGAGAGTTTTGTCTGCGGTCAAAGTGATAGTGTTGCCTGATACATAAGAGCTTCCTGTGCCGTTAGAATTTGTTCGCCACGACAGAAAAGCCCAGTTTGCCCGTGACGGACTACCGCTAACAGTGACCGTGCAAGAACCTGTAGTGGTTGTACACGAGGTGCTCGATGGCATTCCGGTAACGGTGTCGGTGGTGTTTTTGTTGTAAGAGAGGGTGAAAGTTTGTTCAGGATCATCGCCATAGCAGAAGTATTTCATTAAACTACCGTTATCGTCCCAACAATCATCAGTTGAGCCAGAAATAACGGAGCAACCGCCAGTTGAGTTGTTGTTTTTGCTCTTGAATAAAGCTTTGACTTGGTCCCAGTTTTTGCCGACGGCGTAAACTTCGTGGACATATGCGTTGTCGAGGATTTTGCAGTAGTTTTTGTAGGCGTCAGGAATGACATTGAAAGAGTTAATAGCGAAGCTGTAATCATTCACCCATGTACTTTTGTAATTAGTGATTGGGGTGGAGGAAGCGCTATTGTCATTTTTACTGTTGCAAGGAATTAAATCTCGATAAGGGCTGATTAGCGAGGCGTTCGAATTGCCGCCGCGGTGTCCGAAGAAGTATTTGACGACGCTACCGTTGCTGGCGACGACGTCTTCTCGATAGCCTTTAGATGCTTTAACGCTGGTGGCGGCGGTGAAGAAACGAGAATCGCTGGTGGTGGTTAATTGGAGAACCCAGAAACCGCCGTAGGGTCCACAATCGCTAATGGTGAGGCTGCTACCCCAGGAATCACTACTACCGATAGAATCGTTGATAGTTACCGATTGGTTGCGATTGTTGATGATGTAATAAGCCCAAACTGCCTTGCCGTAACCGGTGCCGCCGGAGCCGCTGCTCGGCGCGCCAGAGGAGCCGCCGCCGACGGTCATAGCGCTGGCGCTACTAGGGCCGAGGAAGAAAGCGAGAAAAGTGAAGACGAGAAAAAGGGCGAGGTGTAGAAAGTGACTTCGCAGGTTATTTACAGCTCCACTTTTTGCCATAATAGTATTATAACAAAAGCGGAATGAAAAAACAACGCAATTTGTTTTTAATAATCGGTTTGTTGCAGCGATTGATACCAGAGGTAGAGTTCTTGGAGGAGGAATTGTTTTTCGTTGCTGGCTTGGACTTCGGGGTCTTTAGTGAATTTTTCCATTTCGGCGAGGAAGAATGATGCTTGGCGGTTAAGGCGGTCGGCGCGGTATTTTTGCCATTCGGCGGTTTCGATTTCTGAGAGGGAGCGGGGGAAGTTTTTTGCCTTGTAGTGTAAAAGCAGTTCGGGGAGGCGCTCGTCGGCAAAGTTAGGATGGAAGTCGGCGAGCTGGTTCTCGGTCATAGTTTTAATACTGCTGACGCGGACGCGATCTTGGTCGTCGAGGAAGCCGTCGTAGAGTGCGGTTTCGGCGTCGTAAGGTTTCTTGTCGTACTTGTCGGCGACGTGCTCGTTTTGGAGGCGTTTTAAAAGGTCAGGATGTGATTGAAGCGCGGAGAGGTTTTGCGCAATTTTTGACTTTTCTAGCTCAATTTTGGACCAGCCGTCGTTCGCGTCGAGGACACTCAAGGGTGCAACTGCCGGACAGCGGTTATAGGCGAGTTCCTTGAACTTCGGGAAGAAAAGGTCGGTAATCTTAACGTCTTCGTTCACGAGGAAGTCGGGAGCGATCTTTTTTGCCTCCTCGATGAGTTCGTCGAAGTTGTAGCGGAGGTCGAAGACGACGATGTTGCCGTTTTTGCCCTCGAAAACGGGGACGCAAACGGTGGTAAAATTATGCGTACTGCCGAAGCGACCAGAGGCATAAACGAACGGCTCGGGGTGCTTGAGGTTGATGAGCTGCTTAACCTCGCGCTTGTCGCGGAGTTTAAAAAGATAGTGCCAGAGTTTGGGTTGTTTGTCGCGAATTAACCTTGTGACGTCGATGAGGGCGTTGACGTCGGAGAGGGCGTCGTGGGCGGACTCGTGCGAGATGCCGTTTGCCTTGGTTAGGAGTTCGAGACGGTTAGTGGGCTTGCCCTTGTCGGTAAAGCACCAAGTGATTCCCTCTGGTCTTAAAGCGCGGGTGAGGCGGACGACGTCAAGCATATCCCAGCGGCTCCTGCCGTCTTTCCACATCCATTCATAGGGGTCGTAGAAGTTGCGCCAGAAGAGGTGTTGAATGAATTTGTCGTCGAAGCGAACGGAGTTGAAACCGAGAATGACGGTGTCGGGCGTGAAGATTTCTTCGTTCAAGATTTTGGCGAGTTCGCGCTCGGTGATACCATCCTCTAGGGTTTTTTGTGGGGTGATTTTGGTGGTGAGGATTGCGCCCGGGGACGGGAGAGTGTCGTCGTTGAGTTTGACAAGGAGATTGACGGGGTCGCCAACGGGTTCTAAGTTATAATTCGTGCGTTGACCGGCAAATTGCATAATGCGGTCGTCGCTGCCGGAGAGACCGGAGGTTTCGAGGTCATAGAAGAAGAACGTTGGCGTCGCCATCAACTATTCTCCGGTGGTGGCGTCAGATTCGGACGTGTTGGCGGAAGTGGCGCTGGAGCTGGCGGAGTAAGCTTGGCTGTAGGCGCTGTAGAGGGCAGTTTCGATTTCGGAAAGTTGTTTGTTGAGCTTGGTCAGTTCTTCGTCTTGGGCGACCGCCATAATGATAAACTTGAGCGGGGAGTTGGTGCCGCCGCAGATTTCGGTCGATTCGCCGTAAGCGAGGGAGCCAGGGATGGTGATTTCGCGGACGCCGTTAAGCTTCATTCCTTCGGTGCCGAGGTACCAGCCCTCGATGAGCGAGACGGAGGAAAGGTCGAGCGGGGATTTGAGCGAGGTCGGCTCCGTGTAATTGTCGAAAGAGGAGTCGAAGACGTCTTCGTTGGCGCACCAGCCGATGTAATAGGCGTTATAGTTCTTTTCGCCGAGAACTTCGCCGTCGCCCTCTTTGAGGTCTTTGGATTGGACGCCGTTAGAGTTGGCAGTGGTGGAGTTGTACGCCTTGACGTTGGACTTATAGGACTTAAATTCGTCGAAGTATTTTTCCGAGAGACGACCGGCGACGGTGTTAACTTCGGCGAGCTTGTCGGAGTAAGCGGTTTCGAGCTGTTCCATGGTCATTTTGGAATAGTTAACGTTGCCGTTGCCCATGACGATTAAAACGTAGGCGGCGAGCGACGAGCCGAGCAAAACGGCGGCGACGAGCGCGAAAATCAAGCGCTGTTTATTCGACGGCTTTAAATCTTTTTCTTGCATTTTACCTCCTTAGGTTTAGACAACTTCCGCACCGAGCGTCTGCAATTCTTTAACGATTGTCTCCATTATATCAGAAACCTCTGAACTTGCTAGGGTTTTTTCGCTGCTGGCGATTTCAAGGTGGAACGAGAGATTTTTGGTGCTTAGGATGCCCTTTTTATAAATGGAAACTGGTTCTAGTTTATAAATTATACCTGAGATTTTGCTTAAAACGTCCGTGATTTTGGCTTCGACGTTAGCGTAGTTGGTGGCAACAGCAACGCGGACGGTGAGGTCGCGAGAGACGAACGGGAAGCGGGAGAGTTTGATGCCGAATTTTTTAGCACTTTCGGCGTTTAAACAGGGGTCGAGAGTTAATTGAAGCGCGGAGACGGTTTGCGCAATTTTGAAGCGCCTGAGGACGGTTTTCTTGACTTCGCCTAGCTCGCCGATTTTTTCATTGTTGAGGAAAATGGCGACAGCGTGGAGCGGCTCAAGAATGTTCGACGTTTCGAGCGGCTTGAGTTCAAATTGTAAGTTGAGGGATTTTTCGAGCTCTTGCAAGATTTGTTTGACGGCGTAGAAGTCGCTGAACGTAGTGAGACCGAGCTCGGTTTGCATAACCGGCACGTTCTCTTCGTTTAAACTCCAGGATTTTTGGCTGACTTGGTTAAGCTCGTAGAGAGTAAAGTCCTTGAAGCCCGCCTTCTCGTTGTCGTGGAGCTTGTCGAGGAGGGAGGGGAGGAGAGATTGGCGGAAACATTCGAGTTCGGGCGAGATGGAGTTGACGATTTGGTAAGAGTCTTCGGGGTCTTCGCCGGCTTTTTCTTGCAGAGCTTTGGAGACGAAAGAATAGGTCAAGAGTTCGTTCGCGCCGAGGCGGTCGGAAAGGACAGTGCGGAGCTTGGACTTAAACTCGAACATCGGGTCAACGGTCGGACAGACGAACGGGTGCTTGGGGAAGTCGAGCGGGAGGTTGTCGAAGCCGAGGAGGCGACCGATTTCTTCGATGACGTCTTCTTTGATGTGGATGTCGGTGCGCCAGAGCGGAGCGGTGACGTCGAGGAGGCTACCTCTGCTTTCGACCTTAAAGCCGGTGTTGCTGAGGGTGTTGATAATGAGCGTTTCGTTATAATCGGAGCCGAGGACGTTGTTAACGTCGATGACGGAAAGGCTGACGACGTTTTCTTTGAGCGGGCGCATATATTTGCGGGCGATGAACTCGACTTTAGGTGTGCCTGCCGTGAGGGCGATTTCTTGGGCGACGGCAAGCATCACGGGTTCGCAGTTAACAGCGGGCTGACCTTTGGTGAAGCGAGTGATGGCTTCGCTGAAAATGCCGTGGGTCATTTGGGTTTTGCGGAGGTTATAGAGCGAGAAAGTGGCAGATTCAAGAATAACGCGGCGGGTGGAGCCGTCGATTTTGGTGGATTCGCCACCCATAGCGCCGGCGAGAGCGACGGGCGTGTCGCCAGAGCAGATGACGATGTCGGTCGGGACAAGTGTGATTTCCTTGCCGTCGAGGAGAGTGAGTTTTTCGTCCTGACGGGCGAGACGGACGCGAATTGATGGCGTGTCGGTGCCGCCGACCTTGACGAATTTATCATAGTCGAAGGCGTGGAGTGGCTGACCGGTGAGGAGCATATATTCATTCGTGAGGTCAACGATTTTGGAAATCGAGTGCATACCAGCTTTGGCGAGGAAAGCGGCGTTGAAGTCGAAGTAAGGGTTGACCGCGAGGGGGTTTTCGAGGTCGATGACGGCGCAGGTATAGCACGGGCAGATGTCGGCGGATTCGATGGAAATGATTTCGTCTTTAACGTCAGCGTCGGCAGAGACCATACGCGGAGCGTGGTAGCTTTGCCCGAGGATGCCGGCGACTTCGCGAGCGAAACCCCAGATGCCGAAGCAATCGGGACGGTGGGTGAGGGATTTGTTTTCCACTTCAATAATTTTGTCGTTCAAATCGAGGATGTCGGCGAGGAGGTCGCCAGGTTTGGCGGTCTCGGGGTCGAGTTCGATGATGCCGGCGTGGTCTTCGCCCAGGGCGAGTTCGTCGGCGGCGGCGAGCATCCCGTGGCTCATAAAGCCGCGGAGTGGACGAGCGGAGATTTCGAAAGGCTCGGTGGTGCCGTAAGTAGCCGGAACGATAGCGCCCGGCGCAATCCACGCGGCGAGCATCCCTTTTTTGACGTTGGGTGCGCCGCAGACGACTTGGATATAGCCGTCGTGTTCGGGGTCAACGTAGTCGTTGAGTTTTTTG
>CALEGA010000011.1 GCA_937876715.1 uncultured Candidatus Saccharibacteria bacterium
GCACTGCTGAGTACGCTGTATTTTAGTTAAGTTCGGAGTGGAACTTTTCGTGAATCTCGCGGAGGTGGGGGTCAGTGACGTGAGTGTAGATTTGGGTAGTTGAAATGTTGGCGTGACCGAGCATAGCTTGGACACTGCGGAGGTCGGCGCCGTTCATAAGGAGGTCGGTAGCGAAAGAGTGGCGGAGGGTGTGGGGGGTGACGTGCTTGGTGATGCCGGCGGCTTTAGCGTAGTGGTCGATGATACGTTGAACGGAGCGGGTGGTGAGTCTCCTAAAATTGCCAGAAGTGTCGATTTCGTTGAGGTGACGAGAGTTGTTGAGAAAGAGGGCGGGGAGGGAATCGTGACGGACGGCAAGATAGTCCTTGGTGGCGTTAGCGGCGGCTTCGCTGATGAAAATTGGGCGGTCTTTTTTGCCCTTACCGCGGACGATGAACTCGCGACGGTCGAGATTGATAGAATCGCGATTGAGGTTGACGAGTTCGGAGACGCGGAGACCACCGGAGAAGAGGAGTTCGATGATGGCGCGGTCTCGGAGACCGGATTCGGTGTCGTCGGGAATGGCGTTTAGCAAGTCTTCGACTTCGTCAAAATGGAGGAAAGTGACTTGTTTTTTGACGGCACGGGGGAGGTCAACGAGGGAGGGGTCGAGCGATTTAATATCGCGACGAGCGAGGTATTTGAGAAAGCCGCGTAAGGCGATTAGATGGTAGGCTTGGGTGAGAGCGGAGAGACTTTCATCGCGGACGTCGTTAGTGTAGCGATTGAGCTTGAGGCGGTATTTGCGGAGCAACTCAGGGTCGATTTCTGAGGGTTTGATGTCGTCTTTGCCGAGGATTTCTGAGCAGATTTCGTAAAAACGAAAGAGATAGAGGCGGTAGTTTTCGATCGTTTTTTTGGAGCGACCTTTTTCGACTTCGAGATGTTCGAGGAAGTCGTCAACTAAGTCGTCTCTGCCGTTAGTAGTAATCATAAGGGTATTATAGCACAAAAAACTCCCCTAGGTGAGTAGGGGAGTTTTGTGGACTAGCGGGTGTATTTTTCGTTTAAGTCAGAGTAATCGTAGAGTTCGTCTTCGTCGAACCAGAGCTTGATTTCTTTCTTTGCTTCCTCGGGAGAGCCGGAAGCGTGAATCAAGTTAGGTACGCCGATGCCTTTGGCGTCAGAGTAACCGAAAGACATATGCGAGTAGTCGCCGCGGATGGTGCCCATTTCGGCGGACTTTGGTTCGGTTGGACCGACGATTTTGCGGACGAGCGGGACGCATTCGACGCCCTCGAGGACGATGGCGATGACGGGACCAGTCATCATATAGGCAACGTTGTAGTGGAAGGCTTGTTCGCCGCGCCTTGTAATCATTTGACCGATGTCTTCGTAGTGAGCGCGATAGTGGTCTTCGGACGGTTTGACCATTTTCATACCGACGATTTTGAGACCGACGCGTTCGAAGCGTTGGAGGATTTCACCAGCGAGACCGCGTTGGACGGCGTCTGGCTTAAGGACGACTAAGCTTCTTTGGATTAAATCTTTTTCTTTTCCCATTATAACTCCTTTTTGTTGGTGACTCGGGCGCGAGTCGAACGCGCAACCTTTTCCTTAGGACGGAACTGCTCTATCCAATTGAGCTACCGAGCCGAAGTTTTAATAAAACAGCTCGAGTTCGATAAAAATCTACTTCCGCTCTGCTTTAAAATTGGAAAGACAAGAAACGGTGGTCGAGCTGTGCTTACATTATAACACAGGTGTATGGTATAATAGTAATATGAATTTGAAATTTCCGCTGAAAAAAGGCGCAGAGAAAGAACGCAAGACCGAAAGGGAAAAAGTTGAAGAACGGAGGGAGGAGGTTTTGTCACGCGGGCGGAGGTTTAAGTATCCGTTGCAGTATGCGAAACATAAGTTAGTGATTAACACCGTGATTATTGCCGTGGTGGGGGTGGTTTTGTTGGTGGTGGCAGGTTGGGCGGCGCTGTATAAGTTTCAAGATATGGGGGATATTATGTATCGGATTTCGCTGGTGGTGCCGGTGCCGGTAGCGAATGTAGATGGGAAATCGGTGCGGTTTTCTGATTATTTGATGATGGTGAGGAGCAGTTTGACGGCGCTAGATCAGCAATCGGCGTTTGAGACGAAAGAGGAAGATTATGAAGCGGTGGAGAATGGTTATAGGCGACAGGCTTTAACACAGGCGGAAGAGTTGACTTATGCGCTTAAGTTGGGTGAGGAATTGGGCGTGACGGTGTCGGACGAGGAGGTGGCGGTAGCGTTTGATGAGCATCGGAAGGTGGGGGGAGCGGAGCGAAGTGAGGATAGCTTCCTGAAAGTTTTGAATACGAATTTTGGCTTGTCGAAAGATGAGTATAATCGGATGCTATATCTTTCTTTGACGAAGAGTAAAGTAGCGCAAGCGATAGATAAAGATGCAGAAGCGTTGGCGAAGAAAGCAGAGCAGATTTTGCGGGAGAATGGCGGGGATTTTCAGGCGGCGAAAGATGCATTGGGGGAGAAAGTGGATTTTGCGACGACGGGCGGGTTGATTGATAATAAGAACGTAGATGGGGGAAGAAGTGCGAAAGCGATGTCGCTCAAAGTGGGGGAGATGTCAGGGCGATTCTTGTCAACGAACGGGGATGGGTATTATTTTGTGAAGACGGTAGATAAGAATGAGACGCAGGTGAGTTATGTGTCACTGTATGTGAGGTTTACGGAGTTTGCGAAAAGGTTTGAAGAGGCAGAGAAGAACGGGTTGATTAAAGAGTATATTACGATTCCCGAACTAAATAACGAAGAAAATAAAGAATAAAAATGGAGCCGATGGCAGGGATCGAACCTGTGACCTGCTCGTTACGAATGAGCTGCTCTACCAACTGAGCTACATCGGCATCTTTCGCGTTATTTTTGCCTATCTTGGCGTTTTTCCGCGCTCGCCCGATCATAAATCGCGCTTCGCTTGGAGA
>CALEGA010000012.1 GCA_937876715.1 uncultured Candidatus Saccharibacteria bacterium
CGACCGCATTCTAAACTCTTACTACCTCAAAACTTACCCCACCGGCATCGACGCCTATACTGCCGCCTTCACTATCCCCGACTTTATGTTTTTCATCCTCACCTCCGGCGCCCTTGCCGTCTCCTTCATCCCAGTCTTTAATGAGCGCCTCATGAAGGGCAACAAAAAGTCCGCCTGGGAACTCTCTAGCTCTCTCCTCAACTTCCTCGCCCTCATCACTTTTATCGCCAGCATTCTCATTATGATTTTCGCCGAGCCGCTCGTCCGCTACGTCGTCGGTCCAGGGCTTGACGAATCCGGCACCATCCTCGCCGTCAACATGATGCGCGTCATCGCCATCAACCCCTTCCTCTTCAGTATTTCCACCGTCCTCGCCTCCATGCAGCAGGCCGTCGGTCGCTTCGTCTTCTACGCCCTCGCGCCCGCTATGTATAATATCGGCATCCTCCTAGGTATCACCGTCTTCACCGGCGGCATCAACCTCTTCGGTTGGCAAATCTTCGAGGGCGGCATTATGGGCGTCGCCATCGGCGTTGCTTTTGGCGCCGTGCTCCAGCTCATCACTAGCCTCGTTGGTCTCTTCGGTCTCGGTTTCGACTATAATTTCAAAATTAACTGGAAAAATCAAGGTTTCCGCAGCGTCCTCCGACTTCTCCCCGCCCGTTCGCTCGATCAAGGAATCGACTACGTCAACACGCTCGTTTCCACCAACCTCAGCTCGCGGATGGGCGCCGGCGTTCTCCGCAGCTTCCAGCAGGCAAGCACGCTCCACCAAATGCCTGTCTCGCTCATCGGCGTTGCCATCTCTACTGCTTTCTTCCCCCAACTTACCAAAGAACTCGGCGCTGGCGACAAAGACAAATTCCACGAAACTTTCCGCACCGCTCTCCGCTCAATTATTTGGATTGCTCTGCCAATCTCCGTTATCGCTTTCTTCGCCCGCGGCTACGTCGTCAACTTTATTATGAACGGCGGCGATATGCTCATTTCCACCTTACTCGGCACTTTAATCGTGGCAATTTTCGCCCAAAGCATCTTCCACATCGCCTCGCGCGGCTTTTATGCTTACCAAGACACCAGAACCCCGCTCATCGTCAGCGTCATTGCCATCGGCTCCACTATCGGTATGATGATTTTGTTCTATACCATCGGCTTCGGTCCCGAGGGACTTGGCTGGGCGCAATCCATCGGCGCCGTCTTTGAAGTTCTCCTCCTCCTCGGCATCCTCCATCGCCGCTCCGGCCGCAAACTTATCAACAAAGAACTCATTAAAGCGATCGAAAAAATGTTCCTCGCCGGCTTAATTACCGCCTGCGTCGCCTATTCTATGACCAAATTCCTGCCACTTATGGCAAGCGACAACTCGTTCCTTGCCACTTTCCCGAAATTCTGTGTCATCACCGCCGTCTCACTCGTTGCTTACCTCCTCTCCTGCTACTTCCTCAACATTGCCGAAGCCGCACCCGTGTTCAAAAAACTCAAAAAAATCATTTTCCGCAACACGGATTAGTCGTCCAGTTGCTTTACAAAAATTCTTGCATATGCTATATTGAGAGTGCACAAACCATTTTCAACGAACAAGTTGTTCTTGGATGGAACAAGTGTGTTCTTGGCTCAAGACCTCTTGGACAGAAAAATTAATATGTTTTCTTCATTGATGTATTAGTCCTTTCAGCTGTCCTTCTATTCATAATTATCTTGAGCCAATGAACTCAAGGAAAACAACATAAACGCGCAGAATATCAAGACTTGCGCGATTTTTAATCCTCTGCTAAAATACTCACTATCGCTCTCAAAAAACCAGAAGTCGAAAGGAGCGAAAAACATTAACAGGAGGCAACACGCCTAATGCGTATCAGACTAAAACGCGCGAATCGTAAGACTGTGCGTAAGTCTAAGATAGCTCCTGCCCCTTGGCAAGAGTTTATCGAGATTTAGCTAAACGCTGAATCGTTTAAGGGGTTATTTCAGTTCCCGCAAGGGAACTTTTTTTGTCTTTCAATCTGTGCTACAATATACCTTATGAAAAATAATCGCACTCTCATCATATCTATTTTAGTCATCATCGTTCTCTTTATCTGCGGCTTCGTCCTCATCCCCCGAATTATCAAAAGTTCAAACCCCGAAGACGAATACGGCTACGTTCTCCCCTCCACAGTTGACCTCTCCAAATACGACCTCACTAAGTTTATCGACGCCAACGACGACAACGGCCAAATCGCCGACCACGTCAAAGGCGACATCAAAACCGCCAAAGTCGTCCTCTTCGAATATGCCGACTATCAGTGCTCCGCCTGCGCCCTCTTCCAATCTTGGATTGAAGAACTGGTCAAGGAGTATGATGGCAAATTTGCTGTCATCTACCGCTCCTACCCACTCACCAACATCCACCCGAACGCCATCGCTGCTGCCAGCGCGGTTGAAGCCGCTGGTCTTCAAGGCTATTGGAAAGAAATGGGCGACCTCGTCTTCGCTAACCAAGCCGAATGGTTCTATGCCACCGGCAGCAAGCGCACCGAATACTTCGTCTCCTACTTCAAGTCCGTCTCGGGCGACCAAGGCAACGTTGACCAGTTCAAGTCCGACCTCGGCTCCAACCGTGTCAAAGCAAAAGTCAACTTCGACAAAGCTGTCGCTGAGTCCTACAAGCTAGAAGCCACTCCTTCCTTTATCGGCTCCGACGGCAAGGAACTCGACTTCTCCACCGACGTCGAACAAACTAAAACCGGCATCATGAACTTTATGAGAAACTACATCAACAAAAAACTCAGCAAATAAAAATTAGACCCTACGGGGTCTATTTTTTGGCGGAAGAGGCGGGATTCGAACCCGCGGTGGTGTTATCCACGCTGGTTTTCAAGACCAGTGCCTTAAACCACTCGGCCACCCTTCCGCGCACCATTTTACCATAAATCTCCGCAATATGCTATAATACTCTTATGAAACGAAACTCTTTCAAAAAAGCTTTCACCGTCCCCGAACTTCTTGTCGTCTGCGCGTTCGCCGCACTCTTGCTCATTCTCTTCTTCATCCAAAAATCTAACGTTGACGCTATGAACCGTGACGAAAAACGCAAGACCGCCATCAACGCTATGTACTACGCCCTCGAAGAAAGCTTCTACGCCAACAACAAATACTACCCCGAAGAAATCAACGAGTCCGTCCTCACCGTCATTGACCCCGAACTCTTCACCGACCCCAACGGCTTTTATATCAACACCGACCTTAGCTCATACTCTTACGAAGCGACCAACTGCAAGGACGCCAAATGCAAGAGCTATACCCTCCGCGCCGAGCTAGAAAAAGAAGACAGCTTCATCAAACGTAACCGTAATTAAGGAGAAAATAATGAAAAAAGTTCTAAGTTTCGACGTTGACCAGACTCTCAACGTCGCCAAAACCCCCATTCCCGACGAAATCGCCGACCTCTTGATTGGCTGCCTCCGCGCGGACCTCGCCATCTGCCCGATTTCCGGTCAAAAATTTGACCAATTCTTAATCCAGATTGTTGACCGCCTCGTTGAACGCGGCGCCACACCAGCAGACCTCACCAACCTCCACCTTTTCGTCGCCCAAGGCACGCAATACTACCGTTTCGACACCGAGAAAAAAGATTGGGAACAAGTCTATAGCTTCCCGCTGACCGATGAACAAGTCGAAAAAATCACGCACGCCATCGAAACCGCCGCCAAAGAACTCGGCTTCTGGGAAGAAGACAAGCTCCAAGCTGGCGACGAGATTATCGAAAACCGCCTCTCTCAAGTTACTTTCTCCGCGCTCGGTCAAAAAGCCGGTACCAAGGAAAAATACGCTTGGGATCCCGATTGCAAAAAACGCGAAGCCATCGTCAAGCGCGCCAAGGAACTTGCGCCCGAGTTTGATTATGAAATTGGCGGCACCACCAGCATCAACGCCATCACCCCAGGTATGAACAAAGTCTTCGGTATGACTCACCTTATGGAAGAGCTCGGCGTCGAGAAAGCAGACATTCTCTACTTCGGCGATATGACCCAGCCAGGCGGCAACGACTACCCCGTCGTTCAAATGGGTATCGACGCCATCACCGTCCGCTCGCACGAAGACACCGCCTACGCCCTCCGCGGCATCCTCGGTTTCACCGGCAATCTCGCTTAGCCACCTCTGTTTCACATTATTTCCTTAATTGCTTGTATTTTTTAAGCATAGGGGGTAAAATAATTACTATGAAGACTTATATTATTGGCAACTGGAAAATGAACTTTACCGTAGGAGAGTCCTCGCTCTTCCTGCACAAACTTTTACAAAAAGTCCACGGCTACCGCGACATTGAAGTCGTCGTCTCGCCGTCCTTAATGGCGTTGCAATCTCTCTCGCTCCAAACTGACCGCCGCAAAATCAAGCTCGCCGCGCAAAATTTCTATCACCGTGACTTCGGCGCCTACACTGGCGAAGTCTCCATTGCGCAACTCCGCTCCCTCGTCGATTACGCCATTGTCGGTCACTCCGAACGCCGCTATATCTTCAACGAATCTGATAAAGACATCCGCGCCAAAGTCGCCGCTGCCTTAAGAAACGGCCTCACCCCCATCCTTTGCGTCGGCGAAACCGAATCTGAGCGCACTTTCGGCGAAACCGCCGACGTTCTCCGCGACCAAGTCCTCGGTGGGCTCTCGGAAATCTCCGCCGAAGACATCAGTAAATGCATCATCGCCTACGAACCCGTTTGGGCTATCTCTGGTCACGGCAAAGCGGCAAAGGTCGCCTCCCCGCTCGACGTCAAAGATGCTTTCGCACTCATTCGCAGCGTCCTCAAAGAAACCTACGGCAAAACCACAGCGGAAGAAACCCCGCTCCTCTTCGGCGGCAGCGTTAAATCCACCAACGCCGAGTCTTATCTCTTGCTTGACGATTGTAATGGTCTCCTTATCGGTGGCGCCAGTTTGATTGCGCCGGAGTTTACTGATATAATAGAAATTGCTAAACGAGTGAAAGATGCCCACAACTAGTCAGAAAAAACCTGTTCGCTATATGGACTTCGTTAGCCATAAACCAAAAGCTAACGCGGATCCTTTGGCATCTCGTCCTGCTTCTCGTCCCGTCGCCAAGCCTAAGCCCGTCGCCAAGGTTCACTCTGTCGCCGACCAAATCCCGCCCAAAGGCGTCCACAAACCGGTCGAGCATCATCCAGAACGCGCGCCCAAGATAGAAACTTCCAACACTGTCTCCGTCAAAAAGAGGGAAGAAAAGCCTTATATCTCCCGCACGCCCGCCACTTCGCGCGACCTCTATGCCAAGGCAATTGACCCGAACCAACCCAAAGAAAGAGATGACCTCGCCATCAAAGCCGCCGCTGCTATCTCTGGCGGCGCCAAGCCCGCTCCGAAAGCTCCTGACAATAATGCCTATTCTCTCGGCGGCAAGTCTCCGTTCCTCCCCAATTACACCGTCAGCAAGCGCCCGCTTTCCGACTCCGTCCCGACCAAAAAACGTGACAATTACGAAAAACTCAGCTTCCTCGGCGTCAACGAAGAGCCGACTTCTCGCAAAAACGTCTATGACAAAGCGAATAAGTCGGACAAAACCCCCGAAAAAGACAAAAAGGCAAAAACCGTCAAGGTCATCGACGACACCAAAAAGAAGCGCGGTATCCCGACGTGGCTCGTTATCATTATTACTATCATCCTCGGCGCTGCTGTTGGCGCAGGCGTTTACTTCCTTCTTCCCAAATAACTTTGATTATGTTACAATAATATAGATCTGGTGGGATTAGCTCAGCTGGTTAGAGCGTCTGATTGTGGTCCAGAAGGTCGTCGGTTCGATCCCGATATCCCACCCCAGATTCAACCAAATCACCGCGCGGGTATAGTACAGCGGTTAGTATATCAGTTTTCCAAACTGAGGATTGGAGTTCGACCCTCCATACCCGCACCAACAAAAAACGCCCAGAAGGGCGCTTTTTCTATATATTATATACAAGTATATCCGCCATCAACCGGCATAATTAAGCCCGTAACATACGACGCTTCTTTCGAAGCGAGGAACACCGCCGCGGCGTCCAGCTCCCCTGGCTTGCCGTACCTCTCCATCGGCACGTGCGTCTTCGCAAACTCTTGGAATCTCGGCGTGTCGAGCACCGGCTTCGTCAGCTCGGTCTCAAAATACCCCGGGCAAATCGCATTACAGGTCACGCCCTTAGTGGCAAGCTCCGCCGCCACGGCGCGTGTAAAGTTCACTACGCCACCCTTAGACGAATGATACGCCACCGTATGAATCTCAGTATTCCCCACCAACCCATACATCGACGCAATATTGATAATTCGCCCGTAACCAGCCTCCGCCATCAGCTTCCCAAACGCCCGTGTCATCTTAAACACCGAGGTCAAATCTGTCGCGATGGTAAAATCC
>CALEGA010000013.1 GCA_937876715.1 uncultured Candidatus Saccharibacteria bacterium
ATTGCGGGGGATACGGAACACAAGGATAAGATGGAGAGGAGGGGAGAGAAAGAAAAGAGAGGTGGAAAAATGGTAGAACCAAAAAATTCAGAAATCAAACAAAGAAGAGAAGAACGCGAAAAATACTACCAACGCAAGGAAAAGTTGGTCGAACTCGAAAAGCAGAATTTTGACAGAATAATTTTCCTGAGAGCAACGGGTGGGTTTTGGGTAGTCTGTGGACACTCGGCAGTAATCCTTGCAAACAAAATTGGAAAAGAGCTTAAAATCCGTGTGCCGCTCAAGCGGGACACGGATTTTTCTGACCGGTTTAAGGAAGGGAAGATTTCGGTAAAAAATTTAGACTACTATAAGCGCGAGTTGGTGGGCGGGAAGATGGCGACGATATTGTCGGAAGATAAGGATTTTGTGGTTTTCAAACTGAAGAAGAAAGTTGGCGCGAAAGAGTATGAATTGCTCGCGCAGGCGAAAGAGTTGCGCAGGCAACAGTTTGAGAAAGAGATTTTGAAAACGGTGCCGATGCCGAGGAGCCATTTGCGACTCACGGAGGCGCTAAGAACTGCCTTTCGGACATATAATAAATATACAGATAAGGGAGCGAAAGAAGTTTTTGGGCTTAAATTGATGGACGAACTCCGAACGGCGCATAAGGTGTTTTTGTTGGTTTGTATGAATGAACTGCCGCTTGAGGCGGGGTTGAAAAAGATTGACGAAGAATTGACGCGAGCGCTAGCGGGAGTGACACAGATGGTGGAGCTTGACATTTGGACGATTGAAGATGCGATGGCGGTGGCGACGGCAATTGTGGAATCGAAGACGAGCCTGAGAGATGAACAGAGAATGGTGAAGAAGTTGCTCGCGAAATTAAGGACAGAAGAATTTTTGAATGGCGAAGCCGCTTAGGGTAGATTACGAAGAGTCTTGGAAAGAGGTCTTTGGACCGGAAGAGGAACTTGAGAGCTGGTTGATGGCGGAATTGCTCAAGGCTTTTTATGCGGCGAGGAAAGCAAAGCGCTCGACGAACGACGAGCAGAAGTTTGAGATGAGGATGACGGAGAATTTGTTGCAGCTGAGGGATGATATTTTGCATCGGAGCTATGTGCCAGGATATGGAATTGCGTTTATTATACACGACCCTGTGATGAGAGAGATTTTTGCGGCGCCGTTTCGAGACCGAGTAATTCACCATTTTTTATACAATCAAGTAGTGGAGTGGTGGGACAGGCGGTTGATTGATGATTGCTATTCCTGTCGCGTGGGGAAAGGGACGCTTTATGGCGTGAAACGGATGGCGCATCATATTAAAAGCGTGTCGGACAATTATATGAAGCCGGCGTATGCGATAAAAATGGATGTGCAGGGGTATTTTATGAGTTTGCCGAGGAAAGGGTTGTTTGAGAGAGTGTGTTGGGGACTCGATCGGCAGTTTCCGAACAAGGGACCGAAGTATGACATTATAAAGTATTTATGGAAGCAAGTGATTTTTGATGACCCGATTTGGGGTGTGCAGCGGAGAGGGAATACAAAAGAGTGGGACATTTTGCCGAAGTCGAAAAGTTTGTTTGCGCAACCGCCTGGAAAGGGAATTGTGATTGGGAATTTGTCGTCACAGTTGTTGTCGAATGTGTTTTTAGACCAGTTGGATCGGTTTGTGAAGTTTGATTTGAAGTATAAACATTATGGGAGATATGTGGATGATTTTTATGTGATTGTGACGGAAGAGGAGTTTGCAAAAGCGAAGAAAGACGTGAGCTTGATTGCTTTGTTTTTGACGAGCATTGGGTTGACGCTACATCCGAGGAAAACGCATATTCAAGAAGTGCATAAAGGCGTGCCGTTTCTTGGCGTGGTGGTGTATCCTGGGCGGATTGTGCCCGGAAAGAGGGTGATAGGGAATTACCAACGGGCGATTCTTAATGTTCAGAGTGGAACGAAAGATTTGGATACACTGGTATCTTATATGGGGATGATGAAGCATATTAACGGGTATAAAACGCAGAAGCGGATTTTTGGGAAGGCGGGGTTGGATTATAATTTGTAATTTGCGTGAGTGGATTTGTGCTCTTGAGAGTGGATTCGTGTTCAGACTTTTTGAAACTTTTATGAAAAACCGAGCCTTTATATTTTTTAGCTCGGTTTTCCGTTTTTAAGGCGCACCTCGTTAGGGAGTACGTGAGGGCGGAGCTACTGGGCTACACAACGGATAGTTAAGCCGTTCACCTTATTGTTGGAGTTCTGCGGGTTAAAGTTGCCGTTGTAGTTGAAGTTCAGGTTGTTAGCGTTGGTCTCAGAACTACCAGTAGATGACCAGAAGTTCCCGTTGTAACCACGGTTGTTCAACGCTCCGTTAGTCCAGTTGTAGTTGCCGGTCATAGGGATAGAGAGAGGAAGAAATAGCCCGGTGCAGCCAAGAGAAACGTCTTTCGGGCGGTCAAGACCTGTCGTCCTTGACCGAAAAGTGACCTCGCCGCGGTCGCGTTTATAGCTAGGCGACAAGAGCGTTTCTGTATTCCCCATTGAGGAACCGTAGGAGAAGGGAATTTCTTGCCGAGAAATTCGGCGGCGCGTCCTTGATCTGACGGCTTTTGCCTCTGAGTTTATTGTAGCATAAGAAGTTTGGTTTGGGAAGAGGGTTATGGTTGGAGAAAGGGAAATGTGCGGGAATGAGCAAAAAAGAAAAAAAGAGGGTGGGGAGATGCGAATTTCGTGTATGACCCGAAGTCATACTTTCTTGCATCTCCCCGCTCTCTTGGGAATAGATATTATCGCAAAAGTGGAAAAATTGAAAGCATAAGCGAGGGACTTTTTTGAAGATTTTTTATGTGGTATAATTTTTATAGGATTTGAAGAAGAAAGTCCGAGATTTTTATGAATAATGATACAAGAGAGCGGAAGAGATTGAAAGTGCTTAAGGTCGGGCTTTTTGCGGTGGCGGGAGTGATTATTTTTCGGCTGTTTATGATTCAGATTTTGCAGAAAGGGGAGTGGGTGGCGAAAGCGGAGGCACAGCACACGCTCGAGAATACGATTAAGGCGAAGCGGGGGGAGATTTATATGATGGACGGGAGTGAAAAAGTGGCGGTGGTGATGAACGAAAAAGTGTTCACCGTGATTTTAGACCCGATGGTGGCGGAGGAAGAGGAACTTAAAGACGCGATTTTTACGGAGGAGTTAAAGCCGTATCTTTCGGTTGATGAAGTTTCCGAAGTATTGAAAGACCGGACGAGGAGATATTTCGTGGTGGCAAGAAATGTGCCGAGGGAGAAAGCGCTGAAACTGCAGGAAAAAGAAGTGACGGGGATGTATTTGCAGGAGAATACGAAGCGGGTGTATCCTGAGAGGACTTTGGCGGCGCGGCTGCTTGGATTTGTGAATGAGGATGGAGTAGGGCAATATGGCGTCGAGGGGTCGCTCAACAAAGAACTGTCGGGGACGGACGGGCGGCTGAAAACGATTGCGGACGTGAACAATGTGGCACTTTCGATTGGAAAAGATAATGTGCGAGTGCCGGCGGTGGATGGGAAGAGCGTGGTTTTGACGGTTGACCGGAACATTCAGGCGAGAGCGGAACAGATTTTGCAACAGAAGATGGACGAATTCGGCAAAGACCACGGGTCAGTGCTTGTGATGAACCCGAGGAACGGGGAAGTACTAGCGATGGTGGATTTACCTGGGTATGACCCGTATAACTATGGCAACGTGCCGGACGCGAGTGTTTATACGAACGGCGTACTAATGGACCCGTATGCGCCGGCGAGTGTGTGCAAGGGATTGACGTTTGCGGCGGGGATTGAGGAGGGGGTGATGAATGCGCAATCAACGTATTATAATACGGATACGGTTTATGTGGATGGCTGGCCGATTTCTAACGCGAGTCCGATGGGGGACGGACTGCTGTCGATTCAAACCGCCTTTAACTATAGCTTGAACGTGGGGTCGATTCAGGCGTTGAAGTGGCTGGGTGGGGAAGCAGAGATAAACGAAAAAGGGCGGAAGATTTTGTATGATTATTATGTGAACCGTTTTGGGTTGGGGAAGGCAACGGGGATTGAGCTTTATGAGGCGCAGGGGTGGATTGAGGATCCGGTCGAGGGGGATGGGCGGAACTCGACGTATGCGGGGATGACGTTTGGGTATAACTTGTCGGCGACGATGATACAAGTGGCGAGTGCGTACGCGTCGATGGTGAACGGGGGAGAGTATTATACGCCGACGGTGGTAAAAGGTTATATTGACGCGAACGGAGTGTATGAGGAAAGGGAAGCAGCGACGGCGGTGCGACGAACGTTGTCGGAGGACACGAGCCGGCAGATGCGCGAGATGCTTTGGGGAACGAGGAGTTGGTGGCGAACGACGGGGGATGACCCTGCGGGGTATTATATTGGCGGGAAGACGGGAACGGCAGAGGTAATTCGTGACGGAGGATATACGAACGACACGGTGGCGACGTATGTTGGATTTGGC
>CALEGA010000014.1 GCA_937876715.1 uncultured Candidatus Saccharibacteria bacterium
TCGATGCGGGCGGCAGGTTTGTCGATTTTATTGATGACGACGACGGGTTTGAGCTTGAGGTCGAGCGCTTTTTGGAGGACGAATTTAGTTTGTGGCATTGGACCCTCTTGTGCGTCAACAATGAGGAGGACGCCGTCTGCCATATTAAGCGTGCGTTCAACTTCGCCGGAGAAGTCGGCGTGACCTGGAGTGTCGATGATGTTGATTTTATAGCCGTTGTAAAAGACCGCGGTTTGCTTCGCCGTGATGGTGATGCCGCGTTCGTGTTCTTGGTCGCCAGAGTCCATAATGAGAGTCTGAGACATTTCCGCTTGATTGTCGCGGAAAGTGTGCGATTGTTTCAAAAGCCCATCGACGAGCGTGGTCTTGCCGTGATCGACGTGAGCAATAATGGCGACATTTCTGATTTTATTCTTGTCCATAACGGTATATTTTAGCACTTTTTGGGAGATTTTTCAAGGGTAAGTGGGTATAGGATTAACATAAAAAGTTTGGTATAATTATGATATGTCGAAATTGATGAACTCTAGGCTTGAGCTTGCTTCGATAGTGGCGTCGGTGGCGGTGGGTCTATTTCTGCTAGTCGGGACGACTTCTGCGGTTTTGGTCTGCGAAACGGTCGGCACGACGACGGAGGGTGGGGGAGATAATGACGACGACCCCGAAACCCCGCCGACGGTAACTGGCGGTTGCGACTCGACCGAGACGACGATAAAGTATTATTTGATGCAAGCGGGATATAACGAGACGGCGGCGGCGGCGATTATGGGTAACCTCAGTAAGGAGTCGTGCGGTTATAAATATAAGGTCTGTTTTTGCGATTGTATGAAAGAGGCGCCGGATGGCTTTAAGGCTTATACGCTGCAAAACGGTTCTTACGTTGCGAACCAACAGATGCGCATACAGAAGTCGAACGGTAAATATACGTGGTGCGGCTTTGGTTTGGTGCAGTGGACGCACGACAGCAATCCTAGCGTCGATAGGCTGTTGAGGTTGCAGAAATATGCCGACGGTCAAGGTAAGAATATCACCGACCTGGAAGTGCAGATAGAGTTTATGATTGCAGAGCTGACGACGAGTAAGTACGGGACTTATTATAGCAAAGTGTTGAAGCCGGAAATTCTTAATAAATACTCGCTGAAAGATGCGACTTGGCGAGTGGAAAAGTGGTACGAATCGCCTGCTTCCGTTTCTGGGTCGCCTGGTTATGGCGCTTCTTATGCGACGGTGTGCTCCGACAAAACTACAAGCTGGTGCAAGTCCTTGATGGAGCGGGTTAAACAAGCGGAGGCTGCGCTGAAACTCAATGCCAACTGTACGCCTGGCGGCAGCAATCCAGATACTCCGAGCGACCCAGGTGACCCGAGTAGCCCAACTGGTCCCGATCCGGTGCCGGTGGTGCCGACGTCGGGCGGTGGGACGCCGACGGTTTCGGACAGCGGCGCACTAGGTGCGCAAAGCGCGAATGGTATGATTGGGCAGTATGACAGCGGGGTGAAGAATTTGGTTTGGCGAAAGGACGGTTCGACGATTAGTGCGTCCGGTTGTTCGTTAGTCGCGGTGGTTAACGCGGCGAAAGCAACTAGTCATAGTTCTGTTAGTGCTAGTAGTCTGGCGAGTTGGTCCAAGAGCAACATTTCTAGTGCAAGCTGGGATAATTTGAAAAAGATGGCAAGCCACGTGGGACTTTCGACGGGCAGTTGGCTCTGGTCGAGCAAATCAACTAGTGATAGTGAAAAACTCTCCAAGATTCGTAGCGTGCTTGCGAGTGGCGGCGTGGTGATTGCGGGTGGCGACAGGAGCGGAACGAATTTCAGCTGCGAAGACGCTTCGAATCGCGACAGCGGTAAGTGTGTATTTACTCCTGGCGGACATTTCGTGGCGATTATTGGTATTACGGCAGATAATAAATTGGTCGTGGCGAATCCGGCGCGCGCCAGTAACCGAACCTGGATTTTCCCCGCTTCGGGTCTATTGCAATACTCTAACAAGGCGGTGATGGCGAAATGATGGACGACAGCAGACCGATTTTGACGCGAAAGAAAATTATTGTAGTTGTCGCAGTGTTTTTGGTTTTGTTTGGCGCGGGGAGTTTTGCGTTGCTTTACAAAGGAGCTGGGCAAAATGCGGATTCGCAAGAGCCGCAGCTCGAATTTGCGGCGGAGGGGTCAAAGATTGCTGGGATACAAAAGTTGATGACGAGCGGTGGGCTGTCTTGGACACAGTATAAAAAGGTTTATAATGCACTTAATGAGGAGCTTCCTGAATTGGAGCCGGAGTCGCGGTATTTTAATCTCGTGGAGGATAGCGTTGGGTCGTTTGCGTCGGAAAATGCGGGTCGTGTTGACATCGCGATTGAACCCGCCGACTATAATACTTATGCAGACCCAAACGAGGTGATTTATGAGGAAGATCCCTCGATGATTACGGAGCGCGAAGAGATGGAAAGCGTAGATACGGTTTCCTTTACGATGCAGGCGGAGTCAGGAACGGAATATGCGGTCGAGGTTTATACTGCTGGCGACCTTGAGACAGCAAAAGTAAAGATTGAGAAGAAATAAAAAAATAACACCATATTTTAGTGTTATTGTCAAATGTTGGTGCGCCTGACTAGACTCGAACTAGCACAGCTTTAAAATCGCCACTACCACCTCAAGGTAGCGTGTCTACCAATTCCACCACAGGCGCATATTTTAAAAGTACAAGGTGTATTATATCTCTATATCGAGATATAATTGCGATTGCTCGGAAAACAAAGCAAGCTTTATTTTCGCTCGCAATCTTATTATATCACGGGGTGCGGTTTTTGGCAACTTTTTCAACACCCCAGAAGCGGACGTCGGCAAAGCGGTCGGTAGCGACGACGAGCGAGATGTCTTCACTGAACGGCTTGACGTTTTTGTCGAAATAATAGCTGAGGTTGACTTGGTAAAGACCGATGGCGGGAGCGTCATCGACCCAGCGCGAGAGGAAAGCTTCATATTTCTGCTTTTTGGCATTTTCGTCGGCGGTTTCGCGGGCGGAGAGGATGAGGTCGTCAGCAACGGAGCTGTTGTAATTGCTGAGGTTAAGACCGGTTTGAGAAGCTTGGGAAGAATGATAATAAACGAGGAGGTCGGGGTTAGCACCGAGTTCGACTTCGTAGAGGAGAATGTCGTAGTTGCGGTTAGCAATGATGTTAACGAGAAAATCTTGTCCCGCTTCTTCGATGTCGCGGATGACGGTGAAGCCGAGCGCCTCGAGTTGTTGTGCGACGTCTTCAAGGACGGTCGGGAGATAGCCGGAGTTGACCGTGACGAGGCGGATTTGCTTGTTTTCGAGTCCGCCGATAGTATTTTTTGACGCTTCGATGTTGCGCGCGGGGAGGGCAGGCCATTTTTCTAGCTCAAGTTGGTTTTTAAGAATCGGGTAGTCGAGCGGGAGTTCGTCGCCAATCAAAGAACGAATTTCCGAGACATCAAGACCGGCTTGCACTGCTTTCCTGACGTCGCGGTTTTTGAAGACGCCCGATCTGGTGTTCATAAAGAGGAAGACGCCGGAGTTGATGGCGGTTTGTTTTTCGTAAATTTTGTTGGAGATAATTTCGTTGGCGTCTGTCGGCATTAGCTCGGCAGTAGCAGAGACGGCGCCGGTTTTGACGGCGGTTTTGATATTATCAACGGAGTTGTAAGTGTGGACGACGAAGCTATCGATTTTTGGTTTGCCTCTATAATAATTTTTGTTGCTGGTGAGATAAACGATAGATTCGCCGGAGGTGCCGACGGTTTGTTGGGCGTTGAAGCTGAACGGACCGGAGGAAATCGGGTTGTTGCTGAAGCTCGACTCAAGCAAGGTCATCGAGTCGGCGTTTTCGAGGGCGTGTTTGGGGAGAACGGGAAAGTCGAGCGCTGAGGCGAACTCGGAATAGACTGCGGGGAGTTCAAAGATGATGTTTTGTTTGTCGTCGATGGAAACTTTGACGTTGTTGAGGCTGGAATAGTAGGCGGAAACTTGACCGAGACCGGAAATTAGGTTGGCGGTGAAGACGACGTCTTCGGGAGTGATTGGTTCCCCGTCGGACCATTTGAGGTTTTCTTTAAGCTTGACCGTCCAAATTTTGGCGGTGGCGTCGGATTTGACGGATTTTGCGAGGACGTTGCCGACGTGACCGGAAGCGTCAGAAGCGGTAAGGCTAGAGAACATAAGTTTAGCGAGAGTTTTTTCGCTGTTAGTGGTGGCGAAGAGAGGGTTGAGGGAGCTGACTTTGCCGAGGGTGGCTTCGGTGTAAGTGCCGCCGTCAACGTAGCCGGTGACAGAGTAAGAGTCGTTGAACCAGAAGCTCTGCGTGAGGGCGAGCATAAAAAGGGCGAAGATGAGCAAACCCCATTCAAGGACAAAGAGACGGACGTCGCTGATGTGAGAGAGACGGCGAATGAAGTTTTTCTTGATGTGCTGTTCACCAGAAATCACAGCATCTTCAGAGAGCTGAGAAAATTTCTTAATTGCCTTTTGCCCACGCTTTTTGAAAATCGGTTTCATTGATTGTTATGCTGGAATTAGTAATAATCCGAGGATAGATAAGACGAAGATGATGGCGAAGACGATTGTGGCGTTAAAGAGGGACTTGTCGAGACCGCGACGCGTCGTATAAAGTTCGCCTGTGCCACCGAGACCGGCACCGAGCGAAGCGCCACGTTGTTGGAGCAAAACGAGGAGAATGACCAAAACGGCGGAAATGATAATTGCGGTTTGAAAAACGGAAATCAGATTCATAATAGTTCTATTATAGGTGATTTGCTCGCCGTTGACAAGGTTTTTGTTGGTTTATCTGCCGAGTTGACGCTTGCGCTTGAGGAGAGTGTGGTAAGTGATGGCGAAACGGTGCGCTTCTTCGTCGATGCGGGCGATGAGGCGGGAGATGTGAGAGTCTTGAGACAGTTCAGTGGTCTTAAAGCCGGTCTTGGTCGGAATGACGATTTTGACGAGGGCGGATTTGCTGTGGTCGCCGGATTTGTCGCGACCAATGACGGGGATTTTATGCGGCGCTAAAAGTGGCAAGACGGTGGAGACTTGCGCTTCCCCACCGTCGAGAATGACGAGGTCGGGAAAATCCCATTCTTCGTGCTTGAGGCGGCGCGTGAGGACTTCTTGGAGCGAGGCGGTGTCGTTGTTTTGCTGTTTTCTGAGTTTGAATTTGCGGTATTCGGAGCGGTCGGCAGCACCGTTGGTGAAAACAACCATACTAGCGACGACGTCTTGACCGCTTTGGTGAGAAATGTCGTAGCCCTCAATGCGACGAGGCGGGTTTTTGAGGCGGAGGAGTCTTTGAAGTTCTCTCAAGGCTTGGTCGGAGGAGATGTCGAGGAATTCCTTGTCGGAGAAGACGATTTTTTTCTTTAAACCTTTGAGGCCGAAGAGCTCGTTGCGGAGTTCCGCTGCGCGCTCGAAATGACCAAGTTCTGCTTCTTCTTTCATTTCTTTTTCGAGGTCAATGAGGAGCTCTTGGCGCTCGCCCTCAAGGTAACGAATGAGGCTGGCGAGGATTTTTTTGTAATCTTTGGGCGTCATTTTGCCGACTTCAATGCCGGGGGTGAGACCAAGGTCGGTGTCGAGCGTTTTTTTGCCAGTGTATGGCTTGTCGTAATAGGGGAAGATTTTGCGGAGGATGCGGAGGGCGGTGGCAATGGTGATTTTGGCATAAAACGGACCGATGTAGCGTGCGCCGTCGCCGAGCGGATTGCGAGTCATTGAGACGTAAGGGATTTCTGATTTGAGGTCAATACGGACAAAAGAGACGTTTTTGTCGTCGCGGAGGAGAATGTTCCACTTTGGCATATAGCGCTTAATCATTTCCGATTCGAGAAAAAGGGCGTCCATTTCCGTATCGACGACAATCCAATCGGTCATATAAATTTCCGCGACGAGCGCTTCGGTTTTGGGGTCTTTCTCGGTGTTTTGGAAATATTGACGAACGCGATTTTTGAGAACCGCCGCCTTGCCAACATAAATAATCTCGCCCGCCTTGTTTTTATGAAAATATACTCCGGGAGCAGAGGGGAGAGTTTTAAGCTTCTTTTTGAGCGCGTCGTTCACAGTATTATTATACCATTATTCCGCCGCGTCGTAATCTTCGGTCGTGTGGAGGGTTTTATGATAATCGTTTAGCAGGTCGGCGAGGACTTTATACTCGGAGGGAGCGGCGGCGAGTTTTTGGAATTTTTCGAAAGAATAAGTGTCGCCGAGGTTGAAGATTTTTTTGAGTTCTTTGATGCCGTCGGCAGTGGTTTCTACATAAACTTCCTCGAGATTGGCAGCGAGTGTCGCCTTGGTTTCCAGCTCGAAAAGTTCGTCTTTGGTAAGATATTCGGAAACGTTTTTGTACTCTTCTTCAGGTACGCCGAGCCTGCGGAGTTTTTCCTCGGTTTGGTCTTCGAGAATGTCCAAAAAGCCGTTGAGATAATAGTAATCGACGTCAGTTTTTGCGGAACTTGGCTCCGCGCTCCAATCATTTTGAGTTTGCGCCTGATTTTGGTTCGATTCGCGGTCTTTAACAGAGGTGGGGAGGCGGTCAAGAATGATGACGACTAGCGCGGCGATAAGGACGGCAAGGACGATTCGGAGGGGTCTAAGTTGCCTAGATTTTTCAGGGTTGAGAGGCTGCTTCATTAGACTCATTGTAGCATAGATTTTAGCTATACAAAGTTTGACCGTTTTGGTGTATAATAATGCTTATGGATAATTTTGTGATTTCTAACATTAAAGCGAGGCAGATTTTAGATTCACGGGGGAATCCGACTGTGGAGGCGGATGTGTTTTTGGAGTCTGGTCAGGCGGGTCGGGCGGCGGTGCCGTCGGGCGCGTCAACGGGGTCGGGCGAAGCACTAGAGCTGCGCGACAACGACCCGAAGTTCTATGGCGGGAAGAGCGTGCTGAAAGCCGTTTGGAACGTTAATTCTAAGATTAAAGATGTACTCGTGGGTAATTCCGCGGAGCAAGCGGTGGTTGACCAAATTATGCTCGACCTCGACGGGACGCCGAACAAGTCTAATCTCGGCGCGAATGCTATTCTTGCCGTTAGTCTCGCGACGGCAAAAGCAGTGGCGCGAGCGAAGAAGTTGCCGTTTTATGCTTATATTGCAGAGCTCGCTGGGACGATGGACGAAATGTCGTTGCCGATGCCGATGATGAACGTGATGAACGGCGGCGAGCACGCAGATTGGGCGACCGATTTTCAGGAATATATGATTATTCCTCGTTCGGCGGAGAATATTGCCGATGCTGTGCGAATGGGAGCGGAAGTGTTTCACGCTTTGAAAGATGTTTTGAAAGAACGCGGGTATCCGGTGACCGTGGGTGACGAGGGTGGCTATGCGCCGAAAGTGCGCGACGGGAATAATGAGCCGCTGGAATGTATTAAACTTGCGATTGAGAAAGCTGGGTATAAAGTTGGCGACGATGTTGCGATGGCGATGGACATTGCCAGTTCTGAGTTTTATGATAAAGATCACTATGTTTTAAAAACGAACGGTGATTGGAAGAGTGCGGAGGATTTGACAAACTGGTACACTTGGATTTTGGATAATTATCCTGTAGTGTCGATTGAAGACGGTCTCGCGGAGAGCGATTGGGCGGGATGGAAGATGATGACCGAGCGACTCGGTTCGCGCGCGCAGCTCGTGGGTGATGATTTATTTGTGACGAACACGCGGCTATTAAAGAAAGGGATTGAAGAAAAGGCAGGAAATGCGATTTTGATTAAACCAAATCAAATCGGGTCGCTTTCCGAAACGATTAACGCCGTGATGATGGCAAAGAAAGCCGGGTTTAAGACAATTATTTCTCACCGCTCGGGCGAAACGGAAGACGTGTCGATTGCGCATATCGCCGTTGGGCTTGGCGCGGGTCAGATTAAAACCGGTTCCCTGTCGCGTAGCGAACGAATGGCGAAGTACAACGAATTAATCCGTATCGCCGAAGCGAATTCTCGCCTCGGGCTAACCAACCCGTTCTAATCTTCGTTGAAAACGTCGGCGGGGAGAGGCGCGGGGGTGACGTTAGAGAGGAGATTGGAAACTGAGAACGTGTCGGGGGAGAGGAAACGGTCGAGGCTGATTGAGACGGCGGAAAGAGCGACGTAATGGACGTCATTTTGGCAAGATTTGAGGGTTTTGTATTTGCGCGAGCAAGCAAGAACGCGACCGTCTTCGGCAAGGAGACGCCAGCGATAGGTGCGGTTTGAAGTTTGAGCGTTTTCTAAGATTTCGAATTTCATAAAATCCTTTCTTAATTATCCTTTTGATTGAGTTAACAGCGATAAGGCGTCGAGAACTTCTTGCTGAAACTTGAGCGAGGCGGCAAGAACTTTTTGAACGGCAAGATTCTGGAGATTGGAGCTTACGGTAGCTTGGGTGGTTTCTGTCGGCGGAGCGGGAGGCGGCGCAGAAACGGAAGTGGTGACAGGTTGAGTTGACCAGAGATAATCGGTATAAAGTCGAAGCGAGCGATAATAACGACGTTCGTAAGCGTCGATGGTTTTTTCGGAGCAGTTACCAGCGTCATCCTCGCGGAGAGCGGCGATTAAGCCGTCGATGTTCGGCGGTAATTTAGCGTCGCGCCAAAATTCGTTCGGTTTCGCAGTGGCGGAAAAAATCTTTTTAATCGCGGCACGAAGATGGGCGGAAAGAGACTCGGAAATTATGCCCTTCCAGGCTGCGGATTGGAGAAAATCGTACAAATCGCCGGCGGTTTTGTCCTGAATGATGTCCTGTTTAATACCTTCACTTTTCATACCTCAATAATAGCACACGCGGAACATAAGTACAATACTTTTTGCACAGATTTTGTACTTTTTACACAGAGTTTTCCACAGGTTATTCGCCAATCAGGGAGAGGAAGCCAGTTTCATCTAAGGTCGGGATGTTCAACTTTGTCGCTTTGGCAAGTTTAGATGCGCCAGGTTTGGCGCCGAGAATTAGTGCCGTGGTAGTTTTAGTGACAGAGCCAGTGACGGTGGCGCCGAGAGTGCGAAGTTTGTCTTCCGCTTCTTCGCGATCATATTTTTCTAACGTGCCGGAAATGATGTAGCTTTTCCCTGCTAAGGGAGCTTTGGAAAGGTCGGAAAAAGTCGGGCGAAGACCGAGGTCTTTCAATTCTTCGAGCATTTTGATATTGTCTTCGTCGGCAAAATAAGCGAGGATTGACTCCGCGACGACTTCGCCGATGTCAGGAATGCTTAATAAATCATCTTTTTCGGCATTTTGCAAATTTTCCAAAGAACCAAATTTGTTCGCGAGAGCGATGGCGGTTTGCGAGCCAACGTGACGGATGCCGAGAGCGGTGATGACTTTGGCGAGGGGAGCGGTTTTAGATTTTTCCAGATTCGCGAGGAGTTTTTCGGCGGAGAGATCGGCGAAACGCTCCAGCGACACGAGCTGAGATTTTTTGAGTCGGTAAAGGTCGGGGAGAGATTTGACGAGGCGAGAATCGACGAGGAGGGCGACGTTCTTTTCGCCGAGACCCTCGATGTTGAGCGCGGGCTTTGAGGCATAGTACTCAATGCTGCGCTTTAAGACAAAGTCGGGAGTCTCGCCCTTGACGCGATAAACGACTTCGCCAGCAGGGCGTTCAAATTCCAGCTCGGGGTATTGCTCTTTTAGTGCCGTCTCGTAGTTAAACGGTGCGGTTCCCTCTGGACGGAGAGTAGTAAGAACTTCC
>CALEGA010000015.1 GCA_937876715.1 uncultured Candidatus Saccharibacteria bacterium
ATGAGCCTGCAGGATGTATTTTCCCTTGGGGAATTGGATGAATTTTTGGATAAGATCTTATCGGAATACCCTGGGATATCCTTTACTGTAGAACCGAAGATCGACGGACTTTCTGTAGCGCTTGAGTATGAAAACGGTGTATTTGTACGGGGTGCGACCCGCGGAGATGGTGTGGTCGGCGTGGACATCACGAGTGAAGTTAATACAAGCTTTGGCAGTGTTGCCAGTAGTACTGGTGCTGGAAGCGGTGGTGGTGGAAGTGTTGGCGAAAGTTTGATAGTTGTTTTTTAGTTTAAAGGTTTCGCAGACGGTTTTGGAACTACCCTCGGCGACTTGGGCGGTGTATTTGGAATAGTTGCCGGTAGCCAGATTTTGCTTGTTGCCCGGGCCGAGCGTGCTACTCAAATCCCAAGAACCGCTGTCGGCGTCGCGCTTGATTTCGTAGCCAAAAGTGATTTGCTTGCCGATGCCTTCGACGTTGAAACGGTGACCGAAAGTGACGGAGACGGAGTCTTTCTTTTTGTCCGAGACGAGTTTGACACTGGTGCTGGCTTCATTGTTGCCACCGTGGGTGGAGGCCCAGCCGGTGTCTTTCCCCTCCGCTGCGGCGTAGATTTGACCTTGCGCTTCGAGGAAAATTGGTTGATAGATAGTGACGCAGACGTTGCTGGTGTCGCTGAAATGAGTGCCGATGCTGCCGCCGGTGATGGACGCCGCCATACCAGAAGTAGCTTGGTCTTGATAATGCATCGTTTGACAGACCGTGACTTCGGCGCCTGGTTCGAGATTGATAGAGACGTCCGAGGTGTTGGACTTGGAGTGGGCGGTACCGTCGTTATATTTAATGCCGTCGGTAGTCCAGTTCTCGGTGCCGTTGGAACAGTATTTGGTGTTGCTACAGGTGGTGGTGATGACGGCTTTGCTGGCGGCGTGCTTGGGGTCGCTCTCGGAGTCGGTACGGGTGATGGTGTGCTTGAAAGAAACGGTGTATTTACCGTCGCTGTTGTTACCGACGTACTTGTTGCCGGACTTAGTGGTGTTGGTGGGTGGGTCGGTTTTGAGGGCGCTGGTGCCGGAGAAGGCGATGTCAGCGATGGAACAGAACCAGGAAATGTTGGTAGAAGAGGCGTTAAGGTCGCCGAAGCCGAGTTTGGCGTATTCGGCGGCGAGGTCTTTTTCGAAGGCTTGGAGTTCTTTACGGTTGTGGTTGTCGAGCTTGGTGGTGCCAGGGATGCTGTAGCCGGTCAGACCGGAAACCGACGGCGCGCTGATGCCTTGGACGCAGATTGGGGTGAGGTTGTTGGTGCCGTCGCCGTTACCACCACAGTTGGATTGCCAGGTGTTTTGGAGTGTAGATGAAGAGAAGAAACGTGTGGAGTAGGAGTGGGCAGAGTCGATTTTACCGCTGGAATTACTTTGGTAAGCGAAGAAGAAGCCGCCCATGTCGTCGCAACCTACCACTTGTTGGTCGGCGACGGTTGGTGAGGGATTGACGGCGGTGCCGTCACTGTTGTAGTTGAAAGCATAGAAGACCCAGGTACGACGCAGATCGCTACTGCCGCCAGTACCGCCAGTACCGGTGCCACCACCACCAGCGGCGCCTCTAGCGGCGAAAGTATCGTGCGGTTGAGCGAGCGCCAGAATTGTGGCGAAGAAGAGAAGCGGGAGGAAGATTTTAAGATGGGCTTTCATAGGTTACTCCGCGTCTTCACTGTTACCATAGGTGCGGTCGATGGCATCTTGGGCGAGTTTTTGGTATTTTTCGGCATTGGTGTAATCTTTGAGGTATTGGTAGATGGAGGTGTAGTGGTTATAAACGCGGTATTGTTCGGCGTCGCTGAGGGATTTGACGTCGATGGTATTGAGGATGTCGAGGGCGTCGGTGTAACGTTCGTCCATAGTCTCGAAAGTGACTTTGTCGAGCTTTGCCTCGAGGGCGTCTTCGGCGGTTTGCGCTTGGGCGATTTGTTGGTCGTAGGACTCAATCATTTCGTCGCTGGTTTGGACAGAGACGGTTTCGGTGGAGATTTTATAGACGACGTTGTTCTCGCTTGAACGGGGAGCGAGGAAAAGAAAATAAACGAGGACGCCGATGGCGGCGGTGGAAAGGACGCTGATGACGACGAGGAGGACGGGGTTAAGCCTTTTCGCCGGTCGAGGAGAAGAGTCGGCTTGGCTGGGAGTGGGAGCGGCGAAGCCAGAGGCGGAAGTGTCCGGCGTGGCAGGCGCAGACGGAGGAGGCGTCGGGATGCTAGGTGCGCTGGAGATGATGGCGCCGTCTAGGTTCCCGTTGGAGCCGGAGTTTAAATTTGACTTAGATGTTTTGAAAAAACCTTTTTGCCCAATCATATATGTATATATTATATATGAGCTAGGCAAAAAGGTAAAGCTTTTATTTATGTTTTAGTAACGCGCTGGCAACTTGCGGACGTAAACTGTTCTTGGGTTGCTTTCTTTCTTAGCTTGGTGCGAACCCCAGATGTAGGTGGAGGGGGTGTAGTTGATGGTTTCTGCGGGGTCGATTAAGCTGGTTTGACCGTAGAAGACGGTACTAGGCGCGGCGGGGTCGCCACCTTTGGTACGCTTGAACTTGATGTTGTTGGCATAGATTTGACCGTTGACGACGAGTCCGTTGGTACAGACGTTGGCGGAGAGAGCAGTGTCAGCGAAGTCAGAGCAGGTGTCGATGTCGCCAATTTGGATTTGGCTGGCGCTAGAGCCGGACGGAGTGTAGCTGCGGGCGGCGACGAGCCAGGCGTCGATGCGAGTGACGTTGGATTTGATGTTGATGTTTTTAGCGATAATGACGATTTGGGAGCTGGGTTGGTCGTTGATGATGTCGGTGTCGATGGTAATGTCCTGCGTATCGTTGCGGACGATGTAGGTGTGATTGGCGGGTCGGCTATTGTTTTCGGCGACGACGTCGGCAAGGGTACTGTTATTGCGGAAATAGGCGAGGAGTTTTTCGATAAAGTCGGTGCTGGCGGTGATGTTGGAGTCGCCGAGAGCGTTAGAGGTGGCGGCGCAGTTTTTATTGGCGATAGTGAGCGGGTTGCGGTCGCAGACGCTCTTGCTTTTGGCGACGCCGCCGAGGGCAGTGGCGCCGGAGTTCATTCGCTTGATGCTCTTGTTGGCGATGACGGCGAAGTCGTCCCACGAGCCAAAGCGAATGTTTTTATAGGTCGATTCGCTGGTGTTGATGCCGCCGTTAGTGATAGTGGAGCCACCGAGGACTTGGAAAGAGGGACGCTTGGAAATGTTGCGGCAAGAGGATGGCGAGACGTAGTAGGCGTTGGAAGCGGAGCTGTAATTTCTAACGGCAATGGCAAGACAGAACTTTTCGCCGACGGCGAGCGGAGAGCCGTCTGGGTTTTGGATGGTAATGTTGCCAGTGCGGTAAGAAAGTTGATAGCCGTTATTCGTGGTGTCGTCGTAAACGTGGCGGAAGACGGTGTCAACTAAGGCGCCGGCGGGTACGGCGGTAGGGTCGTAAGAGGAGTTTGGCGCGACGCTGAGTTTGGTGGGGTGGGCGGAGTCGGAATAGACCTTACAGCTGCCTGCTTTGGCTAAGCCGGCGAAGTGGGAGCAGATGTCGGCTTCGACGCCACCGTGAATACCTTTGCTGCCGGTGGAAACGGAGTTGATAGTGCCGCTGCTGATGTCGGCGGGCATGACATAGCTGACGGGATAAACGTAGCGGGCGTTGTCGGTATGGTTCGGGTCGGTGATGTAGGCGTGTTCTTGGTTTTGTTTGTGGAGAGTGATGTTGTAGCTGACGCTAGGAGAGTCGTCGTCGTAGGCGATTTGTTCGTCCACGCCAGAGACAGCGTTTGGGGTGATGTCGGTGATTTCGAAATTGTAAGGACGGTTGACGGAGAAAGAGACTTCGCTAGAATCGGCGTGCGCAGGGTTGGTCTTGGCTTTTGGTGCGGCGTCGTACTTTTCGATGCGGTCGAAAGTGGAATTACCAGTGCCAGCACTCCGAACGGAGCAATTAGCCGCGGCCGGATAAGGGCCACCTTCGCAAGTATAATACTCATTAAGATTGATTTTCTTATATTCCACGGTCCACTGAGTCGGGCGGACGGAAGATTGGATGGTGAAGCTGCGAGTTTGTCCCGCCATCACGGAGTATTTGCTGGTGCCGGTGGCGTTAAAGTCGAGGCGAGAGGCGCCGCTGGTGCGGGTGGAAGTCCACGAGTCGCTGCTGGTCTTGCTACTGGCGCCTAGGGTGACGGCGAGGCTGCCGTCGGTGGGACGCCCGCCGACCACGGGGACGAGGTGACGAGAGGAATCGAGACCAAGTACCTTTTCGTAGCCGGAAAGGTTGGTGGTGACTTTATAAGCATTGTTATTATAAATGGAAGTTTGCCAGTATTTGCCGGAGAAGATAGAATCGGATTCGTCGTCGCCGGTGGCATCGTTGCGGGAGACGGTGTGATTGACGTAGAGAGTTGGGTTAATCACCATAGTTTCGTGCTGGGAATTGGCGCCGGAGCCGGTTTTCGTGAACTGGTTGTTGGTGAACTCAGTGTCGTGGGGCGTGCCGGTGACGATGATGTTGTGGGTGAGATGTCCGACGTCGGTTTCTGACCACCTTGGGTTCTTGAGAGTGACGCAGAGCGGAGAGGAATAAGTGTTCATCGCGGAGGCGGTGCCGCCGTCAACGCCGTAGTCGTTTCGGTCGGCGACACTGATGGTGGCGTAGGTGATGGAGGCGGTGTAGGCGAGACGCTGACAATAGTAGAGGATTTGCCCTTGAGAGGCTTGGAGTTTAGGCTGAGTGTTGATGGTGACTTGTCCGGAGGCGCCGAGAGAAGTGGTGCCGGAGACGGCGTTGCCAGCGTTTTCTTGACTCGCGGCATAGTCGCTCCACGTTACGCCCGCGACGACCCAAGCGCCAGCGTTGTTGACGTAAGGCGTAGTGGAGGGGTAAGCGTATTGAACTTTCCACGAGACCTTGGCGTTCATAGTTTTGCCGAGAATGGTGGAGGAGCTGTCGTTGCGCGTGATTTTATGGGAGAAGTCGGCAGTGTAGGCGGCGGTGCGGGCGGCAACGTTGTCAACCCATCTACCGATGACGTCGTCGCCACCGGTGGTGGTGCGGTCGTGGTTGTTGATTTTGCCGACGCGGTTAGAGTCGCTGCGTTCGAGACGGTTGTTGGCGGTCATCGTGCCAGAGATAGGCGCGCCGGTGAAAGAGATAGTCGTGGTCTGTGGCGGGTTGGTGATGGAGACGCAATCATAGGTCTTGCCAGCGAAGTTGCCGGCGTTAGGTGCGCGGTCGTGGTCGTAGTAGAGGACGGATGTGTCGTAGCGGAGGTA
>CALEGA010000016.1 GCA_937876715.1 uncultured Candidatus Saccharibacteria bacterium
CAAACTCGTCGTTATTACCGGTCTCTCCGGCTCAGGCAAGTCGAGCTTGGCTTTCGATACAATTTACGCCGAGGGTCAACGCCGCTACGTCGAATCTCTCTCCAGCTACGCCCGTATGTTCCTCGGCGTAATGGACAAACCCGACGTCGATTCCATCACCGGTCTCTCTCCCGCCATCTCCATCGACCAAAAATCCACTTCTCGCAACCCTCGTTCCACCGTCGCCACCGTCACCGAAGTCTATGATTATCTCCGTCTCCTCTTTGCCCGCGTCGGCGTCCCTCACTGTCCCGTCTGCCACCGCGAAGTCTCTCGCAGAAGCGTCGAGGACATTGTCACCGAAGTTATGAAACTCCCCCTCGGCGCCAAACTTATGCTCCTCGCTCCCATCGTCCAACAAAAGAAAGGCGAGTTCGCCCACATCCCCGAACAATACACCCAAAAAGGCTTCTCTCGCGTCCGCGTTGACGGCATCGTCTATGCCCTCGACGAATTTCCCGAGCTGGAAAAACAAGAGCGCCACGACATTGAACTCGTAGTTGACCGCTTCATTTTATCGCCCGATTCCCAAACCCGCATCGCCGGTTCTATCGAACAAGCACTTGAACTAGGACAGGGAATTATCAAACTTCTCAAAATCAACGACAATTCCACTTCCGTTGACGGCAAAAACTTCCAAGAATCAGAAATCATTACTTTCTCTCAACGCTACGCCTGCCCACTCCACCCCGACGAGCTCATTCCCGAACTCGAGCCGCGTCTCTTTTCCTTTAACGCTCCTGAGGGCGCCTGTCCGACCTGTACCGGTCTCGGTATCCGTATGGAAATCGACCCCAAGCTCGTGCTAAACCCGAACCTCACCATCGCCGAGGGCGGCATCCGTCCGTTTAACCGCATTTCTTACGACTCCTACTGGCTCAAGCGCCTCGCCTCCGTCGGCGAAAAACACGGCTTTTCCATCCACGTTCCGATTCGCGATTTGAAGCCCGAGGACATCGAAAAAATCCTCTACGGCACCGGCGCCGACAAATACAAAGTCACCGTCTCCGGCTCCGGCAAATTTGCCGCCGGCACTGTCTATGAAACCACCTACGAGGGCGTCATTCCTAATCTCGAACGCCGTTATAATAATCCCGACGTCTCCGAATTTGTTAAACACGACATCGAACGTTTTATGCGCGTCCGCGAATGTCAAACTTGCCACGGCGCCCGCCTCAAACCTGCCGTCCTCGCCGTCACTATTCACGACCTCAACATCGTTGATTTTTGCAGCCTCGACGTCGATTCTACTCTTAAAATCCTCAATCAAGATTTGCAGTTCACCAAAGAAGAACATTTCATCGCTGACCCGATTTTGAAAGAAATCCGCGACCGCGTCAAGTTTATGCAAGATGTCGGACTCGGCTATCTCGAACTCGGGCGCGCCGCCAACACTCTTTCCGGCGGCGAAGCCCAGCGCATTCGTCTCGCCACCCAAATCGGCTCCGGTCTCCAAGGCGTCCTCTACGTCCTCGACGAACCCAGTATCGGTCTCCACCAGTGCGACAACGACAAGCTCATCGCCACCCTAAAACACCTCCGCGACCTCAAAAACACCGTCCTCGTCGTCGAACACGACGAAGACACGATGCTTCAAAGCGACTACATCATTGACATCGGCCCAAAAGCCGGCGCCGAAGGCGGTCGGCTCGTCGCCGCCGGCACGCCCGCAGAAATTATGGCGAACAAAGATTCCATCACCGGTAAATATCTCAGCGGCAAGCTCAAAATTGACACGCCAAAGTCTCGCCGCAAACCCAAGAAAGACAAATTCCTCACCGTCGTTGGCGCTCGTGAAAACAACCTCAAAAATCTCACGGTCAAGTTCCCGCTCGGCGTTATGACCGTCGTCTCTGGCGTCTCCGGTTCCGGCAAATCCACTCTCGTCAACGAAATCGTCGCCAAAGAACTCCAAGCTCGCCTCAACCACGCCCAAACCGTGCCGGGTCTCCACGACCGCATCGACGGTATCGAACACCTCGATAAAGTCGTCATCGTTGACCAAAGTCCGATCGGTCGCACCCCGCGCTCGAATCCCGCCACCTACACCGGCGTTTTCACGGCAATCCGCGACCTCTTCGCGGCGCAACCCGAAGCGGAAGTCCGTGGCTATAAGTCTGGCAGATTTTCTTTTAACGTCAAGGGTGGTCGCTGCGAAGCCTGCCAAGGCGACGGCGTCAACAAAATCGAAATGCATTTCCTCCCCGACGTTTACGTCACTTGTCCAACCTGCCACGGTCGCCGTTATAATAGGGAAGCGCTAGAAATCAAATACAAGGGCAAAGACATCTCCGAAGTCCTCGAAATGACCATCGACGAGGCTTGCGAATTTTTCAAAAACATCCCCGCCATCCATAATAAACTCAAAACCTTGAAAGAAGTCGGTCTCGGCTATATCAAGCTCGGACAACCTGCCACCACTTTCTCCGGCGGCGAAGCCCAGCGCATCAAACTCGCCACCGAACTCTCCCGCCGTTCGACCGGCAAAACTCTCTACATTTTAGACGAACCAACCACCGGTCTCCACGCCGACGATGTTAAGCGTCTGCTCGACATCTTATCGAAGCTCGTCGCCGGCGGCAATTCAATGATTGTCATCGAGCATAACCTCCACGTTATCAAGTCCGCCGATTGGATTATCGATATGGGACCCGAGGGCGGTCAAGGCGGCGGTCAGGTCGTTGCCGAGGGCACGCCCGAGCAGCTCGCCAAATCGCAAGCCACTCCCACCGGTCAATATCTTGCCAAATACTTATAAATCAAGTATAATATCAATAATCATTTTAAGGAGTATATATGTCCGATTATAATTTAAGTCTAACTGTCCGCACCGAAACCGGCAAGAAAGCGCTCGCTCTTCGTGAAGACGGGCTGGTTCCGTCCGTTATCTATGGCGGCAAGTCAGAAATCCTCGCCAAGTCCCCCTACAACGACACCGAAAAGGTCTTGAAGCTCGCTGGCTATCACAGCCCAATCGACCTCGTCGTTGACGACAAGAAGACTATGGCAATCGTTAAAAACATCCAACTCGACCCTGTCTCTCGTCGCATCATCGCCGTCTCGTTCCAAGCTGTCTCGGCGAACAAGCTCGTTGAGGCGACCACACCAATCGTCCTTGAGAACTTCGAGGGCTCCGACGCTTCCAAGGCGCACCTCACCCTTGACCAAGTCATCGAAGAAATCGACGTCAAGGCTAAACCTGCCGACCTCCCGAAGCAACTCACCATCGACGCTTCCAAGCTCGCCACCACCGAAGACAAAATCTTCGTGCGTGACATCGTTTTGCCTAGCTGCGTCGAACTCGCCGACAAGGAACTCGATCCCGAAACCGTCATCGCTAACGTCTATGACGCTGTCGCCGAAGCCGAAGCTCGCGAAGCCGCTGAAAAAGCCGCCGCTGAAGCCGAACCGGTCAACGCCGCCGACGTCCCAAGCGACAACGGTGAAAAACCGGCTGAAGAAGCTGCCGAAGAAAAGGCTAAATAATCTCAAAGAACCGCTCAGGCGGTTCTTTTTGTGTGCTATAATATAAGTATGAGCAGAATACTCATTGTTGGTAATATCTTAAAAGACATTTACCTCCGTTTAAACGAGCGTCGCGAAAACTTAGAAATCGACCAAAACGGGGTCAAATGGCTCAACCTCGGCTTCAACGACCGCGGTCACGAATTTTTCGGCAGGGAAAGCATCTTCTCTGGCGCCGTCGTCACCAAGGAAGCTCTCGAAAACTTCGGTCTCTCCGCCGTTATCTCCTCCGAAACTGACGCCCGCACCACTTTCCGCTATATTCTCGCCGCCGGTGACCAAATCACCTATCTCGTCCCCACTGAGCGCCACGCCACCACTTTCTCTGGTAACGTTAGCGGCTTCGATTGGCTTTTCGTGGATAGGTCGGCGGTTTTGACCAAAGACCTCTCAGAACGCATTTTAAAGGCTCTGGACGCCAATCCCTCCCTTAAACTCGCCCTCTACGCACCCAAAAGGCTCAACGCTCCCCTTAAACCTCTCTTAGAACGCGCCGACGTCATTTTCACCGACACACCCCTAGAAACCCAAGGTCTCAAAGGGGAAATCTACGAACTTTCCGAAACCGGCATTAAATCCGGCAAAACCACCATCAAATTCCATCACCTCAAGAAAACCGCCCTCTTTACCCACCTCACCACTTATTCCATCATCGCCGCTTCTCTCCTTGCGAGTAAAATCATTGGCAAATCTAAACAGGAACAACTCCTTATGAGCAAATTATCAATCGAAAACTGCAAACTCGACGAAACCCCCACGCTCGACACGCTGGAAAACCTCGCCGAAGAAGCAAAGGCAAGCCAAATCGACCTCCGCCAAATGGCAAAACAATTAGTGGCTAGCGGTAAGGGCATTCTCGCCGCCGACGAATCCGGCGGCTCCATCCATAAAAAATTCGAATCTATGCACATTCCTGACGATTATCAGCACCGCCGCGACTATCGCAACCTCTTTTTCACCACCGACGGCTTAGAAAAATATGTTAACGGCGTCATTCTCTTCGACGAAACCGCTCGCCAAACCGCCGACGACGGTCGCGACTTTGTCAGATTCCTCACCGGCAAGGGAATTATTCCTGGCATCAAGGTTGACAAAGGTCTCGCTAATATGCCAGGGAGTCAAGAAAAATACACTCTCGGTCTCGCCGGTCTCGACGAACGCCTCGAAGAATACTTTGATATGGGCTTAAGATTTGCCAAATGGCGCGCCGCTTTCGAAATCACCCCCACCACCCCGACCAAAAACGCCGTCTATAAAAACGTGGAAATCCTCGCTTCTTACGCCAAAAAATGCCAAGAAGCCAACATCGTACCAATCGTCGAACCCGAAGTTGTCTTCGACGGCGATTATCCAATCGAGCATTCCGCCGGCATCACCGGCATCATCTTAAAAGAACTCTTCGCCGAACTCAAGCGCCAAGAAGTTGATTTACAAGCCACCATTCTCAAGGTTAATATGATTCTCGCCGGTAAAAAATACCAGACTCAATCCACCCCGAGCGAAGTCGGCGAATGGACGGCTAAGGTCTTGAAACGCTTCGTCCCCGATGACCTCGCCGGCGTCGTCTTCCTCTCTGGCGGACAAACTCCCGAACAAGCCACAGAGAACCTCCAAGAAGTCACCAACCGCGGTCCTTTCCCCTGGTCCGTTACTTTCTCCTACGCCCGCGCCCTCCAAGGGCCGGCGCTCGAAGCGTGGCAAGGCGATAATAAAAATTACCCCGCCGCTCAAGCCGCTTTCCTCGAAAGGCTAAAAGCCAACTGCGCCGCTCTCCAAAAATCCGCCTAGAAACCCCTCAAATCATTGACAAATTTCGATAGTATGGTAAAATTATAGAGTCTTTTTGACGCACATTTCACCACAGAAAGGAAGGTATTAACTATGTTCGATGTTATTGCCTTGAAAGACCGCACTCCCGAAATCACCGAGATTACCATCTGCCCTGAAAGCATCGCCGGAAAACTCTATTCCTACGAAATCGTTTTCAACTGCGGTAGCAAGAACACCAATCTCATTCCGATTCTCAAGGACATCGTAGGCACCGCCTGCCCGTTCCTCGACACCGGCAGATTTAAGCCGGAGTATCTGCGTTTCATCACCGTCACCGTTAACGGCATCGCGCTCTCTTATCGCGACCCCGACGCCGAAGACACGAATACCACCGTCGATCTCTTCATCGACCTCGACGACATCTACGACGCTCTCCGGCAAACACAGTTCCTCCTCGGCATCTACTTCTATGACGATGCCGCTAACGCCGGCGCCAATATCAAGAAAGGCAACACCGACCTCTGCGAAGCATACGATTTCAGCTTCGACATCGACTCCGACACCATCTACGTCTCCGTCGCCACGGAAAAGACCGAGGGCGACTTCTGTCTCGTCGAAATGCCCATTCATCTCGGCGAGCCCGTCGAACCCGTCGAACCCGCCTGATTTCACTGCCAAACACCTCCCATTTTTATCACCTCCTTTCTCCATCCCCGCTATTCTAAAGCGGGGATTTTTATGTTATAATTTAAGTATGAAATATCTCGCCGTTCTCGGCCGCCTGCCTAAACTTTCCCTCGCGGAACTCGAAAGTTTGTTCGACAATGTCGAGCCACGAACTCCCGCTCTTGCCACCTTTCTGAGCGACGAAACCCCCGACATCAACCGCCTCGGCGGCACTCAAAAAATCGGCGTCGAACTCCCTGATGGCTTCAATTATTTAATCGACTCTCTCGCTGACCTCCCAGAGGGCAAAATCACTCTCGGCGTCTCCGATTTTCGCAAGCGTACCAACCCGTTCAAGGCGCAAGGCGAAGCACTAAAAATCAAAAAACTCCTCGCTCGCCGCGGTCGTTCCGTTCGGGTTTTGCAAAATAAAACCGCCGTCCTGTCAACCGCCACTTCCCACCACAACCAACTGGCGGAAAAGCAAAATCATCTTGAAATTATGCTGACAGATTTTGGCAATTTCCAGTTGACGGGCGTCCAAAACATTACGGAATATGCTAAGCGCGACCAAGCTCGCCCTGCCCGCGACGCCAAAGTCGGTATGCTCCCGCCCAAACTCGCTCAAATTCTCATTAACCTCTGCGGTCCGCTCGAACCAAACTCCGTCGTTCTTGACCCCTTTTGCGGCACCGGCGTTGTCCTCCAAGAGGCGTCTCTGATGGGCTATCAACCCTACGGTACCGACCTTAGCGAAAAAATGGTTGACTATTCTCGGAAAAATCTCGATTGGCTCGGCTGTAAAAATTATCAGCTAGAACAGGGCGATGCCACCACTTTTAAGTGGCAGAACATCAACGCCGTCGCCGCCGAAGCTTTCCTTGGCCAGCCGATGTCTCAACCTCCCGCCGACATCAAGCTCAAGCAAGAAAAAGAACTCTGCCGCACCATTGTCCTCGGTTTCTTCAAAAATCTCAGCGCCCAAATCAAGAGCGGAACGCCCGTCGTCCTCGCCGTCCCGGCGTGGCTCCGCGAAAGCGGCACTTATTCTCGCTTAAATCTCCTTGACGAAGTAGAAAAACTGGGGTATAATGTGAAAAAGTTTATCAACTTGGGCGAGCAAGACCTCTTGTACTACCGAGAAGGTCAAGTCGTCGCCCGAGACATAATAGTATTAAGGAAGAAATAAAATGTCACATGTCAAAGCGGGTGGTACCGCTAAGAACGTCCATAACAACGCCGGTCAACGTCTTGGTGTCAAGCGCTTTGGCGGGCAAAAAGTTAAGGCTGGCGAAGTCATCGTCCGCCAAACCGGCTCCACTAAACTCGCTGGTGAGGGTACTTATATGTCCCGCAACTTTACGATTCACGCGAAAAAAGACGGTGTCGTCACTTTCGTTAAGACCAAAAAGTCCCACTTCTCCGGCAAATCCGTTCCTCGCGTCCGCGTCGAAGTTCGCTAAAATCGATTCCAAAAGGGGCTTCACCGCCTCTTTTTTGTCGCGCATAAAAATCCCCGCGGTAAAGCGGGGACGGGGTGGGAATTATGCGTCTTTCAGCATATCGTTGAACCAGCCATAGGCGATTTCGGCATACTTGCTGCCGAGGCGGAAACCGATGGAATAATCGACGGTACGCTCAGGTTTAACGCAGAGCTTGTCGGGGAAAAGATGGGTTTCCAGAGTGATGCTCTGAGCGGGGGTCTGGCGGGGAACATCGATGCTGGCGTCGGCGAGTTCAGAACTGTCGAAAAGGGTAGCGAGAACAGGCAGGACGCCGGTGTCGTTGGTTTCGACGGTAACGACAATGTTAGGGATGTCGGACAAAACGCGGTTGAGGCCAGAGAAAGAATCGACACTGACACCGTTAGCGCGGTTGGCGATACCCTGACATTTTTCAAAGCTGAACGCAGGCTTACTCATAATAAAGAACCTCTTTAAAGTCCGGTGGACTATGGAATACTTCCATTATAGCATAAACACCTTAAAAAGTCAAGAAAAGCACTTCTCGCAAGGCTTTTTAATCCCCCAAATCCGTGTTATAATACCGACATCCAAAAGCGTTCTTTAGATTTTTAGAAAATAGAAAGGGGGAATTATGTGAAGACTTTCGACGAACTTCGTTCCATTGTTAAAGAACTTGAGAAAAAAGCCGAAATTTTAGGTTATCTCGCTTCGCTCCCGCACGCTTACAATCCCGCCGACCTCTGGATGCTAAAATCCACCAACGCCGCCACCGACAGAATTATCAAGCTTTTGACTAAAGAAATCGACGCAGACGCCGTCGTCGTCACCGAATATCGACAGAAAGCGCTGCGTCTCCGCGATATCGAAATGAACACCGACGCCGTCCTTTCGTTCGCACTCCTCCGTCAAATCGAGCTTCTAGCCAACGAACAGATCGAAAAAATCAACGCCTACCTCCCTCTTTGCGAAAAGCACCTTTAACCCCACCCCGCTACTTTCAAGCGGGGATTTTCTTGCCAACGGTGCAATCCGCATATATAATAAACTTATGCAAACGCCGCATTTCACCGTCAGCCAATTTATCGAAGTCTTAAACCAAACTCTCGACTACGCTTTCCCCGTCATTGAGCTCGAGGGCGAAGTCAGCAATTTTAAAACCAGCAAAGGCAAATGGGGATTCTTCGACCTCAAAGACGAACAGGGAACCGTCAGCTGTTTCATTCCCCTCTTTAACCTCCACGTCCCCCTCGAAGACGGCACCAAAATCGTCACTCTCGGTCGCCCTAAACTCACCAACTTCGGTCGTTTCTCTTTCACCGTTCAAAAACTGATGCCAAAAGGCGAGGGCAACATCAAAAAAGCCTTCGACCTCTTGAAAGAAAAACTGATGAGAGAGGGTCTTTTCGACCCCGCCAGAAAACGTCCACTCCCTGACGACCTCAAAACCATCGGCGTCATCTCCAGCACCTCTGCCGCCGGCTACGCCGACTTCTGCAAAATCTTAAACAACCGCTGGGGTGGTCTCACTCTAAAAGTCGCGAACTGCGGCGTCCAAGGTCTCTCCGCCGCTGGAGAAATCATCCAGGCGATCGAATACTTCAACGAGCAAGAACCCGTCGATGTCATCGCCATCGTCCGCGGCGGTGGCTCAAAAGATGACCTCGCCGTCTTCAACGACGAAGAACTGGCAAGAAAAATCGCGAGCAGCAAAATCCCCGTCATCACCGGCATCGGTCACGAAATTGACGAATCTCTCGCCGACCTCGCCGCCGACCTCCGCGCTTCCACCCCCACCAACGCCGCCGAAATCTTAACCCGCGACAAGCACGCCGAATCCAAGCGCATCCACGACAGCCTCAAAAACCTCGCCCAATACCTCACCCACTACATCGACACTCTAAAATCCACCAACTCCGCCTCGCTCACCTCTGTTAATCACGTTATTGAAGCGCGGATCGAATCTGCGCAAAAAGACCTCCAAAATACCCAAAAACTCCTCGAATCTTTGAACCCAGAAACCGTTTTAAAGCAAGGCTACGCCATCCTCACTGGCCCCCAAGAAATCGGAAACGTTGTAAAAATTACAACATACGACAAAATAATAAAAGCAAAGGTAACACATGTCAATCAACGAGAAAATAAATAAGCTAAATAATCAAGTTCAATGGTTTTATTCAGATGACTTTAACCTAGATCAGGCAGAAAATCGGTATAAAGAATCAATAGATTTAGCAAAAGAAATTGAAAAAGATTTAGAAGAACTAAAGAATAAGATAGAAATAATCGACAAAGAATTCAGCAAATAGAGACTCGCCAGAAATCTCCTGAAACCGTGTCCCGAAATTTTTACGAAAATTTCGAAGTGAGCGAAACCCGCGAC
>CALEGA010000017.1 GCA_937876715.1 uncultured Candidatus Saccharibacteria bacterium
GTGCCCATGGCCCCGCCGACGCCACCGCCAACCGATCCACCGACACCGCCTCCGACAGACCCACCGACGAATCCGCCAACGACGACGCCGCCACCGGATGTGACACCGACACCGGCGCCACCGACGGACCCGCCCACACCTCCACCCACCGATCCTCCGACTCCGCCACCGACGGACCCGCCGACGCCACCGCCGACAGATCCGCCAACTCCTCCGCCAACTAATCCACCGACACCGCCTCCGACCGATCCGCCAACGCCGACGCCACGTCCGACCAAGAATCCAGACGATCGTCCGACGATAACGGATGCGCCGATAGGTGGTGGTCCGACCAATCCGGAGAACAGCGAAGACCCGCACACGACCGATGCGCCGCCGACTTCGACGCCGTACAATCCGACGCCTGCGCCAGACCCGACGCCCACACCGACACCGGTGCCAACCGCGGCGGTGGGACCGACCGAAGTCTGTGACCCGCCGGCAGCGCCGCCGATTCGTGAGGACACGCAACCGGCGCCCGAGCCTGACCCCGACCATAACGTGCCGGAGCCAGAACCGGAAGTTGCGGACGACCCAAACAACACCGATGACTTTGACCCAGACTCAGTATAAAAAATCAAATGCGTACTTTTTACTGGGGTGGAAAACCACCCCAGTATTCCTATGTTTGTATTTGAGATGATTTTGCTTAAACCAAAAACCTCCCCGAGCGGGGAGGATTTTTGTAACAATTCGTGAACGGTTTGATAAAAGATTTGACTAAGCGAGTTCGACAGTAGCGCCAGCTTCTTCAAGAGATTTCTTGAGAGCTTCAGCTTCGTCTTTCTTGACTTTCTCTTTGACGGTAGCAGGAGCACCATCAACGATAGCTTTGGCTTCACCAAGACCGAGACCAGTAGCCTCTTTAACAGCCTTGATGACAGCGATTTTTTGAGCGCCGGCGTCTTTCAAAACGACGTCGAATTCAGTTTTGCCTTCATCGGCAGTGGCAGCACCTTCAGCAGGAGCAGCAGCGACGGCAACAGCGGCAGCAGCCGGCTCGATGCCATATTCATCTTTAAGAGTGTTTTTGAGTTCGTTGACTTCGAGAACGGTCAAGTTGACGAGTTCTTCAGCCAATTTTTTAATATCAGCAGCCATAAAATGACTCCTTTCGGTAAAAATTAAAATTAATAAAAGTCACGATTTGACTATTTGGCGTGGTTTTCCAAACCAGAGATGATACCAGACAAACCACCAGCGGTGGCGGAGATGGTATCGTTAACCGGCGAGAGGAGGGTTGCGACGACTTGCGCAATCATCTCGTTCTTGGTCGGCATTTGGGCGAGGGTCTTGACTTCGTCGGAGCTTAAAGCAACGCCGAGGTTGCTGAAGCCACCTTGAAGCTCGAGAGCTTCGTGAGTTTTAGCGAAGTTAGCAAGTACCTTTGCCGGCATAATTTCGTCGGAGTCGGAAATCGCGTAGAGGAGTTGACCGGTGAGACCGGTGGTATCCGTGTCTTTATAGACGGCGATTTCGTTCATCGCGACGCGAACCAAGCGGTTTTTGACGACCTTAATCTTGACGCCGTTTTCGCGGGCGGCGGCGCGGAGTTCTTGGAGTTCCGCGACGGTGAGACCTTGATAACGGGCAAAGACGGTCGCTTGAGCGTCGTTCAAAAGATTAGTCAAATCAGCAACTAAAGTGGATTTTTTATCTTTAGAGATAGCCATTTAGTTTTCCTTTGAGTTAGGTTCACGAATTGTTAAATTTCGTCACCAAACTCGAAAGATAAGAGATTCCTCGGCGACATAATTAAGGATTCCTCGTGGTCTCCCGTCGCTGTCTTTGGTAACTTGCATTATTATAGCAAAAAATGGTAAAATTGTAAATATGATACATATTTATTGTGGGGGTAAGAAATGGGGTGGAGAATATAAGTGGCTGATTGAAGATTATATGAAGAAAGTGCGGAAGCCGTTTGATATGGGCTTTACTTTCTTTGAGGAGGATAGTCTTGCCGATATTTTGGCGCTGTGGAAGTTTCCGCAGGATGCGTTTGTGATTATTGCGGACGAGCGAGGAGAGCAGATTACGTCGCCAGAGTTTGCGAAGCTGCTACAGGAGGAGTTTAATTATTCGCGCGAGGTGTATATTGTGATTGGCGGACCATTCGGCGTAACGCAAGAGGCGAGAGAGCGGGCGAATTTTGTATGGAGTTTTGGCAAACTCGTATTTCCGCATATGATTGCTCGTCTCATTGTGTCTGAACAGATATATCGCGCTTATGAAATTAGTCGTGGTTCTCACTATCACCACGAGTAAAATTACTTAGTTTTTTCGAGTAAGAGGGCGACAAAGTCGCGAATGTCTTTCATCGTGGCGTTTTTGTTCGGTTCGATTTTGAGTTCTTCGTCGTCGAGGAACGCGAGCGTGGTGGCTTGCTGATAAACCGCTTGGCAGAGCTTGGTGAGTTCTTTTTCGTCGAGGTCTTTGTCGAAGTCGAGGACTTTGTCGTAAACCTTGCCTTCTTCATCGGGCGTGACGAAGAGGATGTGACCTTTAGTGACCTTGTATTTTTTGAAACTTGGGCAGGATTCGAGCATTAGCTTATACATACCGAGTTGGAGGCTGTATTTATAGAGCGTGCCGACGCTTCCCCATTTTTCCTTGTGGTATTTGCCGGTTTTGAAGTCGTAAACTTCGATGGTTTTGTTTTTCTCGTCGATTGACATATGGTCGATGATGCCGATGACGGGGACGCCGGCGATGTCGGGATGTTCGTTGAATAAGTTGACTTCGGCGCGAGCGTCCTGATCGCGGAGGATGTGCTTGAAAGTTTCGAGAGAGATTTTGAGCGAAGCTTCGCCTTTTTCGAGGAGGTATTTAATGTCCTTATCGTCGAGGTCGGAGGCTTCGACGTCCTTGCGATATTCGGCGATAACGTCTTCGTCTTTGAGCTCCGTGCCGGTGTTGGCGGCTTTCGTGACTTTTTCGAAAGCAGAGTGGATGAAAGTGCCGAGGAGCATACTGCCGGTGGCGGGTTCTTGCGGCGCTCTCAAAACGCGGTTTTGGTAGAAGCTGAGCGGTCCGCCGTAGGAAATGTCGATGAAAGAAGTGAGGTCAGACGGGCTGAGGAGGTAATTTTCCATCCGCGCGAGGAGAATCGGGCGAAGTTCGGGCGTGAGCTTGGTGTAGGCGGCGCGCCAACTTTTACGGAGATCGACGGTTTTTCTGATTTCTTGCATATCTTCGTAGTGGAGGCCGACTTTGCCGACGAATGGGGAGATGATTTCTTTGGTTTCGGGGTCTTCGTATTCTTCGAGGTAGTCGAGGCGGGCGGGAGATTTGCCGGCGAAGTCCTTGAGTGAGTTGGTGATGATGAGGGTGGATTTGGCGCGGGTGATAGCGACGAAGAAGAGACGCAATCTTTCGTCGTCGGTGATGCCGGTGTGACGAATTTGGATGACGTTTTTGGGGAGGGAGAGCATATTGTTGTTCCCTTTTGCTTTACCCCAGCTCATATTGTCGGTGGCGACGAGGAAGACGTATTCGTATTCGAGGCCCTTGGACTTATGCGCGGTGACGATTTGGATGGCGTCGTCGGAGTCGCGGTAAGGCGAAGTGTTCATCAAGGCGGCGTCGGCAGCTTCGTAATCGTCGAGGAGGGAGATGAGGTCTTTTAAGCGTGGTTTTTGGACTTTGACGTGAGATTCGATGGCGGATTTGAGGACGGCGAGGTTTTCGTAAAGCTCGAAAGTGCCATATTCACTTTGTTCGGCGTCGTAATATTCGATGAACGGGGAGCGATATTCTTTATAACCGCGGAGGAGCGCGCCCTCTTTGGAGGTTTCGCCGCTTTCGAGGTCGGCGGGGAGTTTGACGGCGACGGTGCCGACGAGGTAGTCGAGCATTAGTTCGAGCGGGGTGTCGAAGCTGAGCATAGCGAGTTTAGCGAGCCATTCGCCGAGGTCTTTTAATTTTTCCGAGTCGGATTTTATTAGGAAGTCGATTGCGGCGCGGTGTTCGCCTTTGGCGCGGTGGACACAGGCGATCGCTTCGTGGGCGGGGACGTTGAAGAACGGGAAGCTCAAAATTTCCAAGAGGCGGGAGGAGACGTTTTTGCCTTGACCCATATCATAAACAAAGCGGGCGAGGGTGAGGATTTCTGAGAGACGCGGGTCTTTTAAAAGGTTGTCTTTCTTTTCGTAGGCGATGTTGATGTTGCCAGATTCCTTGAGATAGGGGAGAAGTGGGGTGATGTATTTGTGTTTCGGGGTGATGATGGCGATTTCTTTTTGAGGAACGCCATGCCTAATGAGTTCTTCGATTTGGTCGGCGACGTAGGCATATTCGGAGTCGGCGGTGAGGAATTCGTGACGTTCGATGCGAGCGCCGTTGCCCTTGAAAGCCTTGAGTCTTTTGTCGATGTTTTGGTGTTTGGCGAAGCTGTCTTCGATTTGGTCGGCGATTTTGCGGGAGAAGTCGAGGATTTCTTGGTTCGAACGGTAGTTTTCTTGGAGATTGATGATTTTAGCGCCGTAGTGAGCTTGGAAAGTGAGGAGGTTGGAGGCGTCGGCGCCTTGGAAAGCGAAGATGGCTTGGTCGTCGTCACCAACTGCCATAACGTTAGGCTGGTCGTAGTCGGTGAGGAGTTTAATTAACTCAAATTGAGAGGGGTTGGTGTCCTGGAATTCGTCGAGGAGGATGTATTGGAAGCGTTCTGAGAGGGTGAGGCGGAAGCCTTTGTCGGTTTTTAGAATGTGGATGGCTTGTTCAATCATATCGGCGAAGTCGAAGAGACCCTCGCTTTCGAGCTGTTTGTCGTACTCGTTCATAATAGCGCCGAGCGATTTGAGCTTCAAATTCGCGACGCGGTCTTTGAGGCGGTAGTGGCCCTCGTCGTCGTTTTCGAAAGTGGCGTTGCGCCATTTGGTGAGCGGGGAGACGGAGGGCTTGTCTTTTGCCATTTCGGCGTCGATGATGCGCTTGAGGTCGCGCGTGAGAGCGTTGGCGACGGGTTCGATGTCTTTTAGAATTGGTTTGTTGGAAGTGTATTTGGCGAAGATTTCGAGGATGGGGGTATAGACTTGGTCAACCGCTTCGAGGAATTTGAGGCGGGGTTTGGCGGACTCGAGAATCGGGGAGAGCTCGTGGCGCATTTTGTTCGAGATTTTGATGTTTTCTTCGGCGATGTTGATTAGGTCGTCGCCGGTTAGCCTCGCGTTTTTGGCGCTGCCGATGGTATCGACGATGTCCTTGGTTGAAGCGGTGCGGAGAATGTCGAGGGCGGGGAGGTTTTCTTGGATTGACTTGATGATTTTGAACTGGGTGACTTCGTCGATAGGCGCGTCGAGTTGGCGCGGAAATTCGGTGGCGTAGTTTTTATATTCGGCGAGGAGGTCGGAGCCGAACGCGTGGTAAGTGTGGATGGCGATGTGGCGAGCGCCTTTGCCAACAGTGCCGAGGAGGCGAGTGCGCATATTGGCGGCGCCGTTTTCGGTGTAGGTGAGACAAAGAATGTTTTCGGGGTTGGCGTCGGTGTTTTTTAAGATGTATTCGACGCGGTTGGAAAGGAGGTGGGTTTTGCCAGTGCCAGGACCGGCGAGAACGAGGAGTGGACCTTCGATGTATTCGACGGCTTCTTTTTGTTTAGCGTTTAGTGGCATATTTTAATCTCCTTGTAATGCTGATTAAAATTTGGTTTTCACGTGGGATGGTGATGTTGTTTTTGTCGATTTCTTTGATGGCGGAGACGCCCTCGACGGTGTTTTCTTTCAAAAACTTACGGGTGAGACGTTTTCTTTCGAGAGCTTTGCGACGACCGCCGAGGAGGGTGCCGAACTGGTAGTTGCGAGATTGTTTGCTGCCGCAAGTGAGGGCGAGGTCTCCAAGACCGGCGGAGAGACGGACGGTTTCGATGAAGCCGCCGTTTTCGAGTAGGACGCGTTCACATTCGCGGTAGGCGGTCGCGAGGTAATCCTTGAAATCTTGTGAGGTGTTTTCGAGACCGCGGCGACCGGATTCGATGGCGAAGATGTTTTTAAGACCGGAGAGGAGAGCGACGCCTTGTAAATCTTCCGTTTTGTCGAATTTTAAGTAGGAAGTTTCGAGGAGGTCTTCGGCGAGAGTGGTGCCACTCAGAGCGCCACGAGCGGCGACGGTGAGCTTGGTGCGCTTATGGTTTTTAATGTCGTCGGCGAAACCAGCGCCAGAGATGAGTTCGAAGTAGCCAAAGCGTGACCAAGTGTCGAGGTTCATAATGCCCTTGGTGGCGATGAGAGTGGGTTTGCGGAAAGCTTCGTCGGGGAATTCTTTGAGGAGGATGCGGACGACGCTTAGAGGGACGGCGATTAAGACGACTTCTGCCCAGTTGAGGACGGTGTTTAGTTCAACGCTGGGGAATTTGGCGGGGTCGTAGAACTTGACCGTGTTTTTGTTTTCTCTCAAGACGCCGGCGAGTGCCGTGCCATAATCTCCCGCGCCTAAGACACCAATTTTCATACAAAAATCTCTCCTTTTTGACTATTATAGCACTTACTCATAGCTTTGAAAATTATTTATGGTTGCAATTTTGGCGGTTTTTGGTTATAATAAAACGAATCTTACAGGGAGGGGGTGAAAGATGTGGGATTTTTGGAGAACATTTTCGGGATTAAGCAGCCGGCGGATTATACGGTGAAAAATAACCGAACTGGGAAAGAGACGCCGGTGCGCGACGTGAAAGAACTGGAAAAGTTTGTCGAACAAGAACAACACGAGAATTATGCCGAAAAGCCCGACCCATTTATTCAGCGGATTTTCCGCTAGTAACTTATGTTAAGACGGCGCCTTGAAAATTGGCGCCGTGATTTTTATTTCTGGTTATTTTTCTGCTTATAGTCGAGAATGGCTTTGTGGAGGGCTTGGTGACCGAGGACGGAGCAGTGGAATTTGTGCTCGGGGAGACCGCCGAGGTAGTCGCAGATTTCTTTGGCGGAGATTTGGTCGGCGTCGTCGAGGGTTCTGCCCTTGGCGAGTTCGCTTAAAGCCGAAGTGCTGGCGATGGCGCTGGCGCAGCCGTAAGTTTTCCAACCAATGTCGCTGATTTTATGGTTTTTGACGCGGATTTTGACGAGCATTTGGTCGCCGCAGACGGGGTTGCCGACGATACCCTCGCCGTCGGCTTGCCACTGAGTTTCGTCACCCATAATGAAGTTGCGGGGGTTTAAGAAGTGGTCCTTAACGATGTCGGTGTATGCCCAGTTGTTGGCGGTGTGATTTTCAGACATTAAGATTTTCCTTGTTTAACGGTTGATAAGTCCTGGATTTTGGCGACGATGGGGGGAAGTTTTTTGAGGAGGGCGTCGATTTCTGACTTAGTGTTGTTAAGTCCGAGGGAGAAGCGGACGGAGCCGTGGGCGATTTCAGCGTCGTGGAACATTGCCATTAGAACGTGACTTGGTTCGAGGTCGCCGGAGGCGCAGGCGGAGCCGGTCGAGACTTCGATATTTTCGAGGTCGAGGTAAAGTTGAGTGGATTCGCCCTCGGCGGCGGGGAAAGCGACGTTTAATATATTCGGCAAAGAGTTTTGAGGCGTGATGATGAGAGAAGATTTGATTTTAGATTTAAGATTTTTTTGTAGGTATTGTTTGAGTTTTTTTACTTCTTGGTATTTTGGTAAGTTTTCTTCCGCTTTTCTGGCGGCGATTTTGAAGCCACTGGCGAGGAGGGCGTTTGAGGTGCCGGCGCGACGTTTGTTTTCCTGCGCGCCGCCCATAATTAACGGTTTGAACGGAGCGGCGGTTTTAACGTAGAGGGCGGCGATGCCGATCGGTCCACCGAGCTTGTGGCTGGTGAAAGTGAGGTAGTCAACGCCTAAAGCTTTGACGCTGACGGGGATTTTGCCAACCGCTTGGGTGGCGTCGGTGTGGAGGTAGATTTTGGCGTGGTGTTGTTTTTTGAGAGTTTGGATGAGTTCGGCGATTTTGGCGACGGGTTCGATGGTGCCGACTT
>CALEGA010000018.1 GCA_937876715.1 uncultured Candidatus Saccharibacteria bacterium
CCCCCCTTTGACCCCCCAGTCCCCCGCTAACCCGCCATTCTTCTTCTCACCATATTCACCAACATTTATCCAAGCTTTATTCCCAACTCTCTTCACTTTCGCCTGCTCGGCTGGGCTAAGACTATCCAAAATATGTTTAAACGCCTCCGGGCTAGAACAAACATTTTCGCCTGCCTCACCCACAAACGTCATCTGCAACGCACCTCTATTTCCACGCAACTGTCCATAAGTCTCGACATCATCTTCGCCCTCACTTTCCGTCGGCGATTCCGTCTCATCGCGCATATCGCGCGCCAATTTACAATCACGGCTAAACTCCACGCCACGAATCTTGTTCAAAATCTTCACAATTGCATCGTTCACCGTCTTATCGTAATCTTCCGCCGGCAAATCGGCGACCATATTCGCCCACTTGTCCGCATCCTCAAGACTCTGGAACTCTTCAATTCCCAGTTCATTCTCAAGGTTAAACTGGTCAACCGCCGCTGCGAGCGCTTTCGGCTCCATCGCCAGCGACATTTCCCATTCCTCAAACCTTTGCGCCGGCGTCTCACCCTTGAACGAACCGCCATACGCATACGGTTGACGCTTTCCATCCACATAAAACTGATTATTTTCCTTAATATGTCCACCCCAATACTTAAACGTTCGCACTTCACCCAACCCTTCGATTTCTTGCGTCCCGTCTGTCACGAATTCTGCTCCGTTTATCTCTTGCTTCTCCTGTTCCGGTGCTTCGTAATCTTCTCCCACTAATTCCTCAATGTTCAATTCTTCGTCCTCATCATAAGCCGGCGTCTCCGCTTGCTGCTCAATCTTCACTTCCGGACTCAAGTCTGCGCCTCGTTCCGCTTTCACTTTCTTCCCTCCCCCAAGGTTCCCCAACGCCACAATCGTCAGCACCGTCGCCACCACTCGTCGCGAACCTTTCAGCAACTTCTCGCGCAACTCTTTCCTGCGCTCTGTCAAAGTTTTCTTCTTCTCAACTTCTTCAACTTTTTCCGCCGGTTTTTCTTCCGCCACGCTCAAAACTTCTTTGCCAATTTCCTGCGACTCTTCGCGCGCCAACTCCACCGATTTCTCCGCTTCTGGACTAACCTCTGGCACATCATCATAACTGCCAGCGTACTCAAATCTGCCGTAGTCACCAAATTTTCTTTCCATCTTATTCCTCCTCCCCCGCTTCCATTAGTTCTTCATCACTCTCCACATTTTCCACCCCCAAATATTCTCGCTCCACTTCGCGGAAAACTTTTCCGGTGATGCTCTCCGGTCTCCCCCCCGCCGCAAACAACATCGAATTCAACTTATCTTCATCCACGTCGCCATCTCTCTCCAAATCTTCTTCCAGTTCCGCCACATTCTCCTCCGGTAACGCCGCGAGTGCTTCGTCCAAGATTTTCTCCACCACCAATTCTTCCAGCCGCTTTTCCTCAGCTTCGCGTTCCGCTTCTGGCGTCTTATTGCGCTCAACTAAGCTGCGCACAAACGCCGCAATTTTTTCTTTCCCCTCCTCAATTTTACTGTTTATTTTCATATTATTCTCCCTATTTTACTTTAGCTTACCATAAGCGTAGAAAAAGCGCAAGCATAAAAACACCACAAAAAGTCGGGTTTTACACCCGACTTTTATTCTCCTTATACTCTACCTTCTTTCTTTACCTAAAAAACATTTTTCTCATTTATTTTTTAATCTACATTACATTGGGTTAAGCCACTTCCTTAAACACATCCAGGCGAAGCACTTTACGACCAAACTCTTGCTTCTTCGCGCGGTCGAACGCCATAATCAAGTTTTCTGCTTCCGGCGACACAATCTCTTTCGACTTATATTCTTGCTCGTTTTCATACGGCTCAAAGCTGGTTACTTCCTTTGTTTCATCTTCAGCTTCGTCGATGATGTCGTCTCGCCAATTTGCATTATAAACTTCGTTCGGCAATTTAATTTCTTCAGGGACTTCATTCTCCCCGCTTTCGCTCCTTTCGTTAATTTTGATATTGTTTGCGCTCATACTTTTTGCCTTTTTGTGTTTATTATTTTTTATTTTTGTTTGCTAGGTTTTTTGTTTTATTTCCTAACTGATTTTGAGTATAGCACACTTCTTCATTTTTGTCAACACTTCTTATGCTTTATTTTTCAAAAATGTCAAATCTTTACTTTTTTTCTCTATAATGCTAATATTTAACTATGGATGAAACCGTTAGATATGCCGTAGGGCTAGACATTGGAACAGAAAACGTAAGGGCAGTTGTTGCTTCAATCGACCGCAGCGGAAAGCTCTCTGTCGTCGGCTACAACGAGGCAAAAAATATGGGGATGCGCAAAGGCATTCTCGCTAACCTCGCCGGTCCCGCCGACGCCATCGACCGTATGCTCGGCGAAGTCGAACGTATGTCTGGCTACGAAATCCATTCTGCCGTCGTCTCCGTTAACGGTTCCCAACTTTTGACCACTAAGACCGAGGGTATGATTGCCGTCGGCACTATTGAACACGAAATCAACGAAGAAGATTTATACCGCGTCGAAGACGTCGCCGTCACCGGCAGAATCCCTGCCAACCGTGAAATCCTCGACGTCATTCCCTTTGGCTACTCCATCGACGGTCAAGAAGACGTCCGCGATCCCCTCGGTATGACCGGTGCTCGCCTTGAAATGCGCGCCAACGTCGTCTCCGCTCTCCAACCTAACTGTGAAAACCTCCGCAAGTCCCTCGAGGGCGCCAAAGTCTCCGCCGAACGCCTAATTCCCTCTGTCGTCGCCGGCGCTCGCGCTTGTTTAGACGAACGCCAGAAAGAAAACGGTGTCGCCGTCATCGACCTCGGCGCCGCCACCACTTCCGTCGCCGTCTTCGAAGAGGGCGACCTCCAATGCGTCGGCGTTGTTCCCGCCGGTTCCATCAACGTCACTAACGACCTCGCCATCTGCCTTGAAACTTCGACCGACATCGCCGACGAAATCAAAAAACGCTACGTCACCGGCGTCTTCGAAGACGGTAAAAACATCGTTATCAAGATGAACCGCGAAGAATATACTTTCCCTCGTGAACAAGTCAATGAAGTCGTCAAAGCCCGTCTCGCCGAAATCTTCGACAAAGTCAAAAAAGAACTTAAAAAAGCCGGCTACGAAAAACGCCTCCCCGAGGGCGCCGTCCTCATCGGCGGTGGCTCCAAGATGCGCGACGTCGAAATCTTCGCCAAACAAGAACTAGAAATGTCCGTCCGCCTCGGCTGCCCGAAAGGTCTCGGTGGCGTCGGCACCTCCGTTGAAAAACCCGAATACTCCGCTGCTGTCGGTCTTATGCTCTTCGCCGCCGACTCCGACTCTCGTCCTGCCAAGGGTGGCAAAAAAGCCAAAGCGGAAAACTCTGGCTTCTTAAAAAATTTGTTCAAAAAATTCAAGCTTTAATCTGATAAAGTCAAAACTTCATAGCCATTTTCGGTAACTAAAATGGTGTGTTCGCAGTGGCATCCAATCGAACCGTCTTTCATCTTCGCTGTCCAGCCATCTGTTTTATCAACATAATTCTTCGGCTTTCCCAAACAACTCATCGGCTCAATACAAATCGTATCTCCCGCTTTCAACTTATAACCGTGCCCTTTCTTACCATAATTCGGCACCTCTGGGTCTTCGTGCATCCCCTTACCAATTCCGTGCCCGACATAATTCTCAATCACACCCAGTTTCCCTGCCCTGAGAACTTTCTCTACTGCCGCACCAATGTCGCCAATATGCGCTCCAGGCTTCACTTGCTCAATCCCCTCCCACATCGCGCTTTCCGTCACGGCAATCATCTTCTTCACGGCAGGATTTCCCTTACCGCCCACAATCATCGTAAACGCCGAATCCGTAAAATACCCCTTATAGAAAATATCTAAGTCAAAGGAAACCTTGTCTCCCTCTTCAAACGGCTCATCTTTCGGCGCTCCGTGTACTAATTCGTCATTCACCGAAATACAAATCGCTCCCGGGAAAGCCTCTTTCTTCGGCAGCATATCGTACGCCACCCCCGCACCTCTTTTCACAATCTCTTTTCTCACCCAAGCGTCAACTTCTTTCCCTGTCATCCCAGGTTTCACATATTCTTTCAAATCGCGCAAAAGATTGCCGAGAATCTTCCCGCCCTCGCGCATCGCACTAATTTTTTGTTCATCCATCATAAATACATATTATATACTATATATAATATATGTTCAACCAAAACCATTTATTTATACAAGCACAAGTGCTATAATTTAATTATGATTATATTATTTGGTCTGGCTGGCAGTGGCAAATCCACCCAAGGTCAAATCCTCGCCAAAAAGCACAAACTTGAATGGCTGTCCGTCGGACAAGTCCTGCGCGACACTGGCAAGTTCGACAAAATCCTCGAAAAAGGCGAACTCGTCCCCGACGAAAAAGTCGTACGAATTATGCACGAAAAAATTAAAGAAATCCGCCAAACCGGCAAAGACATCATCCTCGACGGCTTCCCGCGCGACATCTGGCAAGCCAAATGGGTTGCCGAACATCTTTCGGGCGACATCGAAACCGCCGCCGTCCTCGACGTCCCTAAGGACGAACTTCTGGTCCGCATTATGGCACGCGGTCGCGAAGACGACACCCGTGAGGCTGTCGAAAAACGCTTCGACATCGTCGAAAAAAACCTCTCCGGCATCCTCAAAGAACTTAGAAAAAAGAAAATAGAAATTAAAAAAGTCTCTGGTCTCGGCTCGATTGACACCGTCACTAAACGTCTCGAACGTGAATTGTTCCACAAAACTTCATCTCTAAGAAAACAACGTCGGCACTAAAAAAATAACCCCTGCAACGGGGTCATTTTTTAGCGTAAACCAAGTTTAATTTTCTCGGTCTTCTCAGCCTTACGTTGCTCACGAAGAATCGCTTTCACGCGGCGCTCGCGCTTAGAAATCGGCTTAGAAAAACGAAGTTGCGCTTTCGCTTGCGGCATCACGCCACTCTGAAGAACCTTGCGGTTGAAACGGCGAATAATGTTCTCGTTCGCCTCAGACTGATCTTTTCTAGTAACTTTAATTGCCATATTGCCCTATATTATACCAAATTTCTCAAGATCTAACAACCCCTTAAATCTAAAATCCTCCCCTCAACGCTCCTAAGCCCATTCCACTCATTTTCCTCCACCTGCGCCAAAAGATTCACTCTTTCCCCGTTCTCCACCCTCCGCCACTCTTCCGGCACCCCAAACGCCACCAATTTCAACGTCTTTCCGTCCTCTCCTCGCACCAATAATCTCAAATGCTGCTCGCTCGCTCCCATCAATTTCTTATCTAACACAAACATCTCTGGCAACCTAAACACCGGCATCTCATTCCCAGGTCCAAACGGCTCCAAACTCGCCAGCTCCTTCAAAAACTCTAGCGTAAAACCACCTAGTTCTCTTACCTCAAGGTCAGCTTGCTTCTCAAAATACCGCTCCTGACCCGTCAAATCCAACGACTCATAATAAGCATTCAATTTCTTCCTGAACTCCGCCAACTTTTCTTTCAGTACCCTCACCCCCGCCGCTCCCGCGTGCCCGCCGCCACCAATAATCACATCATCGCACGCCTTCAGCGCCTCCGCCAGGCTAAAATCCCCGAAACTCCGTCCTGACCCTTTCAAAACCCCCTCTTCCACCTCCGACAACACAAACGCTGGTCGTTTATAATCATCTACTAGCTTCCCCGCAATAATCCCCAGCACCCCCTCGTGCCACTTCCCTGTCGCTACCAACACCGCATCGTCCGGCACTCCCCTCTCGCTAAACTCTTTCATCGCCGCCAGCTGTTGATTTCTTCTCTCCCCATTCAACTTTTCCAGCTCCAGCGCCAGACTCGCTCCCTCCACCTTATTCGGCGCTCGTAGCAAATCCAACGCCACCTCCGCATTCGCCATTCTACCTGCCGCGTTCAACCTCGGTCCAATCTGGAATCCAATCGTCTCCGCCGTAATCTTCTTCGTCTGCGACACCCTCATCAGCTCTTTCAATCCCGCTCGCCGCGTCTTCGCCAGCACTTTCACGCCATAAAAACATAAAATCCGGTTCACTTCACTCATTCGCATCGAATCACAAATCGTCCCAATCAACACCAAATCAAGCAGCCACTTCTCCTGTCCCGCCGGAATCATCCTCTCCTCCATCATTCCTCGCGCCAACATAAACGCCACCCCCACCCCCGCCAAATCTCTCAACCACATCAACTCGTCTAAATGCTCCTCAAACTCCGGCACACACTTCGCCACATCTCGCCGCTTCGGATTTACTACCGCCACCGCCTCTGGCAACTCCTCCGGACACTCGTGATGGTCCGTCACAACCGTCTCCACTCCCTCCTCCCTCAGCTTCGCCACAATCTCCTTGTTCCCACTTCCGCAATCCACCGTCACCACTAAACCCACTCCCGTCTCTTTCGCTCGCTCCACCACTTTCTCACTCATCCCATACCCATCTTTAAACCTGTCCGGCAACATCACCTCCATCTCTTTCACTCCCGCCAGCCTCAACGCCTCACTAACCACCGTACTTGCCGTCACCCCATCTACATCATAATCCCCATAAATAATCACCCTCTCCCCTCTTTTCACCACCTCTCGAATTCGCTCCACCGCTTTCCGCATATCTGGCAACAACCACGGACTCGGCAACCCCTCATACTCCGGCTTCAAAAACTGCGTAGAGAAACCTCGTTTCTTCACGAGTTCATCAAACAATTTAGACATAGCTAACCTATAGTTTTATTTGGCTTATTACTCGCGGAGAGCTGTTGACTCTTAATCACCATACTCTGCAATTCCTTTAAAATCGGAAACTGCTTATTCGTCTGATAAATCTTCGTATTCCCTTTCTTCGTCATCGTCAAAAACTTCCCTTTCTCGAGCCGATTCAACTCCCTTTGAATATTCCCTGGGTCTTCCTTAATCAACTTCGACAACCCTCTAACGTGCGTCTTAAAATCCGGATACTTCGCAAAAACTACCAAAATCTTTCGTCTAACCCGGGATGTAATAAAAACATCTAGCATATGTAATTTTTACCTCTCTTACTTCTAACTAAAGATTATATATCAAAAAAGTATTTTTAACAACGACAATCTTTAAAGTTTTTTGATACAATAACTTTACAATGTTCTACGAGGTAATCCCCACTAAAATCTTCCGCAACGGCTCCGGCGTCCTCACCTACGCCTCCGACCTCGACCTCAAAACCGGTCACCTCGTCATCATCCCCCTCGGCAAATCTTCTTGCGTCGGGTTAGTCCTCAAAAAAGTTAAGCAGCCCTCTTTCCCCTGCAAACCCATCACTAAACTCCTCTACGCCACCCCCCTCCCCTCCCACCTCGTCAAATCCGCCCTCTGGCTCTCCTCTTACTACCTCTCCCCCCTCCCCTCCTGCGCTTCTCTCCTTTTACCCATAGGCGTAGAAAAGAAAAGAAAAAATAGAAAAATAGCAATCACCGAAAAAAAACATCAAAACATCGCTATAAAACTCAATTCCGCCCAAAAAACCGCTCTCCGCGACCTCGAAACCATCCAAAACAACACCAAATTGCTCTACGGCATCACCGGTAGCGGCAAAACCAACATCTACCTCAAGCTCACCTCCGAAACCCTCAATCAAGGCAAATCCGTCATCCTCCTCGTCCCCGAAATCGCTCTCACCTCTCAGCTCGTCCAAATCTTCGAATCCACTTTCACTAGCCAAATCACCCTCCTCCATAGCCGTCAAACCGAAGCCGAACGTCATCTCGCTTGGGAAGCCATCTTAGACTCCAACACTCCCCAAATCGTCATCGGACCCCGCTCGGCGCTCTTCGCTCCCCTAAACAACCTCGGACTCATCATCATCGACGAGGCACACGAATCCACCTACTACCAAGAAAACACCCCTAAATACTCCGCCCTTCGCCTCGCCTCTTTCATCGCCGGCAACCTCAAAATCCCCTGCCTCCTCGGGCAAAACCTCATTATCTGCACTTTCGCAGAGAATTACTCCGCCTTTATTCATCTTAGAGCTCAGCATCGGCAGCACCTCGTCGATGATACCTTTCTCAAAGGGAGGGTCTACATATACTACGTCAAAATTCTCTCTTGCTGACATAAGAAAACCTGCTGCATCCTGGCGGCAGATATGAGCATTATCCTCAAAGCCACAGGTCTTGACGTTCTGCTCAATAACCCTGATTGCCTTAAGGCTCTGGTCTACAAGATATGCTTTTTCGGCACCTCGGCTCAGAGCTTCTATACCCATTTGTCCCGATCCTGCAAAAAGGTCTACGAAAACTCTGCCCTGAATCTGAAACTGGATAATAGAGAAAACAGACTCTTTGACCTTGTCGGTAGTAGGTCTTACGTCTCTGCCTTCTAAGGTCTGGAGCTTTCTTCCACGGGCCGAACCTGTAATTACTCTCATTCTTCTCCCTCACTTTCTTTTCTTCTGAAGTGCCAATACACGCTGAGTGCGGCACTGTCGTTCATCTTGGGAGCCGCTTTAAGCTCCTCAAGCTCAGCATTTTTTATATTTGAAACTGTTCTGAAATGCTTCAAAAGTGCTTTTGCACGTTCTGTTCCTATGCCTTTGATTTCAGTAAGTGAAACCCCAAGCTGGCTCTTTTTGCGTCTTGTGCGGTGATATCCTATGGCAAAGCGATGTACCTCGTCCTGCATAGAGCTTATAAAGGTAAAGAGCCTGCGGTTCATATTAATGGCAATTTCGCCCTGCTCATTGACTATTGCACGGGTGCGGTGTTTGTCATCCTTTACCATGCCGAAAACAGGTATATCCAGCCCGAAGGCTTCAATTATAGGCTTTACGGCATTCACCTGACCCTGACCGCCGTCAAGAAGTATCAGATCAGGA
>CALEGA010000019.1 GCA_937876715.1 uncultured Candidatus Saccharibacteria bacterium
GTCACTTTGGACGACGAGACGGTAGTTTTCCGTACCGGTGTCTTCCCAGAGGATGACGCCGTTGCGGTCGAGGTAGGTGTTGACCGTGTCGGAAATGACGATGTCGTCGAGCTTAATGTCGGCAATGTCTTTTTTATAATAGAGGAAAAGACCGCCGATGGCAATGACGGCGAGGAGAATACAGGCAAGACCGAATTTAAGAATCTTTTTTAGACCGCGCCAAGAGAACCAGTAGCGGAAGACACGCTTAGGGTGGAGGTGGGCAAAGAAACGCTTAATCGGTTCTTTTGGGAGAGTGGCGAGATCTTCGGCACGGCGGCGAGCTTCGCGGTCGCGGCGGAGTTTGCGTTTGTAACGCATCCGCTCAAAGAAGCCCATATTCTTAATGTCGCGCTTGGTCGCTTTCTTGCGCTCGGTTTTGAGCGCTTGTTTTTCGGAGCGAGAAAGCTTGGCGGACTTTTTGTTCGTCTTTTTAGAAGTGTTCGTTTTCTTAGATTTTTTAGACTTTTTCTTAACGTCTTTTGCCATATAGTATATTATATCACACGAAAATTAAAATATATGCATAAGCGTAATTTTTATTTTGGCTATTGGAGTTTGATTTTGACCATAGCAGGACGGAGGACTTCGCCCTCGTAGAAGTAGCCGTCACGGAGAGTTTCGGCGATGATTTCTTTGCTGCCGTCGCCCTCGGTCATAACGGCGTCGTGGAGTTCGGGATTGAACTCGGCGCCGTCGTGCGTGTCGATTTTTTCGAGACCGAGATTTTTGAGAGATTTTTCAAAAGACTTTTCGAGCGGTTTTAGCTCGTCGTAAGTTTTAATAGCGCGGCTGAGGTCGTCGAGGAGGGGGAGGAATTTTTCGACCGTGCCGAGTTTTGCCAGTTTTTTGGCGTTGTCGCGGTCTTTTTCAACGTTTTTGCGGAAGTTTTCAAAATCGGCACGAGTGCGCTGGAGGTCGTTGATGAGTTCGGCGATTTTGGCGTCGGTCTCGTCAGGTTGTGCGGCTGGTTCGCCTGCTGGCTTTTTGGTTTCTTGGGCTTTTTTCATAGCTTAAAATCCTTTCTCTAACATTTCTCCCGCGCTGCGGACGAGAGACATAACTTTTTGATAGTTTTGGCGCGTCGGACCGAGGACACCAATGTAGCTGTTATCGGAAAAGGGAGAGCGAAATTTGGAGATAATGAGCGAGACGCCAGAGGACTTGCCGATTGGGTTTTCCTTGCCGATGAAAATGTTGAGCGGTTCACCAGGAGCGGCTTCGCGGAGCCAAGGCTCGAGATTGTCGAGAAGTTTAGCGACCGCTTGAACGCGACCGAGGTCAACAAATTCCGGTTGCGTGAGGAGGCGAGAGATGCCAGCGAGGTAAAGTTGATTCCCTATTGTGCCGAGACCGAGGTTGCCGGTGAGCTCAACGAGGGAGTCAACGGCGCTTTTAATCATTGTTTCTGCGGTGGCTTGGGAGGAGACGCGAACTTCAAGGACGTGGGTCGAGCGGCTGTTGGGAGCTTCAAGGCGCGGGACGTCGTAGGCGGGACCCTCGTTGCCGTAATTTGCCGTTTCGGAGTCTTCGACGAGAGAGTTGACGTAGTAGCGGTAGCCAGCGTCGGTCGGGATTCTGCCGGCGGAAGTGTGCGGCTGGGCGATTAAGCCGAGGTTCTCTAGTTTTGCCATTTCGGCGCGGATGGTGGCGGAAGAGACGTCAAAAAGCTTAGCCAGAGTGACGCTGCCAACTGGGGTGGCGACTTCGGCGTATTGTTCAATAATGGCGAAGAGAATTTCTCTTTGACGATCCGTTAAATTCATACTGTATATTATACAAAACTGGCACTCAAAAAGCAAGAGTGCCAGATTATCTGGGCTTATTGAAGCGCGGAGGTGATTTGCGCAAAACTTTTGCGTTTTTATGATATGATAAGGGTATGGATATGGATTTTGGACAAAAAGTTTTAACAATAAAAAACTGGCTCGGGACGGGGAGCGTGAACATTTTCGGGCTGCCGATGTCGGGCAAAGACACGGTCGGAGTGAGGCTTGCCGAAGCGCTCGGTGGGAAGTTTTTGTCGTCGGGATTGATTATTCGTGCGAACGAGGAGCTGACGCGGCAACATTTTTCCGACAAGGGCGATTTGACGCCGACAGACGTGTTTTATAAGTGGGTGCTGCCGTATTTTGAGAAAGAAGAACTGAAAGAATTTCCGCTAATTTTGTCGTCGATTGGGCGATGGAGTGGCGAGGAAGATAAAGTGATGGAGACGGCGGAGAAAGCAGGACATCCGATTAAAGCGGCGGTGATTTTGAACATTTCTGAGGCGGACGTGATGAGCCGGTGGCAAGCGGTCGCAGAATTGAAAGACCGCGGGACGAGGTATGATGATGAGAAGCCGGAGGTGTTCCAGCACCGAATTGAGGAGTTTAGGACGAAAACGGCGCCGGTACTGTTGCATTATCGGTCAATGGGACTCTTGATTGAGGTTGGCGCCGATGCGGAGAGAGACGTCGTGTTTAGCGAGTTGGTTGAAAAACTTTACAATTTTGCGGTGAGCCACCCTTAATCGCGTTTTAGCATAACGGTAAAAGCGTCGGAGGGGATGTCGATTTTGCCGAAACGTTTCATACGCGCCTTGCCGCGTTTTTGTTTTTCCAGAAGTTTTGCTTTGCGGTCGCGGTCGCCGGTGTGGATTTTGACGGTGACGTCTTTTCTATAGGCGCCGATAGTTTCACGGGCGATGATACGGGCGCCGATGGCGGCTTGGAGAGCGACTTCGAAGTTTTGGCGCGGGATGATTTCTTTGAGTTTTTTGGTGACACTTCTGCCAATGGCGTCGGCTTCGGTGCGGTGGCACATAACGGAGAGGGCGTCGTTTTTATGACCGGCGATGAGGAAGTCAACGCGGACGAGGTCTTCGGCGCGGTAGTCGGCGAGTTCATAGTTGAAGCTGGCATAGCCGGAGGTGATGGACTTGAGTTGGTCGTAGAAGTCAGTGAGGAGATTTGCCATTGGCGCTTCGAAGTCGATGACAGCGCGATCTTCGATGTAGCTCAAGTTCTTTTGGAGTCCGCGTTTTTCCACGATGAGATTCAAAACCGAGCCAATCATTTCCCGCGGGAGGATGATTTCTCCCTTGACCCAAGGTTCTTTAATTTCTTTGACTTCAGAAATGTCAGGGAGGTCGGCGGCGGATTTGATTTCCAGTTCTTCGCCATTGTTCAAAACGACTTGGTAGTTGGTCGAGGGGTTGGTGACGACGAGGTCGAGGTCAAATTCCCTTTCGAGGCGTTCGCGGATGATGTCCATATGGAGAAGTCCGAGGAAGCCGATTCTTAAGCCAAAGCCTAAGATGGGAGAGTTCTCTGGTTCAAATTGGAGTGCCGAGTCGGAGAGGGCGAGTTTTTCTAAGGCTTCTTTTAGGGTTTTGTAATCTTCATTTGATACTGGGAAGAAGCCGGCATAGACGAACGGGAGGACGTTTTTGTAGCCCGGGAGCGGATTTTGGGCGGGTTGTTTTTGGAGGGTGACGGTGTCGCCAACTTTGGCTTCGCGAGTGGTTTTTAAGTTGGTGACGATGTAGCCGATTTCTCCCTCGGACAAAGTCGATTTAGGTTGCATTTCTGGCGTTAAGGTGCCGATTTCTAGGGCGAGACCGTTGGTCTTTGCCGCCATCATTCGGATGGCGTCGTTCTTGTTGAGTTCGCCCTCGAAGATTCTAACGTAGAGGACGACGCCGCGGTAGTCGTCGAAGTAACTGTCGAAAATTAGTGCCTTGAGGTCGTTGCTTTGTTGCTTTTGAGGCGCAGGAGCTGTTTCGATAATAGCGTCGAGGACTTGCTCGACGTTCAGGCCGGTCTTGGCGGAGACACCGATGATTTCTTCTTCTTTACAGCCGAGAAGATTGATGATTTCTTTTTTAACTTTTTCGACGTCGGCGGCGGGGAGGTCGATTTTGTTGATGACGGGGATGATGTGGAGGTCTTGTTCGAGGGCGAGATAGACGTTGGCGAGGGTTTGCGCCTGAATGCCTTGAGTGGCGTCAACGACGAGGACGGCGGTTTCTACGGCCTGGAGGCTGCGGGAGACTTCGTAGGAGAAATCGACGTGCCCGGGGGTGTCGATTAAGTTGAGTTCGTAGCCTTTGTAGTGCATTTGGACGGGCGTGAGCTTAATGGTGATGCCCTTTTCCCGTTCCAGTTCCATCGAGTCGAGGAGCTGAGCCTTCATTTCCCTTTTTGAGACCGTGCCAGTAATTTCCATCATACGATCGGCAAGGGTGGATTTGCCGTGGTCGATGTGGGCGATGATGCAGAAATTACGGATTTTGTCGGAGTTCATATTGCTCTATATTATAACATATTTTTTAAGTGTTCGCGAGCTTTCAGGGTGACGACGCGGCCTTTGGGCGTGCGCTCGAGAAAACCGAGTTGGAGGAGGTAGGGTTCGTAGTATTCTTCGATGGTGGTTGGTTCGTCGCCAGTGAGGGCGGCGATGGTCGAGAGACCGACAGGGCGGTCGCCGTAGTTTTCTATCATCAGTTCGAGCATATTTCTGTCGGCGGGATCGAGACCGTATTGATCGATTTCCATCATTTGGAGTGCTTTTTCCGCGAGAGGTTTGTCGATAATGCCGTCGCCGTTAACATCGGCGTAGTCACGGACGCGTTTGACGAGGCGGTTGGCGATGCGGGGAGTGAGGCGACAGCGAGTAGAGAGGAGCGTAACGGCGTCGGGTGTGATTTGTTTGCCGAGAATGTCGGCGGTGCGGGAGATGATTTGACCGATTTCTGGCTCCTTGTAGTATTCGAGGCGGTGGATGATGCCGAAGCGATCGCGGAGTGGTCCAGCGAGAGCGCCAGTTCTGGTGGTAGCGCCGATGACAGTGAAGTGCGGGAGGTCGAGACGGACGCTTCTGGCGGCAGGACCTTTGCCGATGACGATGTCGAGTTTATAGTCTTCCATGGCGGAGTAGAGGATTTCTTCGACGACACGGCGGAGGCGGTGGATTTCGTCAATGAATAGAACGTCGCCGTCTTGGAGGTTGGTGAGGATGCTGGCGAGGTCGCCGGCGCGTTCGATGGCAGGACCAGAGGTGACCCTTAAATTAGCGTTTAGCTCGTGGGCGATGACGTTTGCCATAGTGGTTTTGCCGCCGCCGTTAGGTCCTGTAATTGCCACGAATTTTTGCTCGTCAATAATTAAATTTATGTTCTTTATTATTTCTTTTTTAGAAGAATCAGCCGAATCTACTATAAAAGATATGTTCTGTAATTCAAGCATAATTGTCCTTTCTGTATTGTACTTTCTATATTTGCAATAGCACTTGTACAGTATAGCACAAATCCGAAAAATAATACAATAAAATCCCAAAAAACCGTATCAAAAGTACTAAAAATATGATAAAATTGTAATATAACAAAAGTAAAGGGGTGTACTTTATGAAGAACGTGGAAAAAATGTATGGAAATAAGGCGGC
>CALEGA010000020.1 GCA_937876715.1 uncultured Candidatus Saccharibacteria bacterium
TAGCTTTCCAGACGGTCCCATTTTTTCGTGGTGCCGGTGCCTTCGTAGGTAACGCAGTCGCCCCCGAACTTATTTGTGCCGATCTTGGGCTTCACATAGGCCAGCTTTCTGCCGGAAGGCAGTGTGATGAAGAGCATTCCGCTCCGGCACTCGAAGAAGATGCCGTGGGTGCGGGTACGTTCTTTGAAGATGACCGCGTTTTTGACGGCTTCTTTGGTGACGCGGGCGGGGTCGATGACACCAGCTTTTTTGAGGTCAACGAGACCGTCTTCGGGTTTCATAACGTTGACGCCGTAGCCTGGTTTGGCGTGTTCGACTTCGGCGAGGAGAGCCTGGGCGTTCAAGCCAGCGTTTTCCAAGATGTGAACGAGCGGACGCTTGAGGGCGTTTTTGACGATTTTAGTGCCGTTGTCGTCACCTTTGAGCTTGTTCGCTAGGTTGACGAGGGTGACACCGCCGCCTGGGACGATGCCTTCGCTTAAGGCTGCCTTAGTGGCGGCGACAGCGTCGTCAACGCGGAACTTCTTTTCGTCGATTTCGGTTTCGGTAGCGCCACCGACCTTGATGACGGCGACCTTGCCTTGGAGGGCGGCGGCGCGTTTTTCGAACTGTTCGCGTTCGTAGTCAGAGGTCGCCATTTCTGCCTGAGATTTGATTAAACCGATGCGTTCTTTGACAGCGGATTTGTTGCCAGCGCCTTTGATGATGGTGGATTCGTCTTTAGTGGCGATGACTTTGCCGGCGGAGCCGAGAACGTCGAGACCAGCTTCTTCGAGCTTGAGCCCGCGGTCTTGAGAAACCAAGGTGGCGCCAGTGAGGATGGCGATGTCTTCCATAATTTCTTTGCGACGGTCGCCGAAAGCGGGAGCTTTAAGGACGAGGGAGTTGAAGACGCCTTTGAGTTTATTCAGGACGAGGAGGGAGAGAGCTTCGCCCTCGACTTCTTCGGCGATGATGACGAGGTCTTTTTGTCCAGCTTGAGCACATTTTTCTAGGAGTGGGAGAATATCGGAAGCGGCGGAGAGTTTTTTGTCGGTGACGAGGATTGCTGGTTTGTCGAAGATTGCCTCTTGGCGATTGACGTCGGTGACGAAGAACGGAGAGGAGTAACCTTTGTCGTAAGAGAAGCCTTCGACGATTTCCTGTTCCATTTCGAGACCTTGACCAGCTTCGACGGTGACGATGCCATCTTTGCCGATTTTAGAGATGACTTCAGCAATGAGCTTGCCGATTTCGGCGTCGCCAGCGGAGATGGTGGCGACTTCGGCGACCTTGTTATCGTTGCCTTCGATTTTTTCGGCGAGATTGTCGATGCCTTTGACGATTTCGGCGCCAGCGCGTTCAATTCCCTTTCGGAGCTCCATCGGGTTGACACCGGCGGCGATGAGCTTGTTGGCTTCGGCGAGGATTTCGTAAGTGAGGACAGTGACAGTGGTGGTGCCGTCGCCAGCCGCCTTGTTGAGCTTTTGAGCGGCGGTCTTGATTAGTTTGGCGCCGACTTCTTCGCCGAGGTTGTTTTCGGTTTTGCCGAGTTCAACTGCTTCGGCGACAGTGACGCCGTCGTGAGTGATGGTGGGTGCGCCGTATTCTTTTTCGATGACGACGTTTTTGCCTTTAGGTCCGAAAGTGACCTTAACGGCGTCGTAAAGTTGTTTAGCGCCAGATAAAACCTTTTCGCGGGCTTCGGCTTCGTAGTAAATCTTTTTTGCCATAATTTCTCCTTATAAAGTAGCTAGAATGTCTTTTTCGTCGAGGATGATAAAATCTTCATCGTCGATTTTGACGGAGGTGGTTGAGTATTCTTTGTAGATGATTTTGTTGTCTTTTTTGACGGATTTGACGTCGGGGCCGACGGCTTCGACGACGGCGAACGAAGGCTTTTCTTTGGAGTCGCTAGGAAGTAAGAGACCCGAGCTGGTTTTTTCGGCGGGTTTTTCTATTCTTGCGACGACTCTGTCTTTGAGTGGTTTTAGGGTCATACGTTTATTTCTCCTTTTCTGTACTCTATAATACTCAAAAAATTGGCACTGTCAAGTGCGGAGTGCTAGTTTGTCAGAATTGACATATATATAATGCTCGTGGTAAAATGGGAGTAATTAAGGAGGTTATTTTGGTTATGAAAATGAAAAGAGGACTCGGTTTTGTTTTAGGGTTAGGGCTATTGGTGTCGGGTGCTGCTGGGGTGGTGCCGATTGGGATTGGTAGCGGTTTAGGAACGCAGGCGGCGTATGCTGATGCGAATGTGGTGTCTGTGGGGACATTCGCGGAGCTGTTGGAGGCGTTTGATATGACGTATGATAATGGCGAGAGCGGGAGTGTGACGATAAACTTGACGGATGACATTGAGCAGACTTATGGCGAGAATGATTATATGTGGGTTAATGCCGGTTGGACGGTGACGTTAAATCTGGCGGGACATACTTTGGTGTTGAGAAATGATGGTATGCGAGGGATGCGAAATAACGGGACGTTGATTGTAACTGGTGCGGGGACAATAACGGATACCACTAATGATACGATGAACGAGGCTTGGGGGTTGATAGATAATTACGGAACGTTGACGATTGAGAATGGGACGATTATAGATTATGGTCAAGGTGGCGGCGCGGCGTTGAAAAATCGACCAGGCGGGGTGATGAATCTTAACGGCGGAACGGTTACGGGGTATGCTACGGCGGGTGGCAACGCTTGTGTTTATAGCGAGGGTGTGTTGAATATTGCCGATGGAGTGGAATTACGCAATTATGCGACGGACGAGACGCACAGTGATTCGACCAGCAGTTGGTATGGAGCGTATGCGATGGTCGTGAACAGTGGGACGGCGACGATTGGAACTACGGTGGGAGCGGTTGCAAGTCCGGTGAGAGTGGATGGGAATCGTGGTGCTATTGCGATAAATAGCGGGACGGTGGTAATTAATAATGGTCAGTATCGTGGCGGGAAGTATTATGGTTTTTGGATTACGAATAATGGTGATGTTTCTGACGTGACGGTTAATTATGCGGAAGTGTATGGCAAGAAATATGGGGTGTACGCGGCGGTAGATGACGGGAGGCAGGATTTGAGCGACGTTGGGATAGTGATAAAGGATGGTGTTTATTCTGGGGAGACGAAGGCAGCGGTGGCGGTGAATAGTAGTAATTCGGAGAATAGTTTTGGGATGGGGATTACGGGCGGGAAGTTTTCTAGCGAGCCGAATCAGAGTTATATTGCCGCAGACCACAGAGTTGCACTGGATGTTGATGGCTTGTGGCGCGTGGTTGACCCTGAAGAGATAGCTGAGGATGGTATAGAAATTGACGTGATTGATGGCGAAGATGTGCCTCGACTTTTGCCCAAAGAAGAGCCGATTGAGTCTCGCAAAGTCGATAATGTGGAAGTGATCTTTAATGATGAGCTGGTGGTTGATAGGAAGGCTGAGCTTGAGGTTGAGTTGTTAGGAGCGGAAGACGAGGAATGCGGTGATTATCAGATAGCTGGAGATGGCGAACTGCTCGGGATTGCTAAGATTACGCTTCGCGATCGCGATGGTGGTGAAATTGAGGTTGGAGATCATTCGATGACGATTTCTATTGAGATTGATCGAGAGACGTATGATATGTTGAGTGCCTATGATAAGATTGAGGTGGTGTATTTCGACAAAGACGACAAAGCAGAGACGGAGAGGCTGGCTGCGGAGTTGAAGAGTGGGGAGACCGACGATGGGATGGTTTATTGGGTGGAGTTTACGACGACGCATCTTTCGACTTACGGCGTGGTGGGGGTGAATGAAGAAGAGGAAGAAGCGGTGGTGCCGAATACGGGTAGATTTACGAAAGCGGCGGAGGATTTTGCGGAGAAAAATAGTCGGGTTGGGGTGTTTGTGCTCGGATTAGGGATGATAATTCTTGGATATGGATTAGTGTTGCAAGGTAAAGCTTATCAGAAGAGAGAAAAATAAGATTAAACAAGAAAAATAGCCCTTATGGGCTATTTTTCTATGGTATAATGGGGGTAGAATGAATTTGAAGAAGAAGTTAGAGGAGTTGCCGTTTTATAATAGCGCCGTGAAGCCGGTGCATTTTGTGCGGGCGGTGGCGGCGGGGGTGAAGTATAAGTTTCCGGCGAGGAAGTTGAAGGTGATTGGGGTGACGGGGACGAATGGGAAGACGTCAACGTGCTTTATGATTTGGAAGATGCTGAATGAAAGTGGCAGGAAAGCGGGTCTTATGACGACCGTGGGGTGGGGTGGAGTGCCGAGTCGGTCAGGTTATGCCTTGAAGTTTAAGTCGCAAGTGGAGCATATGACGACGGTGGATTCGAAAGCGTTGAATAAGCGGATTGAAGCGATTCGGAAAGCGGGAGCGGAGTATTTGGTGTTGGAAGTGACGAGCCACGCGATGGAGCAGTTTAGGACGCTGGGAGTGCCGGTTGAGGTGGCGGTGTTTACGAATTTGACGCACGAGCATTTGGATTATCACAAGACGATGGAAAATTACCGTAAGGCGAAGTGTAAGTTGTTTAAGAAAGCGAAGTTTGGGGTGATTAATGCGGACGATAAGAATGCGAAAGCGTTTATGAAAGTTTCCAAGAATTATATCACATATGGTATAAAAAATGGGAAAGTGCGGGCGAGGAAAGTGAAATTGTCGCCGGAAGGCGTTGAATATGCGTGCGGTGATATGAAGATTAGGACGCAGATTCCTGGGGAGTTTAACGTGTATAATTCCCTGGCGGCGGTGGCGGTAGGGCAGAAATTGGGACTATCTGACGAGGAGATTGAGGAGGGGATTTGGGCGCTGGAGAGCGTCGAGGGGAGGATGACGAAAGTGGATGAGGGACAGGAGTTTACGGTGATTGTGGATTATGCGCATACGCCGGACGCGCTTGAGAAAGTGTTTAAGGCGATTGGCGAGGTCAAGGGGAGGGTGATTGCCGTGCACGGAGGCGCAGGGAGGCGTGACGAGACGACGAGAGCGGAGCGAGGGGAAATTCTTGGGAAGAACAGTGATATTGTGATTATTACGGAGGATGATTCGAGAGATGAGAATCCCGAGAAGATTGCGGCGCAGTTTGTTGAGGGCGCCGAGAGAGCCGGAAAGACGAAAGGTAAGGATTTAGCGGTGAATCTTGACCGTGAGGATGCGATTGCACTGGCGGTGAAGTTAGCGCGAAAAGGGGACGTGGTGTTGCTCCTTGGCAAGGGACACGAGAAGACGATTTTGCGGAAGGACGGCGCGCACGAGTTTGAAGATGTCAAAGTGGCGCAGAAGTATTTGCGGAGGAAAGTGAAAGAGCTGGAGATGCAGCGAGAGGCGGCAGAGAAAGCGCGGAAGTTGCGTGAGGAAGTAGCACGAAAAGAAGCAGAGCGGAAACGCAGAGAAGAAGATAAGTACGGAAATATAGTAGAGTAATTATTTGGCGTATTCGACGGCGCGGGTTTCGCGGATGACGTTGACCTTAATGACGCCTGGGTAGGACATTGTCGCTTCGATTTTGTTGGCGATGTCGCGGGCGAGCTTGAGTGCCGTGAGGTCGTCGATTTGCTTTGGTTCGACGATGACGCGAATTTCTCGACCAGCGGAGATGGCGTAAGCCTTGTCGATGCCTTGGAAGCTAGTGGCGATGTTCTCGAGGTCGCGCATACGTTCGGCGAAGTTTTCCGCGGAGATGTTGCGGGCGCCTGGGCGGGCGGCGGAGATAGCGTCGCAGATTTTGACGATGATAGCTTCAGGGGTGGTCGGTTCGATGTCGTCGTGGTGCGCGGCGATGGCGTGGACGACGGCTTCAGGCATACCGTATTTCTTGGCGAGTTCAGCGCCGATGTCAGCGTGTTTGCCTTCGATTTTGTGCGTTACTGCCTTGCCCATATCGTGGAGGAGAGTGGCGGTCTTAGCGATGCGCTTGTCGGCGCCAATTTCTTCGGCAATCATACCAGCCATATGTGCCATTTCGATAGAGTGGAGGAGGACGTTTTGACCGTAAGAGGTGCGGAACTTAAGTTCGCCGAGGAGGTGGAGGATTTCTCGAGGGATGCCGACGACGCCGACTTCGCGAGCGGCATCTTCACCGGCGCGGACGACTTCTTTTTCGATTTCTTTTTCGCCTTTTTGAACCGCCTCTTCGATGCTGGCGGGGTTGATACGACCGTCTTTCATAAGGCGTTCAAGGGCGTAGCGGGCGACTTGGCGACGAATGGGATCGAAGCTGCTTAAGACGACCATTCCTGGAGCGTCGTCAACGACGATGTCAACGCCAGTGGCGCGTTGGAGGGCTTGGATGTTGCGACCCTCCTTGCCGATGATGCGACCTTTCATTTCGTCATCAGGGAGTTTGAGGGCGGTGATGGTCCTATCTGCGGTGACTTCGGAGGACATCCGTTCCATCGCGGTAAGGAGGATGGATTGGGCGGTTTCGTCAACGTCGTGTTTGATTTCCTTTTGTTCCTTGGCGACGAGGTTAACGAGGTCTTGTTTGATGTCGTTTTCGGTCATTTTCATAAGTTTTTCGCGCGCCTCGACCTTGGAGAGACCGGCGATTTTTTCGAGTTTTTCGTGTTGTTTGATGCGGATATCGCGGATTTCGGTTTTGAGGTCGTCGATTTCTTTTTCGGACTTGTTGAGTTTTTCCGATTTCTTTTCGAGCTGGTCGAGCTTGTTGTCGAGAGTGGTTTCGCGTTCCATCAGGCGATTTTCCGTGCGCTTCCATTCTTTGCGGCGTTCGGATTCTTCGGCCTGGGACTTAGAGGTGATGCGGGCGGCTTCCTTTTTTGCTTCGAGGACGATGTCGCCGGCTTCGTGTTTTGCCTTTCTAATGAGGTCGTCGGCTTTGTTTTTGCCGCCGTTTTCTTTCTTTTTGTTGTATGCGAAAATCCCGCCGGCGCCGGCTCCGAGACCGATGACGCCAGCTATGGCGATGGCTAAAATATCCATAGTTGCTTCTTTCTAATTGTTGTTTGTCCGCGTTTTGACTCTCGCGGAGGGTTTAACAAAATTGTATCAAAATTTAATATTCCGGTTCTATTGTAGCATAAAATGTTTTATTTTTCTATATTTTGTTCTTTTTGCTCGTCTTGCTCTGCTTGTTCTTCTTCGGGTTGGAGTTCTTTGAGCTGAGCTTCTAAGCCTTCGATTTTGAGGCGGAGGGCTTTGTTGGTTTCTTCGTATTCTTGAGCGGTTTCGAGGGTGGCGGAGTAGGACTTGTTGGCGGTTTCGAGCTGCGCCTTGAGTTGGTCGTTTTCGGTGTGTTCGTAAACGGCGAAGCAGGCGGCGGCGATAGCGATGACGGCGAAGAGGATGGTTAAGAAAGCGAGCCAAGGGGATTTTTTCTTCTGGGGAGGGTTTTGTTGGGCAGCGAGCATAGCGGCATCGGCTGCCATTTGAGCGCGCTTGCGAGCTTCGATTTCTGCCTTGGTTTCGGCGTAAGTGCCTTTAGTGCGGTCTTGCATTGGTGGCACTATGGGTTTGGCGTTGTTGAACATAAGCTTATTATAGCATTATTTTTTGGGTTTGGAAATGTTGGCGGGACGACCGTAGTCGGGGAGGATGATTTGGTGCTGTTTGCCGTGGTGGTCGTAGAGAGGGATGTGGAGTTCGTGGGCGAGGGTGTTGACGATTGTTGCGCCGATGCGGAGACCAGTGAAAGAGCCTGGACCGCTGTAGAAAGTGATTTTTTGGAGGTCTTGGAAAGTTTTGTCGTGTTCTTTGAGGTGGTTATTAAGGGTTTCTAGTAGTTTTTCTGCCATATCTCGACCTAAATTATCTTCGTATTCGTAGATTTTGTCGGTTTTAGTGTCTTCGAGTTTGATTTTGGCAGTGAAATCACTGGTGTCGAGATATAAATTCATTTTTGGAGTCCTTTGATTTCGAGGTCGCGTGAGCCGTCGGGGAGGATTTTAAAAGTGATTTTGATGTGGTCTTTAGGGAGGATGTTTTTGACGGAATCTGCCCATTCGAGGACGATGATGGCGCGGCTGTCGTTTAAAGCCTCTTCCAGTTCGGCACGCATAATGCCGGCGTCTTCGAGGCGGTAGAAATCGTAGTGAATGAGTGTGAAATTGTCAACAGGGGTGGCTTCTCTGTCGGATGCGCAACTTGCTCCCGCGCTCCAATAGTATCGGTTAGAGATAGTGAAAGAGGGGGAGGTGACGGGTTCTTTGATGCCGAGACCCTTGGCGAGCGCCTTAGTGAAAGTGGTTTTGCCGGCGCCGACGTCGCCGACGAGTTCAAAAACAAGAGGTGGCTTGATTGCCTTGCCGAGGTTTTCGGCGAAAGTGGCTAACTCTTGTTCGGAATGAAAAATCATAATATAAAAATGGCTGGGTCGGCAGGGATCGAACCTGCGAATGACGGGACCAAAACCCGTTGCCTTACCACTTGGCGACGACCCAATGTGCCTATATTTTAGCTCTTTTTCTCGTTTTGGTCAACCGTTAGTGGTGGTTGGGGTTAAAGAGGCGGACGACGGTGGAGATAGTGGTGGAGTCGTTGTCGCCCGGGGAGTTCCAGCAGGTGCGGATGTGGAAGTCGTAAAATTCGGGGTTGGTGTCGCTTGAGGCGATGCCGACGATCCAGATGCCTTGCGCCTTGGTCATAGAGGTATAGTAGGTGGAGATTTTGCGACCGGAGAGTTCGTCGATGTCTTGGTCGGTGAGGGTGGTGTCGAGGTCGTGGACTTCACTGGTGGAGCTGTAGATGTTGGAGTAGAGGAGGCGGGGGTAGGTCGGGGATTGTTCGAACATATTAGTAGCGGTGTCGTAGTTGATGATGATGCCGGTGCCGTCGGTGGTGGCAGGGCTGTAGTAGCTGACGCTGGTCGCTGAACCGGAGATTTGCATATAGCTGACGGCGACGGTTTCGTCGAGGCGGCGGAGGTTGAGAATGAAAGGCTTGGCGCCGTAAAGGGAGGATTCTGGGCTGGGGATTGCTTTGTGTTCGGAGTAGATTTTGCTGCACTCGACGCCGTTGTAGGAGTCGGAGAGGTGGGCGAGTTTGGCGTCGGAGGGTTTGTAGGCTCGACGGACGAGCCATTCCCAGATGTGAGTATAAGGTGTTTGGCTGAGGTCTTGGTTATTTTTTTCGGCTTGGTATGCCTCGTGGAGGAAGCGGAGACCCTCGGCTTGGGCGTCGATTTCTTGGCGTGCCATAGTGATTTCTAGGGCTTTTTGAGCGTCGTAGAGACCTTTGTTCATAATGCCGATGGCGCCGATGGCGACGAGACCAAAAACGCCGACGGCGAACATAATTTCTACCAGTGTATCACCACGCAGCTGGGACTTTCTTTGGGAAAGAAAGTCCCAACGAAAGAAACCTAGCTTTTGATCATGATTATATTTTGCACTCATTATGCCATTATAATTTTAGCACAAGTGAAATGTGATAGCAAAAAGGAGTGGTGCGACAGGGGTGATGGTTGATTTTTTCGGGAAAGTGTGATATAATATAAGTATATGTCGCTCGATTCGGGGAGGAACTCGGCGAGTAGAACTTTGAGAGGAGTTATCTAAGATGGAAGAGAATATTTATGAACCTGTGTTGAACCGACTTTGGGAACGTGAGACGGAAGCGATTGGCGTGGTGAAAGAGGCGGAAAATATGATCCGCGATATGAAGACCCTGCCAGTGAAAAAGTTGAACGAGATGGCGAAAGATTTTAGAGAAAGGAAAGAGAATGTTTTTGAGTTGATGAACACGATTGGGACGCATTTATCGAATTTGTCGGATCCGACGCGGAGACGAGTGAAAGAGGCGGAAGCGCTGGTGGTGATTGAGGAGCTTTCTTGCTTGTCGCAGAAAGTGCAGACGTATGTGCTTGCGCCGATGCTGAAGCTTTGCGAAGCGGTGCAGAACCGGCAGATGGAAGTTTTGATGGAGTTTGAGCAGAATAATGCCCAGCTGGCATTGGAAGTGGAGGAAGCAGAAGAATTGCTGAAGAAGGAACGCGAGAAGAACTACCGGGCTCTTAAGGGGGTGAGAAATTAATTTATTCTTTTATTTGATGACAGATAATTCCAGCTTGAGGCGCGAGATGAGCGCCTCTTTTTCTTGGATGGCTTTTTGGGTTTCTTCGACGAGGTGTTTTGGTGCTTTTTTGACGTAGTTAGGGTTAAACATGCGGGCGTTTAAGCTGTCTAGTTCCCTGCCGACGCTTAAAATGCGGCTTTCGAGCTGGTCTTTGTAGGTTTTGACGATTTCGGCGGGGACGTCAAGGTAGAGTTCGCGGTCGGCGACAGCGAGTCTGATTCCCTTTGGCGTGCCGTCGGTGGGTTTGATGAAGTCAGTGTGGGTGAGTTGTTTGACGAGTTCGGCGTTTTCTTCGACGAGGCTGTCGTTGCCGTAGAGTAGCCCGACAGAAATGCCTTTAACGGTGTCTTTTAAGCCCGCTAAGACCTTTCTGGCTTCGGAGACGGTAAGCATAAGCCTTTCGAACTGTTCGGCGCTGATAGGGTCAAATTTGAGGCTTTCAGGCCATTTTTGGTTGATGAGGAGGCCGTCGGTCCAGCTTAGAGCTTGCCAGATGGTTTCGGTGACGAAAGGCATAAAGGGGTGGGCGATTTTTAGGAGGTCTTCGAACGTGCGCTTGAGGAGAGGGAGGTTTTTGAGGAGTTTTTGGGACTCGAGGAACCAATCGGCGTATTTGTTCCAGATGGTGTCGTAGATTGCTTCGACGGCTTCGGCGAAGCGATATTGTTTGATGTCGCGTTCGATTTGTTTTTTAAGGTCGTCGAGTTCGCGGCAGATCCAATCTTCGCCCGTGGAGTCGGTGTCGTAAGTATCAGAGAGTTCAGTGGCTGGCGAGCTGACCCAAGAGTCGATGAGACGGGCGATGTTCCAGAGCTTGTTACAGAGGTTTCTGCCGGCGATGACGGAGTCTTCGGAGAAAGCTTGGGCGAGGCCGGCGGAGCGACCGCGCAGAATACCGAGACGGAAAGCGTCGGAGCCGTATTTAGTGACGAGGTCGAGAGGGTTGATGACGTTGCCTTTGGATTTACTCATTTTTTTGCCGTGGGCATCGAGGACGAGACCGTGGAGGTAAACTTCTTTGAACGGGACGCTGCCTGTGACGTAGAGTCCCATCATAATCATACGGGCGACCCAGGCGAAGAGGATGTCGGCGCCGGTTTCCATAACGTTTAAGGGGTAGAACGGAGAGCCGTGTTCGGGCGTCCAATCGGTGGTGACGATGGGCCAGTGAGAGCTGGAGAACCAAGTGTCGAAAGTGTCTTCGTCGCGCTTGTATTTGATGCCGCCAAGTTCGATTTCTTGGAGGTTAGTGCGGGTGTCGAAGACCCAATCAGCGGCGTCGTCGTAGTTTTGTCCGCCGGTGCCTTGGGAGGTCATTTTTTGTTTTTTGAACATAGGGATAGGGATTCCCCAAGGGATTTGGCGGGAGATGTTCCAATCTTTGAGGCCTTTGAGGTAGTTGATGATGACCTGTTTTTTAGAGGCGGGGTAGAATTTGATTTCGCCAGCCTCGAGGTGTTCAATGGCGATTTTGGCGAGTTTTTCGGTGTCAACGAACCATTGTTTTTTGAGGGTGGGTTCGATGATGGTGCCGCATTTATAGCAGTGGGCGACGGCGTGGGAGATTTCTTTTTCGCCGAGGAGGAGACCCTGGTCGTTTAAGTCTTTAAGGACTTTGGCGCGGCATTCTTCGGTCGTGAGGCCAGTGTAGTCTTTTCCTGTTGCGGCGAGCATTTTGCCGTCGTCGCCGATTACTCTGAGGTTTTCTAAGTTGTGACGCTGTCCGACTTCGAAGTCGTCGAAGTCGTGGGCGGGGGTGATTTTGACGGCGCCGGTGCCATATTCGGGATCGGCGTGTTCGTCGGCGATGATGGGGATTTCTCGGTCGGTGAGGGGAAGTTTGACGTGTTTGCCGATTAAGTCTTTGTAGCGTTTGTCGTTAGGGTTGACCGCGACGGCTTGGTCACCGAAGAGGGTTTCGGGCCTTGTAGTGGAGACAATAATGTAGGTGCGCTCGCCAGCGGATTTTACCTCGCCCGACCCACCCGATTGAGTGGCTGGCGAGCTTAGTTCGTATTTGATGTCCCAGAGGTGACCGGGCTCGTTGAGGTGTTCGACTTCGATGTCGGCGAAGGCGGTTTGGTGTTTTGGGCAGTAGTTGACGAGTTTTTCGCCGCGGTAGATCATACCGTCGTTCCACATTTTTTCGAAAGTTTGGTAAACGCGGCTGACGACGTTTTCGTCGAGGGTGAAAGTGAGGTCGTCCCAAGCGCAAGAGGCGCCAAGGGCGCGGACTTGGAGTTCCATGTTGCCCCGTTGTTCTTGGACGAAGTCCCAGACTTTGGCGTAGAGTTCGTCGCGCGAGTATTCGAAGCGGGTGTGACCGGTCGCTTCGAGGGCGCGTTCATAGACGACCCAAGTTTCGAAGCCGGCGTGGTCGGCGCCTGGGATGTACCAAGTGCGGTTGCCTTTTAGCCTGTAGTATCTAGTGAGGGAGTCTTCGATGGCGATGGTGAGGCCGTGGCCGATGTGGAGGTTGCCGTTGGCGTTAGGGGGAGGCATAACGATCGAGTAATATTTCGCATCGCCACAGGGCTTGCGGTCGGACGTTTCTTTTGAGGTTTGCCGAAGACCTGCGGGGACGTCATTCCACCGGGCTCCTTCGTCGCCGTCATGGATATACGTCTCCTCGGTCTTAGGTACAGGGTTAAAACCTCGAGAAGAAACATCCTCCCCGCGCCTGTGGCTATCAGATGGATTAAAAGCTCCGGAGCTTTCCCAAGCGGCGTAGATGTCGGATTCAAATTTGTCGGGTTCGTAAGAAGAAGTGAGTTTCATAAAGATATTATAGCACAGGGTTCGGGAGTTGACAAAAAAGCTTAAGCGTGGTATAATGAGGTTAGGAGTGGTCGCTTAGCGCCCACTTACTACTTTTAAAGGAGGCAAACTAATGAAGAGTTTGTCGAGAGAATTTGTCCGTCGGAAAGATCCTACGAGGCGTAGGCGCATTGAGGAGCTCAGGCTTGAGCAGCTGAAGGTAGCAGGGGGAGGCGTTGTCGAAAAGTCGTCTATGAAAGGCTTTAAGGAGCAATATCGCAATACCGTGCAGGTGATGTGCGTGGCTCGTTCGCGGCGGTGATTTCTTTACTTTAGGTAGTGGTACATTTTATATTCCCCCGTTGTTTAAGCGGGGGATTTTTTATGTTCAGTTCCCTGTTGGGTTCCGGTTGTGTTTTTATGAAGTTTTTTGCTCAAAAAACTTTCCGTTTTATTTTATTTGACATTGCAAAATAATTATTGTCGGGCTATAAGTTTCAAGTTGTGGTTTGTCTTTTTCTACACTCTCCAAAAGCTTGAATTTTACGCAGTTGCGCTTTTGGTTAGTTCTATATTAGCAAAGTCGGGTTGCTAAGTCAAGCGCGTGCTAAGGAATAGGTAAATAGACAGGTTTTATGTAGTGGAAAAATGTGTTTAGGGCTTGCGGTCGGACGTTCTTTTCGATCTCTCCAGTCTCCGTCCAAAATGTCATACGCTGGACAGCCGGCAGAACCGCCCTGACGGGCGAACCTGTCGGTGTCGTCAGGAATATACATTTTGTCCGTCGCAGGTGAAAAGAGGTCGAGGAAAGAACATCCTCCCCGCGCCTAAGCACATTTTTCTAAAACCCTAAAAAGTGGATATACCCCTTGGCGCTCGCTTCGCTCGCGCCAGCGGCTCCAGAAAAGTGCAAAAAGTGGATGTACCCCGAGGCGCGCTGCGCGCGCCTTCGGAGCATTAAAGAAATGTGGTATTATTAGGTTATGGCTTATATTAGAAAATTCAAGACGGGGTCGGGGAAGACGGGAGTGCAGGTGTGTTATAAGCGAGGTGGGGAAGTGGTGAAAGTGGTGCATATTGGGTCGGCGGAGTCGGAGCAGGGAATTAAACGGTTAGTGAAGAAGGCGCAGGGGATTATTGATGAAGATAAGAGATCGTTGTTTGATCTTGACGATTACGATTCCTAGGGGGTCGTTGACTTATTTGGCATTTATCTCTATAATTTAGTTATCTTTGTACCTTAAGAAAGGTGGTGAGGTTATGTTCGGTATTACCGCGACCGCGAAAGCGTCGGAGATTCGCCAAGTTTGGGCGGAAATTGAGCAGAAAAGGGAAGAGATTTTTGAGGAAGAAGAGGCATTTTTTGATGAGCAGACAGAGGAGGAGTTGTTGGATTTTTGGGAGCAGATGCAGACCGTGGTTTTGAGGCAGAGCAAAAGAATGCCGATTATGAGGATTTTGAGATCAGGTTGTTATACGCTTTTGCAGGTGCTAGCCGGGCTGGCGGTTTTGATGATGATGTTGTTGTTTGTGGTGAGTGCGTTTGTCGATTTGAACGAGATGGTAGATGTAGCAGGGAAGATTGCGCTGGCGTTGCTTAATGCTGGGCTTTGTGTAACTGCCGTGGCGCTAGGTTTGTATCTGAGGCAGACGCATAGCGAGGGGATTTTGCGGTATCGGATTGCGCTTCAGCAAATCCTAGCGGAGAACTATAGCCTTGTCAGTGATTATTCGGAAGATGTGAATTCTTATGCCGTGCTGATGTTGGCGGCGAGCCAGTTTTCGTTCAAGACGGCGAAGCAGGTGCGCGAGCAACAGGGAAGCGCGGAGAATGGCGAAGAAGAGACGTATGTTGTGAGCACGGAGGAAGACGTGGCGGATGCGCAAAATGTGGAGTTTATAGAGAGAGTGGATGGGACGCCGAGTGATGGCGAGAAAGATTCTTCTGAATAAGGGAAAGACCCCGTTTAGTGCGGGGTCTATTTTATAGTTTTGTGATTTTTAGAGTTTTCGGAGTTTGCGGTTGACGGTGCGGAGTTTTTTGTAGAGGTTGTATTTGGTTTTGTTGAGGGGGAGGTCGTAGGTGCCGGTGTAGTCTTTTTGGAAGCCGCCGAAGGATTTTTTGTATTGGGTGAAGCCGTACCAGGGGTGGTTTTTGTCTTCGGAGGTGGTGATACCCCAGAAGTCGTAGTATTTTTTGCCTTGTGCTTTGGCGTCGAGAATCATTTGGATTAAGATGATGGTGCCTGCCATAAGGTTGCGGTGTTCGAAGTCGGTGGCGGCGTGCATATAGAATCTAGTGTCTTCAGAATCGTAGATGAGGGCGGTGGCGATGGGGGTGGTGTTGCCAGATTCGTCGGTGAGGTCGGCGACGTAAAGGGTGGCGAAGCCGGTTTTGAGCTGGTTTTTGAGGTGGGAGGTGGTTTGAGGGTTGAAGTTGTCTTTTTCGCCGAGGGTTTTGAGGAAAGTTGTGAGAATAGTGATTTCTTCGGGGTTTTGAGTGGTTCTGAGGGTGATACCTTTTTTCTGGTGGTTGCGCCAGTAGCGGACTTTGCGGGATTCCATACCTTTTAAGAGGTCGTCTTCGGATTTGTCGTCGAGTCGGAGGAGCCAAGTGTGGGCAGGGTCGATGTCAGTGGATTTAACGCAAGCGTTTTGACGCATTATTTCGGCGTTTAAGGGCGCTGTGGGTTCGAGACGGATGAAGAAGCAGTTTTGGTCTTTGGCGAGGCTTCTGAGCGATTCTAGCGCCTTTTGGAGGGATTTTTTGGTTGTGGTTGTGCTTAGTGAGGGTCCGTAGGGGACGTTGAGGTAGGAGCCAAGTTTGGTGTCGTGTTTGACGGCGAGGTAGGCGAAGTCAGGTTGTTCGTCGGTGAAAGTTTGGTGTCCCTCGAGTTCTTCGTATTTTTGCCATTCTTTAGATTGTAAGAAATGTTTGAACATAGGGTTATTATAGACGATTTTTTGGGTATTGAAAACCCCCGCTGGCTGCGGGGGCTTGCGATTAGGAGTAGGTATGTTGTAATAGCCGGAAAATGAAAGATCTTCCATGAAACATGGAGCATTTTCTGGATGCAGGATCCTTAGGTCTGTCGCGACATTTGATACCAAGGTGTAACTCGGTCGTTTAGAGCGTCTAGCAGTGATAGGTGACGGGTACGTGACAGGTACACTCTTGGGATGGCGGCCCGAGCGCGCGATGGGTCCACCTGAAACTTGGCGGTGCACAGAACGTTCCTCGAGGGAAACGAGGTGATGCAGAGACGGTCGGTATGTTTCGCTGCACGGTCAAAGCGACATCAAGATTTACAGCGAAGAGGTACCTTTCGACCTCGAGGGCGTTGACGCGCGGCGTTCGTGACTTGCCGAGCGGAGTCCTTCCGGCGGCTTTTCGAAACCTTTTACCGCGATGACGCCAAGTAGAGTGTACAGGTGGCGCAGCTGATAGTGCGCCGTTCGGTCTAGATTTGTGCGCTAATTAGCGCTGAGCGGTGGTTTTTAGTAGCCCAATGGACTTCCTCCTCCTAACTTCTTCATATTTAAAGGACTACCGAGAACCCTCCTTTCTCAAGTGATAGGAGTATTTTAGCACAAAATGCTGCGGGGTGCAAGAGTTAATTTATAGGGGTCGGTGGGATTAACGCCACTTTTGATTTCCCAGTAGGCGGCTTCGGCGACCATAGCGGCGTTGTCGCCGGAGAAACGTGGTTCTGGAAAAAAGATAGAGATAGCTCGCTTGCGGTCGAACGTTTTTGTCGGGGTTTGCCGAAGACCTGCGGGGACGTCATTCCACTGGGCTCCTTCGTCGCCGTCAGGGATATACGTCTCCTCGGTCTTAGGTAAAGGGTTAAAACTCCGACGAAAAACATTCTCCCCGCTCGCCATGCTTCTTAATTTTTCATTTGCCGAGACTCCACCTGCGAAAACTATACTTTTTATATCTTTATGTTTCAATAAAGCTAAATCTAATTTCTCCAATAAGATTTCTATTGCGGTTTTTTGGAAAGAGGCGGCGAAGTCGTTGATTTGTTCAAGTGTGAGTAAGTTTTTTAAGTCGTGGGAGGGGTAGTTGATAGCGACGCCGCATTCTTGTTGGACTTGTCTTAGGACGGCGGTTTTGAGGCCAGAGAAAGAGAAGTCGAGAGAATTGGGGGTTTGTGGGTGAGGGAAGTGGTATTTTTCTGGGTTGCCGGATTTTGCGGCTTCGGCGATGGAGGGACCGCCTGGGTAGGGGAGACCGAGGATTTTGGCGATTTTGTCGAAGCATTCGCCGACGGCGTCGTCTAAGGTTGTGCCGATGATTTGAAAGTCGTTATGTTTTTGCATTTTGATAATTTGGGTGTGGCCGCCGGAGATGACGAGAGCTAAAAGAGGGAACTCCGGGGTTTGTGTGGCTTCTAGCCAGTTTGAGTAGATGTGAGATTTGAGGTGGTGGACGACGTAGAGGGGTTTGTTGTGGAGGATGGCGAGGGTGCGGGCGGTGAGAGTGCCGATGAGGAGGCTACCGAGGAGACCTGGGGTGTGGGTGACGGCGATGTGAGTGATGTCGTTCCAAGTGACTCTGGCGCCTGCGAGTGCTTGGTCGATGACGGGGAGGATTGCCTCGAGGTGGCTGCGAGCGGCGACTTCGGGGATGACGCCGCCGTAAGCCTTGAAAATGTCGATTTGAGAGACGACGATGTTGCTCAAAAGTTCGCCGTCTTTTAAGATTGCTGCTGCTGTCTCATCACAAGAGGATTCTATTGCTAGAATAATCATCTTTATATTATATCACATTATGCCCAGAATTTCAAGGAGTAGATGGGGTTTTTGTGGGCGGCTTTGAGGGCGGGGTAGAGACCGAAGATGAGGCCGGTGACGAGGGAGACACCGAAAGTGATGGCGAGGATTTGCCAAGAGACGAACGGGTCGAACGGAGTGATTAAACAGAGGAGGAAAGAGAGACCGTAGCCGAGGACGAGTCCGAGGAGACCGCCGAGGAGGCTTAAGATGAGTGCTTCGATGAGGAATTGGAGGAGGATGTTGCCGGAGGAAGCGCCGATTGCCTTACGAATGCCGATTTCGTGGGTGCGTTCGGCGACGGCGACGAGCATAATGTTCATAACGCCGATGCCGCCGACGACGAGGGAGATGCCAGCGACGACGGTGAGAATGCCGGAGACGATAGAGAGGAGAGAGCCGGCGGGATGGGTGATTTCTTCCCCTTTGAGGACGGCGAAGTTGGTATCACCAGATTTGGCGGCGATGAGGGATTCTCGGATGGTGTTCGCGGTTTCTTCGAGAGTGTCGGTGTTTTCGGTGCGGACGTTGATCTGTTGGATTTGGAGGGAGTTGTCGATTTTATTGAGTGCCGAGGCGGAGACGAAGAGGGAAGAGTCGAGGTCGATGTTGTTGAAGTTGATGGGGTCGTTGGTTTCGGCGAGGACGCCGACGATGATGAAGCGCTGACCGAGGAGAGTGAGGGTTTTACTGACCGGTTCGGCGGTGCCGAAGAGGGTGGCGGCGAGTTTGGTGCCGATGACGGCGGTCGGAGTTTCGGCGTCGTCACGGAGGAAATTGCCGTTTTTGAGGTTTAAGTTTTGGATTTTGAGGAAGTCGGAGTTGGTGCCGACGATGGTGGCAGAGGGGACGGAGTTTTCGGTTTCGCCCTTGAGAGAGTTGACAGAGACGGCGAGAGGAGAGACGGCAGCGACGCCCTCAATACCTTGAATGGTTTTAATGTCTTTTAAGGTGAGGTTGGATTTGAGGTATTGAGTGGAGGTGGTGAGTTCGGTGACGATGGAGTCAACGGTGGAGCGGGTGGAGGTAGGGCGGACGACGATGAGATTGGCGCCGATGTCGGAGACTTGTTTGGAGATTAGAGAGGAGACGCTGCCCATAAGAGAGAGAATGAGGATGATAGCGGCGACACCGATAGAGATGCCAAGGCAAGTGAGGAAAGAGCGCGTGCGGTTGCGCTTGAGGGAGGATTTGGCGAGAGCGTAGTGAGTGCGTAAGAGTAAAGCCATTATTTTTTACCTTTTTTCTTTTTAGGTTTAGATTTTTTGCGGCTCTTGAAGATACGTTTTGGAGTTTTTCTTTCGATGGGGACGGGGAGGTCGGAGTCCTTGACGGTTTTAACATCGGTGTCGATGGCGCCGTCGAGCATATTGATAACGCGAGTGGCGTAAGAGGTGAGAGAGGGGTTGTGGGTGACCATAATGATAGTGTTGCCCTCGGAGTGGATACGTTTGAGTTCTTCCATAACGGCGAGGGAAGAGTGAGAGTCGAGGTTGCCGGTCGGTTCGTCGGCGAGGATGATTTCTGGGTGGGCGACGATGGCGCGGGCGATGGCGACGCGTTGTTGTTGACCGCCAGAGAGTTGATAGGGGTAGTAGTATTCTTTTTCTTTCATATTGAAGCGGTCGAGCGCTTCGGAAGCTTTGATTAATCTTCTGGTTTTATGGTAGCCAGAGTAAACAAGGGGGAGGGCGACGTTTTCGATAACGGGTAGGTTGGGGATTAAATTGAAGTTTTGGAAGATGAAGCCGATTTTCCTTGCCCTCAAACGTGCCTGTTTTTTGGCGGAGATGCGGGAGGCGGGTTCGTCGTTTAAGAGGTAAACGCCGGAGGAGGCGGAGTCGAGGAGACCGATGATGTTCAGGAGGGTGGTTTTGCCGCAGCCGGAGGGCCCCATAATCATAATGAATTCGCCACGTTTGACGGTGAGGTCGAAATTTTTGAGGGCGTAAAAAGTGGCGTCACCGTAGCCGAAGCGTTTGGTGAGACCTTCGAGCTTGATAATAGTCTCGTTGGTGTTTTCCTCGTTCATTGAGTCTTATTATAAACATAGATTTAGGATTTTTAAAGAGGTTTTTGTGAGATTTTTTAAGAAAATGTTGTAAAAAATACATTTGAACGATTTGGGGTGGAAATTTTGATGGTTTTTTGTTATAATGGCTTCTAGCGCGGAAGTGTGTCCGAGTGGTTTAAGGAGCACGCTTGGAAAGCGTGTGTGCGGGCAACCGTACCGGAGGTTCGAATCCTCTCGCTTCCGCCATTTTTTTGTGTTTGTGTTTATGGACAAAAAGGGGTTTTGTTTGATATATAGGGGGTTTGGGGTTATCTTGTCATTTTTCTGTCTAGGATTTGGGTGCCGGGGACGTTTTGGACTTCATTTGTTTCCTTGAAGCCGTGTTTTTTGTAGAATTTTTTGGCTCGGTCATTTTTGTCTAGTACCCATAATTCGCGGCAGTTGAATTTTTGAATAGCAAAAGTGAGCATTTTTCCGCCAATGCCGCATTCCTCGAAAAATGGATCTACGTATAGTTCGTTTAGTTCAGATCCGGTGACTTGCATCATTGCCTTTACGATGCCGTCATCATAGACGAAGATGTTTTCAAGTAAGCTTGGCTTGTCGATGTAGGTTTTAGCTAGTGGATAGACTTGTAAGTTAACAAAAGAGCCGATGTCGTCGTTGAAGATATTTCTGTAATTTTTGCGTTTGGAGAAAACTAGTATTTCTGCAATTCTTGAAGCGTCGTTGATTGTTGCTTTTCTGATATTTTCCATATTGATTTTTGGGTAGTTAAGGGGATGCTGGTTCTAGGGAGCGGTTATCGATTTTGTTGACGACGACGGTGTTTTGTTCTTTGTTGAAATAGTATTCAAAATAGTATTCGTTTTGGTCGTCTGAGACGGCGAATTGGTATTTGGAGGAGCCGGTGCCAGAGAGTTTAAAGGTGTAGGTACCGTCGCCCGGGTTGATGATTTCGACTTTACCTTTGCCGCTTTCGGATTGCCAGAAGCTAATCCACGGTTCGCCGACAAAGGTGATGTTGTTTTGTTCGACGAAGGTGTTGTTGTAGGTTTCGTATGGTTTGTCGCTAGCGACAAATAAGGCGAATATGATGGTCGCGACTACGGTGATGGACGCGCAGATGAGGTGCGGTTTTTTGTCTTTGAAGATGGTGAGGATTAGGACGGGGATGATGCCGAAGCAATAGAGAATGGAGAGGAGGTGATTGGGGAAGTGGTCAAGAAGTTGTTGGATGTAGCTTACGCCGGTGATGCCGAGAAAAGCGGTCATAATGGCGAGGATGATACCGGAGTACCATTTGCCTTTTTTGATGAACCAACCGAGGAAAGCGCCTGGAAAAGTGAGGAGGGTGACGATGAACCAGAATTTGTAGTAACCGAATAATCCCCAGCCCATAGAGCTGAAAGGAACTTGGACGAGGTAAACCAGAGGTTGAGAAATGAGGAAGAAAACGAAAGTTTTGAGCGCGGCTTCGAGAGGCTTTTTACAGTTGACGATGATAATGATGGCAGGGAGAACCCACCATTCTGCGGTGACGGCGATGTCGTGGAGGGAGTTGCCGTCGGGGATGAGCATAGCCACGATAGCGGTGTAGATGCCGAGGATGACGGCTAAAAGTATGACTTTTTGCCAGGTCATGTTTATACCGCCGAAGAGTTTTTTAACACGTTTCCACATAGTGATTATATTGTAGCATAAAAGGAGAGTGAATAAAAATGCCCGCTTTAAGCGGGCGTTTTTAACGGTTTTGCGCGAGGTATTCCTCGAGCGTGAGGTGGTTTTCTGTGATTGTTTTGGCGGTGTCTTCGCCGACGAAGCGGAAGTGCCACGGTTCGTAGTTGTAGCCGGTGACAGCTTCTCTTTCTGGCGGGTAGCGGAGGATGAAACCGAACTGAGCTAAGTGTTGGTGGATTTTGGCGAAAGTTTCGGTGTCGGCGAGCATTTCTTCGTTGTCGTTTTCGACGTAGCCGTCGGGTTTGACAATGAGAATGTCGATGGCGAGACCGGTGTGATGTTCGGAGTAGCCGACTTTAGCGAGGTATTTTTCGCAATAGTCGGGCCCGAGTTCGGGGTCGGCAGACCATCTGTCCCAGATTTCCTGCTGTTCTTCGATGCTGCGGTAAGTGCTGTCGAGTTCGATTTGGATGCCCTCGTTTTCCAAGAGGTAGCTTCTCAAGGCTTCAAAGTGTTGGAGAGTAATCTCTTCAACGATGAAGATTGTGCCGAGAGAGTTTTGGGTGCTGACGAGTTTGATTTGGTCGAGCCAGTTGTCAGGAAGCTTGTTTTCCTTGTTGACCAGAGCCAGATAAGGGTTCTCGAAGGGAATTTTGTCGTTGATAGTAGGCGAGGGAACGTAGCTTTCCGCCAGGACGTAAAGGGAATTAGTGACGAGCAAATAACAGACAATCAGAGAAATTAACCGTTTCATAAAAGGTACACCCCCTAAAAAGATTTATTTTTCTATTATAGCACAAAACGCTTATTTTTGCAACCGTTTGAGGAAAATGGTGCGGAGAATGAAAAATTGCAATGATGATAAAGCTTGTGGTATAATGAGGAAAACTAGCGTGGGCAAATAAGGAGGTACCCACAATGAGAGAAAATAAAAAGAAAAAACAAACAAAATATATCTTTGTGACGGGCGGGGTTTTGTCGGGCGTTGGCAAGGGAATTACGGCGGCGAGTATGGGAGCGATTTTGAAAGCGAAAGGGTATCACGTGACGATGCAGAAGTGTGACCCGTACCTCAATGTCGATGCTGGGCTGTTGAATCCAGTGGAGCACGGAGAATGTTTTGTGACGGCAGACGGAGTGGAAACGGATCTTGACCTTGGACATTATGAGAGATTTTTGGATTTTGAGACTTCGCGATATTCGATTACGCTGTCGGGAGCGATATTTAAGGAGCTGATTGATAAGGAGCGGAACGGGGGATTCCATGGGAAGACGGTGCAGCTGGTGCCGCATTTTACGGGGTTAGTGCAGGAGAAGATTGAGAAAGCTTCAGAGGACAGCGATATTCATATTGTGGAGATTGGGGGAACGATTGGCGACTATGAGGGGTTGTCGTTTGTCGAGGCGATTAGGCTGTTTGCAAATAAGGTGGGGAGGCGGAATTGTTTGTATGTTTCGGTGGTGTATGTGCCGTGGATAAACACGAGTGAAGAGTTTAAGACGAAGCCGGCGCAAAATGCGCTGAAAGATTTGCGCGGATTTGGGATTATTCCGGACATTGTTTGTACGAGGACGGAGCGACCGGCGCCACGAGAGATTCAAGAGAAGATTGCGGCGTTTGCGGGGATTGATAAGGATGCGGTGGTGAATTTGCCAGATATTAAGAGCGTGTATGACGTGCCGTTTAATGTGCTGAAGTCGGGAGTGCTAAACATTTTGAATGAGTTTGTGGGCGAGAAGAAGAAGCCAGATATGAGCAGGTGGGAGGAGTTTTCTCGCCTGAGGAATAAGGAGTTTGCGAAGACGGTGAGAGTGGGGTTGGTGGCGAAGTATGTGGGGAATAGCGATACTTATATGTGCGTGACAGAGGCGTTGAAAGCGGCTTGTGCTTGGAACAAGGTGAATTTAGATTTGAAGTGGGTAAATGCAGAAGAGTGTAAAGAGAGTGATTTGAAAGATTTGGATGGGATTGTGGTGCCTGGGGGGTTTGGTGCGAGAGGGGTAGAGGGGAAGATATTGGCGGCGAGGTATGCGTTGGAGAAAGATGTGCCGTATCTTGGACTTTGTTTGGGGATGCAAGTTGCGTGTATTGCGGCGGCAAGAATTGGTGGAATTGAGAAAGCGAATTCGGAGGAGTTTGGTGCGAGCGAGAAAGATTGTAATAATGTGATATATATTATGGCAGAGCAGAAAGGGAAGGAGTCAACCGGCGGGACGATGCGGCTAGGGAATTATCCGGCGAAGCTGGTGCGCGGGTCGGCGACGGCGAAGATTTATGGAGCGACGGACGTAGTGGAGAGGCACCGGCATCGTTACGAGGTGAATCAGAAGTTTTTGCCAGAGATTGAGAAAGGCGGATTGAAAGTTTCTGGGGCGTCGCCGGATGGGGCGTTGGTGGAGTTTGCGGAGGCGCCTGGGAAGAAGTTTTTCCAGGCGACGCAAGCGCATCCGGAGTTTAAGTCGCGACCGCTGCATCCGCATCCGCTGTTTTTGGAGTTTATTAAGAAGTGTAAAGACTAAAGTTATTTCTTGACGCAACGGACGGGGAGCAAAATTCTCCGTTCTGCGTAGTAAACGCCGTATGCGTTAGAAACTGCCGTGCTGATGGTTTCGAGGATAGGGCGGTATCGATTGTCGTCATCGGTTCTCCACCATCCGTATTGTACGCCAGAACCCCAGTATCGTGCATTGCCGTAGGTATAACTGCCATCATATCGTCCAGATTCCCATACATACCATATGCCATCACCGTAGTTAGGCGTTCTTGGCGTGAAGGCTTCTTTGACGGATTTAACCGCGCCTCCAAGGTCGTTGCCTTGATATGTTCCTCGTTTATCCGCTTCCGCTAATAAAGAACTATAAAACTGTTCTGGCGTGGGGAGAGACCAGTTCTTAGGACAGATGCTTTGTGCGGTGGCGGGAGCTATATAATTGCTTTTTTCGGTTACGCCTTCGGTCCCTACTTCTGACATACCTGATGCGGCGGCGTAATTGTAAAATATGGTTGAATAACCCTCTTTTTTGTATGGCAAAGTGAAGGTTCCCCAAGGGTTAAAGACGTTGTGCGCGGCGGTTTGCCAATCTAGTGTTACGCTGCTGGTAACGTCAGAAGTGGCAGGTTCAAGAGAGCTTCCTGTGAACATAAGGTCGCTAGTCATAAAGACTTTGCCGTCGTACATTTTGGTCACTTTATATTCTTTGCCGTCGCGTTCGTCGCAAAGGATGGTGGAGTCGCCAAAGTTGGCGAGGCTGTCGGTCCATTTCTGCATAGAGGGGTGTTTATTGAGGCAAGGATTGTCGGGTTCGGGTTGCGCTCCTGGACCAGAAGGATCTTCGTCGTCGCCGCCGATGATTGGCTCTTGCTCTGTTACGGTTGGGGTAACTCTGACACAGCCGCCAGTGGTCTGGTCATCGATTTCGTTACTGGTCATATTGATATTGGAGAGTTTGGCGCGAGAAATAGCACTACAGCAGTGACCATTGTGTTTGAAGTTGTAGTCGATGCTGACGTCGGTAGCGTCACTGTCAGCTTCGACACAGATGCTATCAGCGCAAGCAGTGTAGTGGTTGCCAGCACGAACCATTTGGAGATGGAAAGTTCTAGCGTCAACGGTTTTGCTGTCTGAGCCGGTGATAGTACCACCGTGGTCAGTTAAGTTGGCTTTGATAGGACCGATAGTGATGGTGAGACCTTCGCCGCCAGGGTGGGTGAGAATACCACTAGTATCGACATCGACGTCGAGAGTGAAGTAAAGGCGGTCGGCGATAGAGTATTTTACGCCCTCGTCCATATCGTCTCGAGTGTAACCGACGAACTCGATGTCGGTACCATTAGTAATAACGTGTTCAGGAGGATCGCTGCCGCTACAAGGTCCTTGATGATTGGTATTGCTGTCGTATTTTTCCCATTCGACGTTATCGAATGTAATCATTCCTTGCTTTCTTAAGTTAACTTGGTCAGGATTGAAGAGACGGACGGTGGAGGAGATGACGGAAGCATTGCCACTAATGGAATCCCAACAAGTTTGGATGTGGAAGTCGTAGAAGTCGGGACGGATACCGCCTTCGGGATTACCATTCTCGTCATAGCATTGGAGACCAGAGTTGGAGGTGATTGCCGTGACCCAGATACCCTCGGAACTGTCAAGGCGAGTAACGGCGCTTTTGTATTTGATGGCATTGTTTTCTATGAAGGCGTCGGTGAGAGATTCGCCAGCAGTGTTACTGGTGCCATAAAGGAGACGAGGATAAGTAGCGGCAGTAGTAAAGGAAGAGTAAGTGTCTTTGGCGGAGATGAGGATGTTTTGACGAATGTCAGTGTGGGAGAGGACTTTAGTGTTGCCGGTGGTGGAATCTTTTTCTGTGAGGAGGTTAAGACCACGAGGATTGATGATAAAGGATTGGCTAGGAATGCCGAAGCTACCATTGGAGGTGCTAGTAGTGAAGAGCGTATCGCAGTTGCTTTTGTTATCGACAGTGCGAGTGAAGAAGCCAGGATCTTCACTGACTACACCACCAGAATAACTGCCGGAGGTACTGACAGTGGAGGGAGGATAGGCTTGGGCAACGATGTCTTGCCAGAGATTGCGGAAATTGTTGGTGGAGATTTCTTCGCCAGTGGTACCGTCAGTGGATTTGGTATTGGGTTCAGTGAGATAGGCATCGTGAATGAAGCGGAGAGCTTCGGCTTGGGCGTCGATTTCTTGACGTGCCATAGTGGTTTCTAGGCTGTTTTGAACTGAAGCGAGACCAGTGTTCATCAGAGCGATGGCGCCGACAGCACCTAGACCAAAAACGGCGACAGCGAACATAACTTCGATTAAAGTGTCGCCACGCAACTGGGACTTTCTTTGGGAAAGAAAGCCCCAACGAAAGAAACCTAGGATTAAATCCAAAACGGAAGTGAATTCCGATTTTGGATTTGGTTTATAATTTATCATCATAGATACTTTATTATTTTAGCATAATTGTAATAAAAATTGAATATTGTGGTACAATGGAGAAAATATAACATAAAGGGCATCAATGGCTACTAAAAAATCTGCAAAGAAAACTACAACAAAAGCGAAAATCGCGAAAGCGCCGGCAAAGGTTCGCGGGATGAGCGTGAAAGAATGTATGGCGGCGAGCCAAATTCTGAAAATGCATATGACCGTGATTACGGTTCTTTCTTGTGTCGTATGTGCGTTGGTAGTCGCTTTAGTGCTAGCGTTGAAAAACTAAAGATTTTTTGAGAGATTGTAAGAGAGACGGACGAGATCTTCGAGTTCGTCTTTTTTGAGCTGGTTGGCGGAGGAGACGATTTCTAAGCCGCCACGGCCGAAGTAACGACTTTGCATAACGGATTCGTATTTTTCGATGAGGAGTTTGCCGAGTTTGTCGTCGGTGCGGAGTTCGAAAGTGTTTTTGTTGACGACGAGGAAAGCCTTGCCGTTTTCTGTGACTTTGTAGAGGTCGCGAGAATTAAACTCGTCGAGTTGTTCAGTGAGTTTTTCAAAATCGTTAATGCCAGAGATTTTTGCGGGGTCAATCATTTTTTAATAAAAGTTAAGTAATATTTTAGTTCGTCGATGCTGCCTTTGATGTCGGAGAGAGCGCGGTGAGCTTCGGGCTTGATGAATTTTTTGTTGAGAGCTCCCTCAAAGTAGAGCTTCCAAGCGGAGACATCGAGCATGCGGTAATGGAGACGTTTGGCGATTTCGGGGAGTTCGCGGTCGATGAATTTGCGGTCTTGGTGGATGGAATTGCCGGCGAGGATGATGGTGTAATCTTTGCGGAAGTTTTTATCGAGGAAGTCGAGGAGTTCTTGTTCGATGGCTTGAACTGGCTTACCAGTTTGGTTTTGTTTGACTAGGGATTGGTAGGATTCGGAGTTTTTCTCCCAGAATTCGCCGACCATACGAGATTTGATGATTTTGTCATCGACTTTGATGATGCCCTCGTAACTGTCTAGGGGTTCTAAATCCCAGCCGGTGGTGATGGTGGCGACTTCGAGGATTTTGTCCTTTTCGGGGTCGAGACCGGTCATTTCGAGATCAATCCATAAAAGTTTGGCGGTTTTACTCATTACATTTCCTCCGGAACGTTAATGCCTAAGAGATTGAGGCCGTGGGTCATAATCTGGGCGAAGACGGCAACTTCGGTGCCGCGCTCGGCTTCGTGTTCGTCGCCTTTGACGTGGCAAGATTCGTAGAAGCGGGAGAAAGTTTGGGCGAGGTCGAAGAGGTAGTTGCAGATTAAGTGCGGTGCTTTTTCTTGGACGGCGTCTTTGAGGACGGTTTTATAATTAAGGATTTTTTTGTTTAAAGTGATTTCTTCTGGAGATAAAGTGTAGTTCTCTAAATTGGGATTGGTTTTCGAAAGGGAAGCGAGGATTTTGTTGGCGCGGACGGCGGAATAAAGGAGATAGACGCCGGAGTTGCCAGTGGTGGAAATGGACTCATCGATGTTGAATTCGATGTTGCCGCCGATGCGATATTTGAGGAGGGCGTATTTGATGGCGGCGAGGGCGAGGGTTTTTGATTTGGTTTTTTGTTCGACTTCGGTGAGGACGTCGATGGCTTTGATGAAGTTGCCCTTGCGAGAGGACATTTTTTCGTTACCAGGGAGACGGACGTTGCCGTGGGTGAGGTGGAGGGTTTTGGCGACGAGTTCGGGAGCGTATTGTTCGACGGATTTGAGGACGACTTTCATATAGTCGATGATGTCGTTGCCGGTGATGACGACGGATTCATCGAAGTGATAATCGTCGTTTTTAGTGAAGAGGAGACCGACGTCCTTAGCTTCGTAAGTGGGGAGACCATCACGGTTGACGAAGACGCGAGTGTGGAGACCGTAAGGTTCGCCCTTGAAAACGAGGGCGCCGTCGGATATTTGGTAAACGTCGGGATGCTCCTTGATGATTTGCAGGCCTTTACCGGCGACGGAAGATTCGGGGTAGTATTTTTCGAATTGAACGCCGAGCTGATCGTAGAAGTCGTTGAAGTAGTTATAGCTAAGTTCGCGACCGCGCCAGTAGTCTTTAGCGAGCTGAGTGTCGTGGTGGTTTTCGGCGGCGATTTGGTAGATTTCTTTGTTGAGCTTGGTGATTGCTTGTTTAGCTTCGGGGGATTCTTCGTAGTTTTTGGTGCCTTCGACGTAAGCCGTGGCGATATCGTCGATGGTAAAGTCGGCTAAGTTCTTTTTTTCTAAGCAAAAGAGGGTTTTAGCGACGTGGAGACCGACATCGCCGCCGAAGTTGACGCGATGAACGGTGCCGCCGGCGAATTCGATGAGCTTGGAGATGGACTCGCCCATAATACTGGTGTAGAGGTGCCCGATGTGAAGAACCTTAAAAGGGTTGGGGTCGGAAAATTCGGTGACGACGATTTTGCCAGAATATGCGTCGTATGATATATTTTTATTAAAACCGGTGTTTAATTTGGTAAGTTCGGTGGTGAAATATGCGTCTGGTAGCATAAAGTTGATGAAGCCAGCGCCAGCGACTTCGGTTTTGACGCCTTTAAGCTGCGGGAATTCATCTGCGACGGTTCGCGAGAACTCGGCGGTTAAGGTGTTTGCGATTTCTTTGGGGTTTTGATGGAGAATGCCAGCGAGTTTCATAGCGACGTTGGTGGCGTAGTCGGCACGGAAGCCGCCGGTGGTGGTTAATTCGGGGGCGGGAGTGACTTCAACGGAGAAATTATCAGGCACACCAAAAACGTGTCTGATAATTCCTGAAAGAATGTCTTTAATCAGCTCCATCTATTTTTTCTTTTGTTCTTTCAAGAGGTCGCGGATTTCTTTGAGGAGTGCCGTTTGGTCTTCTTGGACTTCGGCGGCTTCCGCTTCTTTTTTGTCTTCGTTTTTCTTGGCGAGTTTTTCGGCACGTTCACGCATTTTGTTTAGAGTGCGAACCATGAGAAAAATGACGAAGCCGATGATGAGAAAGTTGACGACGGCTTGAAGGAAGTTACCGTAGTTGACGGTGGCAGGTTCGACGCCTTCAATGTAGGCGGGGATAGTGAACTTGAGGGAGCTGAAGTCGAAGCCGCCGATAATCATGGAGACAATTGGCATGACGACGTCGTTGACAAGAGAGTTGACGATAGCGGTGAAGGCGCTACCGATGATAATACCGACGGCGAGATCCATGACCGAACCGCGGTTGATGAATTCTTTGAATTCTTTAAGCACTTTGGGCTCCTTTGCTTTTAGTTTGCCATTAAACTCGGCTTGTTTAGTGCCAAGTTCTTGAAATTTGGATTTAACATCTCTACTCATGAGATGATTATATCATATTACTTCGATTCGGAGAAGTTGTTGAAAGTGTTGTTGAGACGAGAGAGGGATTCGGCGGAGGAGGCGAGGTAGGATTTTAAGTTAGCGTCGGTAGTTTTTTCGCGGACGGAATCTTCGATGATGAGGAGATAGCGAATTTGGTAGTCCATTTCGTGAGCGTAGTTGCGGTCGAGGATGCCGTTGAGGCGGGCTTTTTCGAGAGTGTTGTTGAGTTCGGTGAGGTTTTGGGCATCGTCGGGGTCGGCATCATCAACTTTAGCGTCACCGAGGTAAGAGGCGCTAGTGGAGGAGAGTTCAGTGAGGAGAGTAGAGAGAGAAGTGCCGGTGGAACGGAGGGAGGAGGAACGGACGGAGCCGTTGTAGGTGGAGACGGTTTTGATGAGTTCATTGGAGCGAGTGTAGAGGCGGTTAAGTTCGGAGGTGGCGGTGATTTCGGGGGCTTTGGAAGAGCCACCAGCGGCGAGGAGGATAATGAAGAGGATGAGAACGCCGGCGAGGATGCCGAAGACAATTTTCATTTTTTTATCAAAGAAACCGGTGGGTTTTGGTTGTTGGTTGACGCCGGCAGAGATTTGATTCAAATATTCTAAATCGTTCATGGTTTAAGTATACCATAAAAAGGTGATATACTAAAGGTATGCAAGATGCGAAGGAGGAAATTAAAGCGAGGCTACCGGTTGAGGACGTGATTTCGCAGTATGTGGAATTGAAACGGGCGGGGCGGACGTTGAAGGGTCGGTCGCCGTGGGGGGTGGATAAGACACCGTCGTTTATGGTGTCGCCAGAGAAGGGAATTTGGCATGATTTTTCGGCGAACAAGGGCGGCGATATTTTTTCATTTGTGATGGAAGTGGAGGGGATTACGTTTAAGGAGGCTTTAGAGAAGCTGGCGGCGCAGGCGGGAGTGGATATTTCGCGGTATGCGGGGGGCGATGCGAAGTTGGCGCAGAGGAAAGCGCGAGCGCGGGAGGCGTTGGAACTAGCGACGAAGTATTATCAGTTTTGTTTGTCGAAGTCGAAAAGAGTTTCGGAATATGTGTTTTATAAGCGGAATTTAAATCGAGGGACGGTGAAGGAGTTTAGGATTGGTTATTCGCCGATGGAAGGGAAAGCGTGCAAAAAGTTTTTGCGTAGTCGAGGATTTTCGGAGAATGAACTGGCAGAGGCAGGGTTGTTAAATCAATATGGTGGGGATATGTTTAGGGGGAGGATGATGGTGCCGTTTATAGATACAACTGGAAATGTGATTGGGTTTACGGCGCGGGTTTTGGATAAAAGCGAGCCAAAATATTTGAACACGTCGGATACTTTGTTGTTCAATAAATCAAGGTTTATTTTTGGGTTGGCACAGGCAAAGGAGGCGATTCGGAAAAATGGGTTTGTAGTGATTGTGGAGGGGAATATGGACGTGATTTCGTCGCATCAAGCGGGAGTGAAAGAGGCGGTGGCGACGAGTGGGACGGCAATGACGGAGCAACATTTGAAGATTTTGTCGCGATTAACAAATGATATTAGGTTGGCATATGATGGTGACGAGGCGGGAGTGAGGGCGGCAGAGCGAGCGATTATGATGGCGGGGGATCTCGGGATTAATTTGACGGTAATTTCGGACTATCAGGGAGCGAAAGATCCGGATGAGTTAATTCAAAGGGGGTCGGACTTGTGGCAGAAGGCGGTGAACGAACGAAAGCCAGCGGTGGAGTGGCTACTGGATAAATATGAAGAGAAGGTGGACCTTTCGACGGGGTTTGGGAAGCGGGAGTATTCAGACGTGGCGCTGAAGTTGCTGGATTTTGTGAAAGATAAGGTGGAGCGGGCGCATTATGAAGAAGTAGTCGCGAGGAGATTGGGGGTGTCGCGGGAGGATTTGCGAGGGAAGGAGGGGGATTTGGAGAAGAAACTGTTAGATAAGCCGAAGAGACGGTTGAAAAAGGCGAAGACAGAGGCGAAGACGGATGCGCTGGAGAAGCTGGAAGATAATATTTTGGCGATTATGGTGTACGGCGGGGTGGAGGGACCGAGCGAGATTGAGGTGCCGGAGGACGAGACGAAGTTGGCGGAGCTAGAGTTGGTGTTTGATAATTTATATAAGGGATGGGGGCAGGTGGCGCTCACGAAGGAAGTGAGCGGGTTGTATGCGCGTTTGAAAAATGAGATGGTAAAAAGTGAAATTGAAAAGTTGTCGGCGGAACTAGAGAACGAGGATTTGGAGCCGGAGCGCGAAAAAGAGATTTTGCGTAAGATTTTTGAGTTGCAAAAATCGAAAAGATAGCTTATAATTTGAAAAATGGATCAAGAAAAAGATGACTTACTCCTTGAGCCAATGGAGCCTGATGCGCTTGATTTGGCGGATGAGGAAGAACTTTCTGACGAAGACCTTGAAATAACGGTCGATAATGTTGATGCGTTTGCAGACGACTCGGTGCGTCTTTATTTGCGTGAAATCGGGAAAATTCCGCTTTTGACGAACGAAGAAGAGGCGGA
>CALEGA010000021.1 GCA_937876715.1 uncultured Candidatus Saccharibacteria bacterium
TTTTCGGCAAATTCTATGTCGCGTTCGTCGCCGACGGGAACCGCCATAATAGCGCCGGTGCCGTAGCCCATTAAGACGTAGTCGGCGACCCAGACGGGGATTTTTTTCTTGGTGGCGGGGTTGATGGCGTAGGCGCCGGTGAAAACGCCGGTTTTTTCTTTATTTTCTTGGCGTTCGATTTCGGATTTTTTGATGGCTTTTTTGCAGTAGTCTTCGACCGCCGCCTTGGTTTGGTCGGTGACGAGGTTTTTGATTAAGGGGTGTTCGGGAGCTAAAACTAGGAACGTGGCGCCGTAAATGGTGTCGGGCCTGGTTGTAAAGACAGTAATAGTGGTGTTTGTTCGAGGCTTGCGGTCGGAACAAACACTGAATTCAATTTCTGCGCCGGTGGACTTACCGATCCAGTTCTTTTGCATCGTCTTGATTTTGTCGGGCCAATCGAGCCCGTCGATGTCGGCGAGAAGTCCGTCGGCGTAGGCGGTGATTTTGAAAAACCATTGCTTCATCTTCTTCTTTTCGACTTCAGAACCGCAGCGCCAGCAGTGACCGTTTTCGACTTGTTCGTTGGCGAGGACGGTTTGGTCAACAGGACACCACCATTGGTAGGATTCTTTTTGGTAGGCGAGACCTTTTTTGTAAAGTTGGAGGAAGCACCACTGAGTCCATTTATAGTATTCTGGGCTGGAGGTGTTAATTTCTCTGCTCCAATCGATGGCGTAGCCGAGTTTTTTTAGCTGGTTGCGGAAGTTTTTGACGTTAGTGTCGGTCGCGACCTTGGGGGAAACGCCGGTTTTGATGGCGTAGTTTTCGGCGGGGAGACCGAAAGTGTCGTAGCCGAAAGGACGGAGGACGTTATAACCTTTTTGGGCGTAGTAGCGCGCGAGGACGTCAACGATGGTGAAATTGCGGACGTGACCGACGTGGAGACCGGCGCCAGAGGGGTACGGGAACATTTCGGCGAGGAATTTTTTCGGTTTGTCGCTCGCGTCGTCAGCTTTAAAAGCCTCGGAGTCTTCCCAGATTTTTTGCCATTTACTTTCGATTGCAAGAGGATTATAACGATTCATGCGTTATATTATAACACTTTTAAATCGCCTTGTCGAAGAATTTTGGGGTCTTTTTTAGTTAGGTCAACGACGGTGGAGGGGAGTTTACCCTCGCGGGTGCGCCCTTCGACGATTAAATCGACTTTAGGGAGGGTGCGGGCGACTTCGTCGGAAGAGATGGCGGGTTGGTCGCCGCGGGGGTTGGCGCTGGTCAAGAGGAGCGGACCGGTTTCCGGCAAGATGGCGGCGAAAAGAGAGGAAGCGGGGATGCGGATGCCGACGGTGGTGAAGTGGTTGAAGTAAGGGTGGTTAAATTCGGGGTTTTTGTTGAGGATTAAAGTCAATTCGCCCGGAATGTATTTGGTGATGTATTCGCGCGCGGTTTTGTTTAAGATGGCGAAGTTTTTGATCTCTGCGGTGGAGGAGGGGACGAGAGTAAAGACCTTGCCAGAGTTGAGGTCGCGACGCTTGAGGAAGATGAGTTTTTCTAGTGCCTTGGCGGAGTTAAGCGAGATGGCGAGACCAAAAACAGTTTCGGTCGGCAAAGCGACGACTTGACCGTTTTTAAGGGCTTTGACAATGTCTGAGGTATGCTCAGGGGGAATTTGAATCATAATTCTATTGTAGCATACTTTGGGGATTGACGACGGCTATTTAGAAGACTTGATGTCTTCTTCGGGAATGTTGGTGGTGGTATTGCCGTTTTCGTCGGTGGTCGGTTCGGGAGTAGTTTCTTCGCCGGATTCAGATTCCGATTCGGTGCCAGATTCCGTGGCTTCCTCGCCGGATTCTTCTTCGCCAGAGTTTTCTGGTTCTGGCTCGGGTTCAGGTTCAGGAGTGGTTTGGCTGCTAGATGGAGTGGTTTGAGACGGGTTGGATTGCGCCGGTTTGTTGAAGAAGAGGAAATAAACGGCGACGCCGGCAGCAAGGAGAACGACGACGGTGATGAGTAAAATCAAAGTAGTTTTTGAGCCTTTGGTCGGCTTAGCGCTGGCGAAAGGACTCTTTGGCATTTCGACAGGGCGCTCGGTGGCGGCGACGGCGAGAATGTCAGGAGTTTCCTCGGGGATGCCAGCGGCGATAGGCGTGACGACGTCGGGGGGAGTTTCGGGCGCTGGTGCTTCGGGAGTAGGTGCTTCTGGCGCGGGCGCTTCTGGAACAGGCGCAGGAGTCGGTTCGGGGATTGGCGCTGGTGTGGGTTCTGGTGTTGGTGCAGGAGTAGGTTCGGGTGTAGGTGCAGGAGTAGGTTCGGGTGTAGGTGTCGGCTCGGGCGTGGGAGCCGGAGCCGGTTCTGGAGCGGGCGCTGGTGTGGGTTCTGGTGTTGGTGGGGTAGGCGTGGGCGCCGGTGCTGGCGCAGGTTGGTTTGGATCCATAATTATTTCTTTTCCTCCGTGTTATCGTTGAGCTTTTCAGAGACTTCTTTGATTACTTCGGAGCTGCCGAAAGGCGTGCGCTCTTCAAATTCATAGACGTCGAAGTCAGTTTTCTTGAAAGAATAGCGATACTGAGGGAAGTCTTTGTAGTTGTCGGCAGTGATTTTGACGGCGTCGGCGCAATTGGTTTGTTCGGCAGCGGTAGCGCAATTAGTGGCGGGAGTTTCGGCGACGTCGTAGTAAATATATTCGTTGTCGATGCCTTTTTGGTAGGTGCGGGCGAAGACATAGTAGTTGTCGGTCGTGATTTGCTGGGCGAGGAGGGCGTTGACGGCAGCGATTAAGGTTTCGTCAGTGAGAGCGGTCGGCTCGCTGGCGGGTTCGGGCGCGGGTGCTGGTTCAACTTTGGACGATTCTTTCTTAGTGAACCAATCGAGCGGGTTGTCGATGACTTTTTGTTCGACGAGGACACAGACGGTGATAGCGGCGATGGCGAGGAGGAGTAAGATGACGAGGAAGACGCGACCGGCGTGGTGTTTTTTCTTCGGTTCGGTCGAGAGCGGTTCAGTGTCGAAATCGACGGAGGCTTCTTCGGCGTTGAGGCGGTTCAAAGCGGCTTCGACTTCGGGAGAGTATTTTTTAGTGCGGGTGGGGGATTCTTTCGGTTCTTCTTCCGTCATTGTGAGGATTTTTGGTGCGTCGTCTTCTTTCGGTTCTTCCTTGGGTTCTTCTTTTTCTTCTTCGGGTTTTGGTTCTGGCTCGTCGTGGTGTTCTTCTTCGGCTTCCTCTTGTTCTTTAACGGGTTTGAAATTAACATCAACGGATTCACCGTTCTCTTCAGATTCAGATTCGTCGTGAGATTCTTCTTCGTGATGTTCCTCTTCTGGTTCGGGAGTGTAGTCGGAGACTTCTTCCTCTTCCCAAGGTGTGGAATCTTCGTGTTTTTCTCGATTTTCTTCAACAGGGGTGTTTTCCCTGTCGGATGCGGAAGTTGGCTCCGCGCTCTGATCAGGCGGATTTTCTTCCGGTTTATGGGCGTTCTCGCCCGTGTTGTTTTCTATATTTTGAGATAAATTACGTAATTTTTCTTCCATGGTTATATTTATTTTAACATAAAAGGTTTGATTGTGGTACAATAATTTTATGAAAAGTGTGGAGGAAAAATCTGAAGTAGTTTTGAAGCCGAGCGATTTTGTGCATCTACATAATCACACGCACTATTCCCTGCTTGATGGTTTGACGAAGATTCCGGAGCTGGTGAAGTTTGTAAAAGAAAGCGGAATGGAAGCGGTAGCGGTGACCGACCACGGAACGATGTCGGGATTAGTGGAGTTGTATAAGACTTGTAAGGACGAGGGGATAAAGCCGATTCTTGGGCTGGAGGCGTATGTGGCGGCGCGGAATTTGGAAGACCGCGACCCAGCGCACGATAAGCAAAGGTTCCATATTACGTTGCTGGCGATGAACGACAAGGGGTTTGAGAATCTTTGCCGGCTAATGTCGAATGCGGAGATTAACGGGAAGTATTATAAGCCGCGTACTGATCATAAAGATATGGAAAAGTATAGCGAGGGGATTATTTGTTTGTCGGGTTGTGCGGGGTCGGAGATTAGCGAGGCTCTGCGCGCGGATGACGAGAAAAAGGCGATTGAGCTGATTAAATGGTACAAAAAAGTTTATGGCGACCGATTTTATCTTGAGATGCAGGATCACGGGCATCCCGATTCGCCGACACATTGGAAAGAACAAGAGAAGATAAATAATTGGCATATGGCACACGCGGAGGAGCTCGGCGTGCCGCTGGTGGTAACGTGTGACGCGCACTATTTGAAACACGAAGACCAAGACACGCACGAGGTGCTGCTTTGCGTGGGGACGGGGTCGAACTTGTCCGATACGAACCGAATGAGTCTGAAAGAGTTTCAACTACACGTAATTCCGCCGGAAGATATTATTGAACGGTGGGGGAAGACGTGTCCGGAGGCGGTGTTGAACACTAAGCGGATTGCGGAGCGGTGTAACGTTGAGTTGCAACTGGGACGGATTTTAATTCCGAAGTTTCCGGTGCCGGAGGGGGAGACGGACAAGAGTTACCTGGATAAGTTGGTGTTTAGAGGATTGGCGTTTCGTTATGGTGGAAAAACGGAGGATGAGACGGCGAAGCTGTCGATTGATGAATGTCGGAAGATTCTAGAGAAAGTGGATGAGGGGCGGGACGAGTTGCATAAGCTGCTGCCGCGGATTGACTATGAGCTGTCGGTGGTGGACAAGATGGGGTATAATGGCTATTTCTTGATCGTGTGGGACTTCATCAACTGGGGCAAGAAAAAAGGGATTATTTATGGGCCGGGGCGTGGCAGTGCGGCGGGGGCGCTGCTAGCCTATGCGTTGCGTATTACCGAGCTAGACCCGATGAAATATGACTTGCTGTTCGAACGATTCCTCAACCCAGACCGGATTTCTATGCCGGATATTGATACAGATATCCAGGATACACGACGTGACGAGGTGATTGAATATTGTACCGAGAAATATGGCAAGGGGCGGGTGTCGAACATTGCAACGTTTGGTAAGATGATGGCAAAAAACGCGGTGCGAGATGTGGCGCGGGTGCTGGAGGTGCCGTATGCG
>CALEGA010000022.1 GCA_937876715.1 uncultured Candidatus Saccharibacteria bacterium
AAACCTATCACCGAAGTCGAACAGGAACTCCTAACCTTCCTCGACCAACACTTCGGCACAGAAATCTACCTTGCCGGCAACTCCATCCACCAAGACCGCAAATTCATCGACCGCGAACTCCCAGAGGTCGCCAAGCGCCTCCACTACCGCATGCCCGACGTTTCCGCCTGGAAAGTCTTTTTCGAGAACGCCCTTGGCAAAAAATTCATCAAGCCCGAAGCACACCGCGCTCTTAGCGACATCGAAGGCTCGCTCGACGAACTCAAATATTACTTAACTTTTATCAAAAAATAATGGAACTATCAAAAATCTCCGGCCTCGGCCCCTTCACCAAAAAAACAGAAAAACTCGATAATTATTCATCTCGTGATATATTTTTCCCAGAAAACAGCGAGAAACCCTTCCTCATTGTCAATAAAAATACCATGGAACTCCGCACCGACGACAAGCTAGGCAAGCTCTTAATCGGCAAATACGAATCCGTCATGCAAAGCCGCTACTTTGGTCGCGGCGGCCTAGAAATCGTCACCACCGCCGACCAACTCAAAAAAGACGAACTCGAAGACCTCGTTCGCCTTTCTTATAATCTTACTAAAGACCTTTAGTCTTTCAGCGCTAAAACTAACGCCACCACTAGCAAACAGACTATCACAGACAGCACGGTAATCACCGTCATATGCATTTTGAGAATTTGGCTTGCCGCCATACATTCCTTCACGGTCATGCCGCGACTTCCTGCCGACGTCTTAGTTGCCTTTGCTTTTGTTACAGTTTTCTTTGTAGATTTTTTAGTAGCCTTCGATGCCCTTTATGGTTAATTTACTCCCATTATATCACACTTATGGTAAAATAGAAGTATGCACAAACGCGGAGATACCTTAATCGAAGTCATGTTTGCCGTGGCCATTTTTGGTATGGCAGCTATTGGCACCATCTCCCTCATGAACAAAGGCCTCGCCTCTACGCAGAATACCCTAGAGACCACTATGGCCCGTCAAGAAATCGATGCCCAAGCGGAAGCTCTGCGTTTCCTTCACAGTGCCTATCTCTCCGAGCCCAAGAAAGCTGACGCCACTGAGCTAAGCGATGTCTGCACTAACCCTAGCTCTTACCGTGACCTTTGGAAGTGTCTCGTCACTAGTTATGTCTACGATTCCGAAGGCAATACTTCCACTACTAATCGTCGGCTCGTTACCGAAGAAGATTCCGACTTCTATACTCGTACCACTGCTCCTGGGCAGACTTGTGATGACCTCTACCGTACCAACAATGCCACCAAGTTCTCTCTACCTAGCCGTTCCTTCGTCCTCAATCCTCGTAGTCTCGACATTTCTGACCTCAACACCAATACCGATAAAGACCGCATCATCGCTACCCTCAAGAAAGCCATCTTCACTAACAGTGTCCAGCAGACCAACAATCTCGACCTCGCCTCCACCTATCCGCGTCTCCTTTATGCTAACACAGTCAATCCTAACTCCACTGAAGCAGAAAACCTTTCTGATGCTACTATGACTGGCCAACAAGTTATCTATGGCGATAACAAGAAATCTCTCTACAAATCGGAAGGTCTCTGGATTACCGGTGTTGCTTCTCCTACTGGTGTTCAGTGTGTCGATGAGGATAAGATTCGTCCTGACTATTACGACTTCCACATCCAAACGTGCTGGGATTCTACTGTCAATAACTCTGCTTCTACCATTGAATCTACCGTTAGGCTGTTCAATCCTGACCAGGTATCTTTGACCAGCAAGAAGAACTCCATCACCTTTGCCAATACCAACTGGAACAAATGGGATAATACTTGTAACCAACCGCAATGTGAGCATAGTGAATCCTACTATAGCTCTCCTGGTGACCATATTGACACTTCCGACCCTGAAGGTAAGAAGATTGTTCTTACTGGCTATGGCTGTACTCCGGCTAACCAAGGCACCTACATCGACATTGAGCCTAGTGACACTATGACCGTCTCCCTCAACCTCGCCGTCAGTACCTTCAATGGTCACCCGGGTGGTTTCTTCCTCGTCAAGCTCGGTCCTCTCAGTGCCATCCTAAGCTCCCAGGATATGACTCACATCTCCTTCCTTAACGACACTCGTACTGTGCAAGAAATGCCGACAGGCGAGACTACTAGCTTTAGTCCCATTAAGACTGTGGGCATTAGTGGCTATAGTAACGTCACTATCGTCCTAGAAAAATCTGGTACCCACTACAAAGGCTATATTGAAGGTAATAGTAGTGAATTTGTCGAGTTCGACAACGACCAAAGCACTGGTCTCCAACTCGCTTTCTGGATGAGTCACTACGATCACTGCTGTAACATTATCTACAAAGCCACTGCTACTGTCGACATTACTCTGCCTCCCTCCCCCTCCGAAGAGGGTGGGTGTTATAGGACTGAGACGCCTGTAGCGAATAACGACACTATCGACCTTGGTGGTGATGACGAGCAACGCCCAGACGACCCAGTCATCGATACCGACGTCGAAGAAACCATCGTCGCTTCCGAAGGCAAACAACTTCAGTTCTTCGATATCGAGTTTGAACCCAACGATTCCACCGCCATAGCCGTCAAGAGAACCAATAGTAGCCAAAACATCCCCTACGTCTACTCTGTCGCTAGCGGCGTCAACGTCAATCCAAGCTCATGCAGCTATGGCGGCAGAACAAACCTAAGCCACTGTATGTATCCATACGCGATGCTCAGCAGCTATACCGACGGAGAGTTTATTCTTTATCTAGACAGAGACTCTCTTGTCGATGATAGTTCCTCTACTTATTTTGGTAGTGGCTCCACCATCCCCGACTTTTGGAACTACAAAAATCTCAAAATCACCATCTACTTCTACGACCGCCTCTGGTACTTCAGCGACATTCGCGGACGCGAAGCTCAATATGCCACGCACATCATCCGCTCCGACCGTGCTAGAGTCAAAGACAGCGACGGTCGCTATTGGATTATTGCGCGTACCTATAGCAACCCCAATACCAACTATTGGGTCAACAAAGTAGAAGTCATCAATCAGCGCCCCAACCGCTCCCCCGCCTCATTCTTATAA
>CALEGA010000023.1 GCA_937876715.1 uncultured Candidatus Saccharibacteria bacterium
GTCGGTTCCGGCGTCATCACCAAGGTGATTAAGTAGTTTTTACACTACATAAAAATAACCCCGCGAGGGGTTATTTTTTTAACTTTTTTAGCATAAACCTCTTGCAATAATTTAACATATTCACTATAATTGAAATTAAGTATAACTTCAGAAAGGATTAAAACCAATATGAATATCAAATCTAAGAAGGGCTTTACCATCATCGAGGTCGTGCTTGTTCTCGCTATCGCCGGCCTTATCTTCCTCATGGTCTTTATTGCGCTTCCTGCTATGCAGCGCAGCCAACGCGATACACAGCGCCGTCAGGATTACTCCGCGCTCAGCTCCGCCATCACGAGCTACATCACCAACAACAACGGTAACTTACCAAAGGTCAGCGCTTCGCTTCTCGGTAGCAAATATATCAACGCCACCGGTAAAGATCCGAACGGTTTAGCTTATGTCATTAAGGTCGTCGAGGCACCAAGTGGCAGCGCCGATGCCGCCTATAAAAGCCTCGCTATCATTCCTGACAACCACACCGCGTCCACCGTTTATGTCGTCAGAAAAGCCGAATGCAGCACTAATGATAACGGCGACCCATATCCAAAGTACGTTAACTCCACTCGCGCCTTCGCCATCTTCGGCAACCTCGAGTCTGGTAACGGTACTTACTGCCAAGCTTCGCAATAGTCCTTTCGAAATCTCTTAAACTGCGAGCAAAACCCTCCCCGATGCACGACGGGGAGGGTTTATTTTGAAAGAAAAACTACAAAGGACTAGAAATTAGACGTTATCTTGGCAATAAACGCCAGATTCGAGCTGACCCAAAATGGCATAGTCGCGGTTGCCAGAAGATTTTTTAGTAGTACCTTGCGAATCGCCACAGGCAGCACCCTTAACAAGCACTACGTGCGGGTCTGTATTTTGTTGCATTTCTGTCATAACACCATTTTTGAAGCCAGAGTAACTACCAGCCGCACCCGTACAAGTGTCACCAGCACTGCTACCATTGCAATCGATGACGGCGATATAGTAGTTATGACCTGCTGTATCGGCACCAGAATCATTAATATATTTTTTGGGATCAAGACCGTTTTTCTGAACTTTGGCATTGCTACTCCAAGCCGTAACCGTAGTCGGTAATTTACCGTTATTGTTCGTAATATAGCCAGTAATACTTGCGGCAAAGGTGGCATAATCGTTCCTGCGGGCAGTATCGCGTTGGCTGCGCTGCATAGCAGGAAGCGCAAAGGGCGTCAATAATCATCTCCTCGTCATTCGGAAAAATATGACTATACCGCCTCAAAACCGTCGCTTGTGTATCGCCCGACACCTCCGCCACCACCGCAATCGGCACGCCTGCCCGCATCAAATTCGACACAAACGTATGCCGAAACTCGTGCAAGCGATATTTCGGCAACCCTAATTCCTCACAAATTTTATGCAAAGCTGCTCTCGCCGCCTGTGGCGAAAACTGAAAAATTTGCGCAACTTGCTCCCGCGCTTCAATTAAATCTAAAAACTCACCAAAAACCGCTTTCGACAGGGGTATTTCGCGGATTTTGCCATTTTTCGTCGTCTTCAAAACTTTAAAATCGTACAAGTAAGATTTGCTAATTTTGACTCGCAAAATCCCGTCACTCAACCTAAAATCAGCGGGCGTCAAGGCAAGCGCCTCGCCAATTCGCACTCCACTATAATATAACAGCGTAAATAAAAACCGATACTCTCGCCGCTCCGTCCGTGCCATTATTTTCTCAAAATCCGCAAAGGGAATCACGCGCGCCTCGTACTGTTCTCGCATCCGCAAACTCTCCGTTTCACTTAAAACATTCTTCCTTACCAGCCGCTTCCGAAACGCCAGATTCAACAGCTTCCTCAGCGTCGCAATCAAATCACGTACCGTCTCTGGCGCATAACCCGCCCTCTTCATCTGCGCCACTACTCGCTCGTATTCCTCCGCCGTAAATCGTCCAATCCTCCCCTCCAAAGGCACAAACCTCCCCAACATTTTTGTAAAACTCTCCGTATTCCTCACGGTTTTCGGAGAAAGTCCGTTCGACTCCGCTTTCTCCCGCCACAGCTCCATCGCCGTCAAAAACGTCACTTTTCTGTATAGCATAAAAAATCTCCTTTCATTTTTGGAGATTATTTTATAACTATTTCGAGCTTAAATGCCAGTGGTCACCAAACTCACATTTATAAACCGTGAGTCCGTGCACGCCGTGGTCGTGCTCCGCCACCCTCGCCGCCACTTCCGCCTCGTCGCGCGTCTTATAACAAATCTTGTGCGTCTCCCCCACCCAGCACCGCTCCGGCTCAAAGCCAGAAAGTCTGTTCACGTCAAAATGCCTGCTCATCTTAAAACTCGCTAAATCTCAACCAACTCGTAATCTCTCAAGCCAAGCCCAAGTTCTTCGGCGTAGCCCGTAATTTTCTCGCCCTCGCGCGAGGTGATTCGCTCAATTATCTTCGCTTTCCCGGGGTCGTCCGACTTCCAAATCAAATCAAGAAACGCTTGGTCGTTCGCCACAGGGTCGAGCGAACCAACAATCCCGAGATCGCCCATCACGGGGTCGCCTTGGTGCGCATCGCAATCGCAATCTTCGGAAATCGCATTCATCACAGTAATATAAACAATCGGCTTGCCTTGTCCTTTAAAATAGTCCGCCACCGCTTTCGCCGCCTCTGCCATCGACTCAATAAAATCGATTTGCTCGTGCTTATCACGCCAGCAAGCATCTGGGTCTTCCGTATGCCCACAAGAATGAATATACGCCTTGCCGTTTCGCGAAGCAATGCCGATACTTTGATTTTTAAGGTTGGCGCCGAAACCACCCATCACGTGCCCTTTACCGTGCGCAAGATTCAACATCCCGTCATAAAACTTCATACTATTGCCGATGATGTCGTATTGCAAATGTTTCCCGCCGTTCGCCGGAATCCTAAACTCGCCGTCCTTGTCCATAATATCAATCGGCGCAAAGTCAAACCCGTGCTCTTTCGCCGTCGCTAAATGTTCCTCTGCCGTATTGCGCGACCCAGGATAAGCAGTATTACATTCCACAATCGTCCCACCAAGCTTCGTCACTAGCGGCGCAATCAAATCCGCTTTCAAATAACCTTTTGCGCCTCGCTCACCCGTAGAAACTTTCACGGCGACGCGACCTTTCAGCTCAACACCGAGCGCTTCATAAATTCTAATCAAAGATTCTGGGGTAATTTCTTTCGTGAAATAAACTTTCGGTCTAATCATAAAACTCCTTTATTTCATTATATCATTTTCTATCTGCTTATGATAAAATATAATTATGGAAAATAGGGTGCTAGTACGCTTAGACGGCGTCGATAAATCTTTCGGAGATAAAAAAATCATCAAAAACCTCGACCTTGACATTTTCGAAGGTGAATTTTTGACTTTGCTCGGTCCTTCCGGCTGTGGTAAAACCACGGTTCTCCGCCTCATCTCCGGTCTGGAAACCGCGACGAGGGGATGCATCATCCTCGACGGTCTCGACGTCACTGACATCCCTGCCCGCAACCGTCCCGTCAACACCATCTTCCAAAACTTCGCTCTCTTCCCGCATCTCACCGTCTGGGACAACATCGCGTTCGGTCTCAAAATGCAAAAAACGCCAAAAGCAGAAATCGTCAAGCGCGTCAAATCCGCCCTTAAAACCGTCCACCTCACCGGCTTCGAAGACCGCTATCCTGCCCAGCTCTCTGGCGGTCAACAGCAGCGCGTCGCTATCGCCCGCGGTATCGTGATGAACCACAAAATCCTCCTCCTCGACGAATCTCTCGCCTCGCTCGACCTCAAGCTTAAAAGGGAAATGCAGACCGAGCTTAAATCCCTCCAACAAAACTTGAATATGACTTTCGTTTACGTCACTCACGACCAAGACGAGGCACTCACAATGTCCGACCGTATCGCTATTATGAACACCGGCAAAATCGTCCAGCTCGGCACGCCCGAAGATATCTACGCCCACCCCAAAAACGACTTCGTCAAATCTTTCATCAGTGACATCGACCTTATCAACTTCCGCAAAACTCGCATGAAGAGGTATCATGAAAAAAAATAAACCCGACGGCTTCAAAACCGTCTTCACGGCACCAGTTATCATCTACGCCATCACCCTCATCGCCCTCCCTCTCCTCTATATTTTCTTCCTCAGCTTCCAAAAACCCGACAACTACGGCGGCGTCCTCTACGAATTTAACTTAGAAAACTACGGCGAAGTTCTCGACAGTACCTACCTCTCCATTCTCGGCAAGTCTGCCCTCATCGGTCTTGCCACCACCGCAATCTGCCTCGCCATTTCCTATCCGTTCGCCATCTTCCTCCGCGGCTTCCCCGAGAAAAAGCGCAACTTTATTATGAAACTCGTTATGGTACCGTTCCTCACCAACTCTCTCATCCGCACCTATGGTCTCATCACCCTCCTCCGCAAAAACGGCGTCATCAACTCTGCGCTTTTAGCGACCGGCATCATCGGCACGCCTCTCCCGCTAATGTATAACAGCCTCGGCATTTTAATCGGTATGGTTTATACTTTGATGCCGTTTATGCTCCTCCCCGTCTGCTCCGCCGTCCAAAAAGTTGACCAAAACTATCTCGACGCCGCTTCCGACCTCGGCGCCGGCAAAATCCAAAAGTTTTTCAAAGTTTATCTCCCGCTGACGTTACAGGGCGCTTTCAACGGCTCGCTTATGGTTTTCATCCCCGCCATCGGCTATTTCTTCATCGCCGACATTCTCGGCGGCGGCCGCGCAATGATTATCGGCAACCTCATCAAAAACCAATTCCTCACTGCCCGCAACTGGCCGCTCGGCGCCGCCCTCTCCATCGTCCTGCTCCTCCTTACCTTCCTCCTCGTTAAGCTTTACAAGAAAATCGGCGGCAATCTCGACGAACTGGGGGGTGGCTAGAATGAAGTTGCGCAAATTCTATGTCTATTTAGTGCTACTTTTCCTTTTTCTCCCTATCTTCATCCTCGTTTTCTTCAGCTTCAACGAATCAAAACTTAACGTCATTTTCACCGGCTTCACTTTTGATTGGTACGGCAAACTTTTCCAAAACCCCGACCTCCTCGACGCCTTCAAGAACACCATTTTAATCGCCGTCTCCAGCACCGCCATCTCCACCGTCCTCGGCATTCTCGGCGCCGTCGGTCTCCAAAAGTTCAAATTTAAAGGTCACGCCATCATCGACAAACTTATCTACATTCCCATCGTCATCCCCGAAATCGTCCTCGGCATCGCCCTCCTCTCCGTCTTCACCCTCGCGAGACTCGAGCTCAGCCTTTGGACGGTGCTCCTCGCCCATGTCTCTTTTTCCGTCCCGTTCGTCATCACTAGTATCCGCTCCACCCTCTACGCCCTCCCCAAGAACCTCGAAGAGGCTGCCTCCGACCTCGGCGCTTCCCGCTGGCAAGCTTTCTTCAAAGTCACGCTCCCGCTCATTATGCCAGGCGTCATCTCCGGCGCCCTCCTCGCGTTCACTCTCAGCCTTGACGACGTCGTGATTTCTTATTTCGCCGCCGGTCCAGGCACCAACACTCTCCCGCTCTACATCTACGCCAACATCAAAACCGGCATCAGCCCAGACGTTAACGCCCTCACTACGCTTATGCTCATCTTTACCATCGTCGCCCTAACTCTAAGCGCCCATTTCCAATCTAAACGCATCGTGAAAAGGAGTCTCCGATGAAACACCTGAACAAGCCCACCATTATTTCACTTTTCACAACAACGCTATTGGTTATTTTTGCCATTATCTTTTTCAATAACCGCGCCCAAACTCCCGAAGAGCAACAAACCAAAACCCTCAACGTTCTTAACTGGACGTCCTACATCCCCGCCGAAGTAATTGACGACTTCGAAGCGGAATATGGCATCAAGGTCAATTACGGCACCTACTCCTCCAACGAAGAACTTCTCGCCAAACTCGTTAGCTCCAAGGAGGGTACTTATGACCTCGTCTTCCCCAGCGACTATATGGTTGACCTCCTCATCTCCCGCGAAATGCTCGAGCCGCTCGACAAGTCGAAGTTGGAAAACCTCAAAAATCTCAACCCTCTCTTCCTCAACCAATCTTACGACGAAGCAAACGGCTACTCCCTCCCGTTTCTCCTTGCCACCACCGTCTTTCTCTACGACTCGACCCAAATCGACCGCCTGACGTCCTATAAAGACTTCCAAAAACCCGAGCTTAAAAATAACCTCGTCCTCCTCGACGACCAGCGCATCATCATTGGCGCTATGCTCCAAGCCACCGGTCACGAAATGAACTCCGTCCACGAAGACGACCTCGAAGACAGCCTCGAATTTTTCAACAAAATCAAGCCCAACATCAAGGCTTTCGACTCCGACTCGCCCAAAACTTTCTTCATCACCAAAGAAGTTGACGCCGGTCTGGTTTGGAACGCCGAAGCGCTCCTCGCCGTTGACGAAAATCCCGACCTTAAAATCTCCTACCCAGCCGAGGGTTTCGCGTTATCAATGGACAACTACTGTCTCGTCAAAGGCGGCAAAAACCGCGACGCCGCCTACCTCTTCATCGACTATCTTTTGCGTCCCGAAGTCGCCCAGCAAATCGTTGACGAATACCCCTACATCTCCGCCATCACCGGCGTCGATACCGTCCCCGAGGACGAACTAAAAACAATTCTCAAAAATGGCTCCTACGTTAAAAACGTCGGCGCCGACATCAAAAAATTCGATAAACTCTGGGCAAAATACAAATAGTTATATATAATATATTTAACTAAACGGAGGAAATTATGTCCCGCTTCGACGAACAATATCTCGATTTATGCAATCGGATTCTTACTCACGGCGAAAAAATCACTACCGACCCCGCCGTCCTCGCCAAAAAGACCAGCGCGAAGACCAAAACCAATATGCCGACCCACCTCGCCCAGACTCAAAAGCCGACCACGACTTTCTCCCTCCCGCACGAAGTTCTCACCTTTGACCTAGAAGAAGAATTCCCGATTTTGACTACCAAAAAGGTCGCTTTTAAAACCTCCGTCCTCGAAATGCTCTGGATTTATCAAGTCGCTTCGAACGACGTCTCTTGGCTCCACGACCGCGGCATTAAAATCTGGAACGAATGGGAAATCCCAGAGTCCGGTCTCTACGCCGGCAAAGACTTCAAGAAACTTTATCAAGAAAAGGGAATTAAGGAAAATCCCGTCGGCACTATCGGCACCGCCTACGGCTGGATTGTCAACCGCTACCACCTCGTCGAAAGTTTAATCGAAACTTTAAAGACCGACCCCGCTAACCGCCGCATGATTATGTCGCTCTGGCAAAACGAATGGCTAGAAACCGCCGCCTTGCCTAGCTGCGTCTGGAACTCTCAATGGAACGTCACCGGCGGCAAACTTAACCTTATGGTCACCGTCCGCAGCAACGACGTCCCACTCGGCATGCCGTTCAACGTCTCCCAATATGCCACTCTCTGCTATCTCCTCGCTCAAGTCACTGGTCTAAGGCCGGGCAAAATGACCTACGTCATCAACAACGCTCACATCTACGAAAACCAAGTTGATGGCATCAAGGAACAGATGACTAAAGAATCCTACCCCGCACCCACCCTCTGGCTCAATCCCGAAATCAAGGACTTCTACGCTTTCGACAACAGCAAGGAGCTGAAAGACATTAAACTCGAAAATTATCAAAACGCCGGCACGATTAAAATGCCGGTCACGGAGTAACTATGTCTTTCTCGCTCATCGCCTGCATCGGTAAAAATAACGAATTAGGAAAAAACAATGATTTAATTTTCCACTTTAAGGAAGATATGCAATTCTTCCGCAACACCACCAAAAACCACACCGTCGTTATGGGCTACAACACTTGGCTCTCTCTCGGCGAAAAACCCCTCCCGAATCGCAAAAACCTCATCGTCACGCACAAAACCCTGAAAAACCTCCCCGCCGGCGTCGCAAAAATCGCCGACCTCGACCAATTCATCAAAGAAAACGAGGATTCCGACGAAGAAATCTTCATCATCGGCGGCGCTAAAATCTACGCCCTCTTCCTCCCCCACGCGAAAACCCTCTACCTCACGGAGGTCGAAAAAGAGGCGAACGACGCCGACGTTTTCTTCCCAGATTACAGTTCATTGAAGCGCGTGTGCAATCTGCGCAAAATTGCCGAATTTACAGATGAAAACGGCACTAAATTCGTTATCAAAAAATACACTAAAAGGAGTTAAAAATGGATCCAGTATTTGACCTCATCAAACAAGAAGAAAAAAGACAACAAGAAGGCCTCGAGCTCATCCCAAGCGAAAACTACGTCTCAAAAAACGTGCTCAAAGCTGCTGGCTCGGTCTTGACTAACAAATACTCGGAGGGTTACCCGTCTTTCGATGGCATCGAGGGTGACGCCAAAACTTTCTGGAGCGAAGACAAAATCGCCGCGGAAAAACTCGGTAACTTCCGCTACTACGGCGGTCAAGACAACGTCGATAAAATCGAACGCCTCGCCATCGCCCGCGCTTGCAAGCTCTTCCACGCCGACCACGCCAACGTCCAACCTCACTCTGGCGCCAACGCTAACGAAGCGG
>CALEGA010000024.1 GCA_937876715.1 uncultured Candidatus Saccharibacteria bacterium
ATGGCGAAGAATATACCAGCGTGACATTGTCTGGCAAAACCACGCAAGTTGGGCAAGGTGGAATGGGTCCTGGTGGGATGCCGAACGGTGGCGCGATGCCTGGCAGAAGATGGTAAAAATTTAACAACGAAAATCCCCTCGGCGTAAAACCGAGGGGAAATTCGTTTAACAATGGCTTCGGGGAGCGGTCAAGCTTTAGAAGCGTTTGCGGCTAGCCAAGAGGTAACCACCAGCGGTGACGGCAGAGCCAGCACCGAGAGCGGTGGCGACAATGTCGGAAGCACCGGTAGATGGAAGCTCAGGTTGAACAGGGTTAACCGGCTCTTCGTTCTTCGGGCAAGCTTTGTAGATAAGGACATCAGCGTAATCTTGCTTCAAAGTAGCGTCGGCGCCAATGTAACCTTGACCCCAAGAGCGGAGCACGTTATCACCACCACAACCGAGGTTGTCATCTTGCATGGTAACTTGGAAAGTGACCACAGCGGCAGCACCAGCTTCGTAATTGCCGATGTTGATGCCTTCTTTGGTGGTTAAACCATCAGACTCGAGGGAGATGCCGCTCTTATGATTAGAGTTGAAGAGTTTGGTAGAACCCTTAACGTAAGTTTGGTTGGAGCCAAGCTTATCAAAGATAACGACGTCTTTCTCAAGAGAGTCAGAGGTGTTTTTGTAGGTGATTTTATATTCAACAACATCACCGACCTTAGCGTTAACTTGCTTCTTCCATTCAGTTTCACCTTTGAGGCGGACTTGCTTAGTGATAGAGAAGTCGTACTCAAAGACGGCTTTGACACGAAAAGTGACGATAGCGGCGTAACCGAAACAGCCAGGGATTTCACCATTAAGGGAATCGTAGCCGAGGGTAGTGCCACCCATCACGAGGTTGTCGCTAAGTTTGGTACCACTAATTTTACCCTTGTTTTCGATAAGAGCGGAGCCCTTAACATATTCAAGGTGGAAAGTGTTAGTGGAAGATTTGAACACAACTTCGTCCCAGATTTTGGACGGAGTAGCGTTGCTGGAAGTAATCGTACCAGCGACGGTGAGAGATTTACCGGATTCGGTAGGGACGTAAACGTTAGCGTTGACGTCTTTCGCGATCATCTCAGTACCGCGAGGGTTGTTATTGTGGACATAAAGACGCACAATGTATTCTTTGCCGTTTTCGACTTCGATGTCGTTAGCGTTCCAAATGTTGGCGCTGTCAGCGGCACGGGCTTGGACGAAGTAAAGCTCGTTCAAGTCAGGGTTGTTGGAAATGGAGTTAAGGACGATTTTATCGTCGATAGCACCATTATTAATTTCCTCGATGGTGTAAGATTTACGACCACCGTCGGAGTCACCCCAAGCGGAAACGTTGGTGGCGACGATGGTAGTCCCAGCGAGAGCTGCGACGGCAGCGACGCCAAGAACAGATTTAATGTTTTTCATAATAACTCCTTAAAAGATTAATTACCTGGCTTTCAGCCAGAAATCTCTTCGTCATCTCGGAATATCTGAACGAGTTCAGATATTCTCTCAATTCCTTGAGATTCAGTTTAACATATTTGATATTATTTTTCCAGAGGGATTATAGAGGTAGCGTTTAAAACCATCTCAATAGTCCTTGGAATCTTTCCAAGACTAGCCGAATTGTTAAATATCTTCTAGCCCTAAAGCCGAATCATCTCAGATACAAACCTTACAATGGATGTCTGGGCGGCAGATGAGCCGCCCAGAGGTAAGGTACACCAACATCCATTTATATACTATCGGGGTCGAAGTCCCCGTTGTTGTTGCCGTCACCGGCGGTAGCAGGTTCCTGAGTCGGAACGTGGTGTTCCGGTTCGGGAGCGGGTGTGGGCTGCGTGTCTTCGCGAATGGGCGTCGGCGCAGTAGTCTCACAAACCTCGGTTGGGCGAACCACGGCGGTCGGAACCGCGGTGGGTGCTTCTGTCGGTCTCGGAGTTGGCGTGACCGCAGGAGCGGGAGTCGAAGTCGGTGCCGAAGTGGTGTGCGGATCTTCGCTGTTTTGCGGATTCGTTTCGCCACCGCCAACGGGAGCGTCAGATACGGTCGGACGCTGACCGGGGTCCTTAGTCGGACGCGGGGTGTTGGTTGGCTTCGGCGTGTTAGTCGGCTTCGGAGTGTTGGTCGGTTCGGGCGTGGAAGTCGGAACAGGGGTTGGCGTGTTTTCGCCTGGCGGATTACTACCACCGCCGCCCTTGCTCTTCCATTTCCAAGTGCCGCCCTCGGTCATATTGACCCACGCTCTCGTGCTGAAACTTCCAGTAGCCTTGGCGTCATTTGCCGTGTTCTGGTAGCCACGATCGCTCGAAACAAAGGTTTTCTTAGCACCTTTCGCGTAGAAAGTGAGCAAGACATCTTTGTCTTCGAGTTTGGTGTCGTCATCGTGGTTAAGCCGACCGCGGAGATGGAGGTCAAATACGCCAGAGTCGCTTTCTTCGTCCTCTGTCATATAATTTTCCAAATCCCAATCGGTCGAGCTTTCGATGCGACCACCTTTCAGCTTCTTAAAGAAGAAGGTTAAGGTCTCGTTAACGACCGCGTCATAATCCTTGGCGGATTTTTCGGCAAGTGCGTAAGCGAGTTCATCTTCTTCCTTGAGAGACTTCGGCTTAATCATACCCATCTGTGTACGGAGGCGAATAATCTGATGCGGAGACTTACAAAGTTCGCGCAGCCAGTTATAGGTCAACTCCTGAGGAGTTTTGCCGTAGATGGGCGCACCGTAAGATTCTGCGGTTTCCTTATTCTCGTCAGCGACGAACCACGGGTCATCCGCGAGGACGTAGCCGCCAGAGTAAGTGAAAGTGCGGAGCACGACTTCCTTGCCATCGACATTGACTTTAATATCTTTGCCGAGGGTGTAGGTGGCGTGCTGCGCAGGAGCAGCCGTGATAACAGCGGTCGGCTGGGTAGCCGGAGGCGCGGTTGGCACGGACGGTGCAGTGGGCACGGTCGGTTCGGGAGTTACATAGACGTAAATCACTTCGGGGGTTACTTCGTAGCCCGAGTCGTCATCTTCTGCCGTGTCGTCGGTCGGGATTTGTTCCTGTGCGACGATTTTCGGCTGGGAGAAGACCTTGGTCGGATTGGTGAACACTTCAAGGGTGGGAGCAATATGTGTGCCACCCGCCCAGTAAACGACAGCCCACACTCCAAAGGCAAGTCCGATGATCAATACTAAAATTAGCAGACCAATCAGGATTTTGCTTAGGAAGGGGTAGCGTTCTTTAAAGGATACTCTTTCTTCGTTCATTTTCTTTCTCTCCTTTTAACGCTGTGCTTTCAATAATTGAAGCAGTTGTTGCCGCCCTTCCTCAGTTTTGGAAAGCTGTTCGATGATGTAGGTGTCGAAATTCCGATCGCCACCATCATCGCTACGAGCATTTGGCTCTGAGCGCCGGCGGCGAGGGGGATTGTTGACATTTTCTTTTGTGGCTTTCGCTGGGCGATAGCCAGTAGTCGGTCGAGCAGTTTTAGGGGTCGGGGTGGGTTTTTCGTTACGAGTCGAGGTTGTGGGTGGGGTTGTGGGTTCTCTCCGTTCAACTGGAGCAGGTTCATCATCATCTTCTTCGTCCTCAAGGTCATCAGTGTAACCTTTGCCCACAAAGTAGGCGAGAACGGCGAAGGCGACGGCGCAAGCGATACCTAGGAAGTAAGTGACGGTGCCGGCGTGGATGGCGTTGCCTAAGACAAGGCCAAAGCCGAGACCGAGCGCTACTGCGAGGAATCTGATAGCGATAACCTGTTTTCCGTTGGCTTTCTTGATGAGAAGATAGCCAAGACCAGCGACCGCCGCGACCGTGAAGAGGAAAGCGATAGTTGAATCGCTGCCACTCAGGGCCAGGACGATGGAAGCCAACCAGACAATGCCGATAATCCAGAGGAGTCGGATATTTCTGGTGTGTTCGCGGTATTTCGCGCGGACTTCCTTTTTGGTGAGGACGGATTCTTTGAGCATCTCCTCGAGCTGGTCTTTCATAGATTGCTGAGCCAAGCTGAAACAGATGCAGGACACAACCACACTGAAAAAAATGTAGCCAATGTTTCCAAGCATAGGGGTAACCCTCCTTCGAAAAAATATAAATGGATGTTCCAGACAGTGCGTTTGTGTCTGGGATGATTCGGTTTTAATGACCGTTCATATAAGATCTAACACGCTCTTATACAGACTGCCTTCATTATATCACACATAAGCGATTTTGTCAATAGTTATACCATAAGCTTGACGAGTGGCAAAAAGGTGGTTTTGGTGCAAGAAAAATCCCCCTTGCGGGGGATGGTGTGGGGGAGGGGGTTAATGGGTAGTTTCGGATAATTTTGCCATTTCTGCCAGGGCGGCGGCGATTTCTTCGTCGGTGGCGGGATACCACTGTCCTTTGTCGTCTTCGACTGGTTCGTTCTTGATGAACTCGACGCCGTCTTCCTCGTAGGCGACGGATTCGACGACAAACCAGCCGGCATTGAAGCCCAGTGTCTTGGCGGCGTCCTCAGGGGAGCCTCTGAAGTTGGTGAGCTTTGCTGCTTCGTCAACGAGCTGTTCGTCGTCGAACCAGATCGGATTGTCCTTGTTGGCGTGCCGGTGAATCCAGAAACGACCAACGGGACGAAGCGGCGGTTTCGGCGGGGTAACAATCGCGTTGATTAAGTCGCGCCAGGCGGGATTTTCCGGAACCATTTCGCTCTCTTTGAAGTAGTAGCGGTTGCCGTGCTTGTCGATCCAGACAGACATTGCCCATTCGGTGGGAATGGCGTCAGCAGATGCCGGTTCGACAGGGATAGTGTCCGGAATGGTCTCGGGGATTGGTTCAGAAACGGGTTCGGCGGATGCGGAACGAAGTTTGCGTGACATAATTTAATCCTCCTCCTAAATGTGAAGTGCTTGATGAGTTCGTTCTCCCCCACGAACAGTATCATATTTTCATTATACCACAAGCTTGATTTTTTGTCAAGAAGATGCGTATTTAACTGCTTCACTGGCGGCGACGGCGCCGTCAGCGGTGGCGGTGACGAGCTGATTCAGGGGTTTTTTGCGGGTGTCGCCAGCGCAGAAGATGCCCTGTTCGGAGGTGTGGCAGGTTTCGTCGGACTTGATGTAACCGTCGTCGTCGAGGTCAACGAGGTTTTGGAACCTTGCATTGTCGGGTTCGCGACCGATAAGAATGAAGAGAGCGTCGATGTTGATAGAACTGCCGTTACTGAAGCCGATGGATTGGAGTTTTTGGTCGCCGTGGAGGGTTTTAATAACGGTCTCCGGACGGATTTCGACGTTTCTGAGCTGTTTAATTTTTTCAATAAGGTGTTTTTCTGCTCTTGGTTCGGGTTTGCGGAAAATCCAATAGACTTTTTGGCAGATGCCGGCAAGGTAAATAACAGAGTACGCCGCGGTGTTGCCGCCACCATAAACGGCGACGGGCTTGTTTTTATATAGAGCGCCGTCGCAGGTGGCGCAGTAAGAGACGCCTTTGCCGGTGAAGTCTTCTTCCCCGTCGAGTCCGAGATGTTTTTCGCGAGAGCCGTTGGCGAGAATGACAGATTTTGCGGTGAAATCACCCTCGTCGGTTTCGACTTTAAAGAGGTTGCCAGATTTGGTGATCTGGGTGACTTCGGCGGTCTGGATTTTGCCGCCGAATTTTTCGACTTGCGCTTTTAGCTTTTCGCCAAATTCTTTGCCAGAGATGGAGTCGATTCCGGGGTAGTTTTCAACCTTGGTAGTGTTTAAGATTTGTCCGCCAGTGGCGGTTTGTTCGAGAATGAGGACGGATTTTTTCGCCCGTGCGGCGTAAATTCCGGCGGTGAGACCGGCGGTACCGGCGCCGATGATAAGGATGTCGTAGTTATTCATATAATTATTATACAATTTTATTGAGGAAAAGTGGTATAATAATTATTAATTAATAAGAGAAGGAGTTTTTTATGTTTGATTTAAAGGGACAAGTAGCGGTCGTGACGGGAGCGTCGAGCGGTCTGGGACGGCAGATGGCGGAGGCGTTTGCGCGACAGGGCGCGAATCTTGCGATTTTGGCGCGACGCGTCGAGAGGCTTGAAGAATTGAAGGCTCGCTTGGAAAAAGATTATAAGGTGAAAGTTTTGCCAGTGAAAGTGGATGTGACATCTTCGGAAGAAATTGATGCTGCGGCGAAGAAAGTGAAGAAGGAGTTTAAGAAGGTAGATATTTTGCTTAACTGCGCCGGCAGCTCGAAAGATAAGGGGGTCTTGGAGATGGCGGACGACGAGTGGGACTTTACGATTGCGGCGGATTTGACGAGCGTGTTTAAGATGACGCGGGCGTTTGGAAAGTTGATGGCTGAGGTGGGGTATGGGCGGATTATCAACATTGCGAGTATGTATGGGCTGGTCGGAAATACGGAGATTCATACGGTGGCTTATCACGCCTCAAAGGGAGCAGTGGTGAACTTTACGCGGGCCGTAGCGGCAGAGCTGGCGACAGAGGGGATTACTTGTAATGCGATTTGTCCGGGGTATTTCTATACGGAGTTGACGACAGCGGTGCTTGATACGCCGAGGTTCCAGGAGTTCGCTAAGACGCACGTACCAATGGAGCGATATGGTAAGCCGGGCGAGCTAGACGCAGCAGTGGTGTTCCTGGCTTCGGAGGAAGCATCGTATGTGACTGGTGCTATTCTTCCGGTTGATGGTGGCTATACTGCTATTTAATTTTATATTTTTTCTCGGTTTGCTCAAAAATTATAAAATTAAATAGCCAATAAACAATATCATAGAAAGG
>CALEGA010000025.1 GCA_937876715.1 uncultured Candidatus Saccharibacteria bacterium
GAGGCGGTGATTGCGCGTGGCGGTGACGGTGGTTTTGGCAACGCCCATTTCAAGTCCAGCACTCGCCAAGCTCCCATCATCGCCGAAGTTGGCGAACCGGGGGAAGAGTTCGAGGCGGAGCTCGAGCTTAAACTTCTCGCCGACGTCGGTCTCGTTGGTCTCCCCAACGCCGGCAAATCTACTTTCCTTTCCGTCGTATCTAACGCCAAGCCAGAAATCGCCGACTATCCGTTCACGACCATCACACCCAATCTCGGCGTTGCTACCATCGACGGCAAAGATTTGCTCATCGCCGACATCCCAGGCTTAATCGAGGGTGCCGCCGAAGGCAAAGGTCTCGGACACGCTTTCCTCCGCCACGTTGACCGCACCGCTGTCCTCCTTCACCTCGTTGACGTTTATAATGACGACGCCGGCAAGGCGTACGCAACCATCCGCCAGGAACTCGCCAAATACTCCGACCTCAAAGACCGCCCAGAAATCGTCGCCCTCACCAAGTGCGAGGGTCTCGACCCCGAAATCATCGACCTCCAAAAACAATCGATTCTTGCAGAGAACCCTAAGGCGAAAATCTTCACCATTTCTTCCGCCGCTCACCAAGGATTAGAAGAGTTATTAAGAGAATTAAAAAATAATCTTAAAACTAAAAAATCAATTATTAAAAAAGAAACTGAAAATTCAGAAATCCCGACAATCACTTTAAATCCGGAACTTATTAAAGATACTTGGAAAATCGAAAAAATAGAAACCGAAGACGGAACTAAGTTCGTCGTCACCGGCGAAAAAATCGAAAAATTCGCTCGCCGCACCAACTTCAACAACTACGCTTCCGTTAACCGCCTCCGCGACATCTTGAAAAAAATGGGCATCCGCGCCGAATTAACTTCACAAGGCGCCGAACCAGACTCAATTATCAGTATCGCCGACCGCGAATTCACCCTCGTCGAAGATTGGTAATTTTTACAACATTTTTTATGTCAAAACGCTTGACAACCATAAGCTTTTTCTTTAAAATAAAACTAAGCTGATACGCTTCACGGGGTTCCACTGACTAGCTTAGTGGAGTGTGGAGACTACATTAAAACAAAAACAGCGGATTAAAACAAACCAATGTGCCCCAGGGTGGGCGCGCATCAGCGGGAGACCGAACAATCGGTCTCCCTTTTTGTGATAACCTCACCACAAAACCTTTAACATTTTACTTTGCTTATGCTATACTAATAATAATGGAACCGCAGGTGGAAAAGAAAAAATCGAAGAAACTTTTGCTTCTCCTTATCGCTCTCCTCGTTTTGGGCGGCATCGGCTTTGCCGTCTATTGGTTCGTTTTTCGCGCCGACCCTCCCGCCGTCTCACTCGCTAACGGTCGGATGTACCCCGAATTTTCCGCCAACACCACTTCTTACACGATTTACACCACCGAATCTTCGCTCACCTTTAACTGCTCTGGCGGCTCTAAAGCTAATCCGCCATCCGGCTGCGGTACTCCCGTTTCAATCCAAAACGGTGAATCGACCTACAGCGTCACCGTCGCTGGTAAGACTTACACTTTCAACATCACTCGCCTTGGCAATAAGGAAACCACTCTAAAACTCGCCAGTGTCACCGGCGCCCCGACTTCGTGGGTCTCCGAAGCTACGCTCACCGTCAACGTTAAAAACTCCGGCTCGGTCAAGGAACTTGAGTATTCTTTCGACGGCGGTAAAACGTGGCAACAAAAATCCACTTACGTCCTCTTTAAAAACGGCAGTTATCGTGTCCAAGCGCGCGACTACTTCGGCTTCCTCTCCGACATTAAGACCGTCAAGGTCGAAAAAATCGACTCTGCCTCTCCCGTAGTCGAGGTCTCGAAAGAAACCGTCTCGGAGCAAGAAGTCATTTTGACCGCCATCGCCACCGACGAAGCCTCTGGCGTCAAAAGCCTTAAGTGGAACACCGGCGCCACCGATAAATCCATCACCGTTCGCAAAAGCGGCACCTACACCGTCACGGTCGCCGACGTCGCCGGCAATAAAACCTCCAAGAGCGTCACTATCGATTTTGACTCCAAAGAAAAAGACACCAACAACTCCGGCGCTCTCCCCGACACTAGTGGCGGCGGCAAGACTCCTACTCCAACCCCGACACCTACCCCCACCCCCACCCCCACTCCGCAACCTCAACCCACCCCGACTCCTACTCCGACGCCAACGCCGACCCCAACTCCAACTCCCGACCCAGAGCCAATCACCTACCGCCACATCGCCGTCTTTAATCAAAACGGCGCCTCTGGCAGTAACGTCTCGCTCACCTGTCAATCCACCAACCCAACTTGCTCCGTCAAAGCTCCCGCCATCACCCGCGACGGCTACACTAACGTTGGCTGGTCAACCAATAAAAACAACACTGCCGCCGAGTTTAAAGTCAACGACGACATCACTCTCTCTGGCGACACCACTTATTATGCCGTCACTAAGAAAACTTTGACCGCCACGTTTACGATTGAAGACCCCGCTTCCGCCAACCGCTTCCCCAGCGTATATCCCGTGAAGCTGATTGAAGGCGGAACCATAGCGCAGTTATGAAAAGAAGAAGA
>CALEGA010000026.1 GCA_937876715.1 uncultured Candidatus Saccharibacteria bacterium
ATCGCCCTCCTCGCCGCCGTCTGCCTCGCCATCGAATTTTTCATCATCACCGACCCCTCCCTCCTCTACTCCTCCATCGAACTTAACCAAATCTCCGGCAACATCGTCCACCTCCAAACCAACTGGCTCAACATCCTCTACGGCGCTTACCACTTCCTCGCCGTCTTCCTCTTTATGGTCGGCTTCTTCTACACCTCTCGCCGCACTAAAAGCGCCAACGTCAAGCGCGCCAACATTATGGTCTTAATCGGCTTCGCCATCACCGGCATCCTCGCCCTCATTTTCGACTTCATCCTCCCTGCTATGGGCACTTACAACCTCATCTGGGTCGGCCCGCTCGCAATGTCTATCGCTTGGCTCTTCCACTACTACGCCATCCTCCGCTACCACCTCCTCGAACTCTCCGGCTCAGCCCTCCGCATCCTCTCCTACATTATCATTATGACCTCCGCCGCCATCATCTACGTCACGATTTTCTTCATCATCTTCTCCGCCATCTTCCGCGTTTCGCGCCCGTCTTCTGACATCATCATCCTCAATATCCTGATGATTGCCGTCGCCATTCTCCTCTTCCCCGCACTGAACGAAGTCAGCTCCTACATCCGCTCCCTCACCAGCGTCCACAACGTTGACCTCGTTTACGTCGTCAAAAAACTCTCCGCGATGAGCCGCGAATACATCAACTATCGCGAACTCGCCGACTTTCTCGCCGAACACCTCCACTTCAGCTACATCGGCATTTTAATCGAAGACAAATTAATCAGCTCCGACTCCCGCTCCGCCAAATTCGCCAGCAACGAGCTCGACCAAATCAAAAAGCTCAAAAACAACAACCACGACTTCTGGCTCCCGTTCTCTAAGGAACAGCAAGAATCTTTCCACGCCCACGGCATCGAGGCAGTTGCCGAACTCCGCGACACCAAGGGCACGGTCGTCGGCAAAATCATCTTCGGTCGCCCACTCGGCACAATTAACTTTATGAGCCGCAACCTCCAAGAAATCGAAACCGCTCTCGTTCTCGTCGCCACCGCCGTTAGCCTTGACAAAGGACCACGCACTAAATGAGCGCCGCTTTCGTCAAACAAACTCGTATGACGATTCTCCTGTCGATTAACGCGGCAGCTATTCTCGTCGCTGGCATTCTCATTGCTACGGCAATTTGGGGTAGCGACCGCGAATTCCGCGCCGTTGACGAGCGTTCCGACGAAGTCGAAGGCACACTCGAAGAAGTCGAACTCTTAAAGTCCGTCTCCGACTCCTCTACCGGCAAAACCGTTTCAAGCGCTGACGGCACGACCTACCAAGTCGCCGCCAACGGCTGGATTTCCTCCGACCCCGTTGCCAGCAATGAACTCTGGAACGAAAACTCCGTCACGATTTACCAAACCGCCGACATCGACCTCTGCGTCGGTGGCAACCTCTCCGGTCTCGGCAGTATGTACTGGCAATCCTCCAACCAATCCGTCATCTCCGGCTTCTACTCCACGGCGCGGACGTGGCTCGGCTATTCTTCCGATATTTGCCGCTACCCGATCATCAAAGGCACCGGCACCACCACCATCACCGCCGGCACCTACGACGGTCGCCGTCACGACTCCATCACCGTCACCGTCATTGACGTCCCCGTCGAACAATGGAAACGCGAAGTCCTAAATCTCGTCAACGAAGAACGCGCCAAAAACGGTCTCGACGCACTCGAATGGGGTGTCACCTGTGAAGCCGCCGCCGCCGTCCGCGCCCGCGAACTAATGTCGAATTATTCCCACACCCGTCCCGACGGCTCGTCTTGGGAAACCGCCTGCCCGCTCCCCGAATCGGGTGGTTCTAGCGGGGAAAACCTGATGGCAGGGAACGCCGCCGTCTCGCCACAAACCGTCGTCGCCGCGTGGATGAACTCTCCCGACCACCGCGCCAACATTTTAAGCCCAAACTTCACTAAACTCGCTGTCGGTTTCATCTTCGACCCCGAAGCACAATATAAAACCTACTGGTCGCAATTCTTCTCCACTTATTAACTTATTGAAGCGCGCGTGTAATCCGCGCAAAAACTGCACCTCTACCCCTGTAAAATCAGCAATTTTTAAACTTCATTTTTAATATGCGCTGACATCACTTTTTCTAGCGCCGCGCCAAGGTTCTTGAATTCGGTCTGCTGCGGAAAAGTCTTCGCCACCAGCGCCACCGCAAAGCTTCTCGTCTTCTCCCCAATTTTGAACTCCACAATCGCCGCGTCGCGGTAAATCTCGAAATAACTCCGATTCGTATCCATAAAGTTCTCGTTATAAACTTTCACATTTTCGCTCGTGAACCCAGCTGGCAACCCGTCGCGCACCTTACAATAACCGTCGCACCGGTCTTCCGAATAAATCTCCGGCTGCGCCAACCACTTTTCTTTATACGCCGCCCAATCTTCATCGCTCATCCCCGCGTGCTTAAACACGGTCTTTAAAATTTCCGTCAATTCCCGCGGCGAAGTCTGTCCCGCCACCGCAAAACTCATATTAAAGTCTGCCGCCATCTCACTCGCCGCGTGTCCCGTATAAACATTGTCCGGCGTAAACTCGCCCACCACTTCGTCCTTGTCTAAATCATACACCTCCACGCTCGCCGAAAAGTCGCTCGAAAACGACCCCACCCAGCTGTTCAGCGTCCGGTTCAACCACTTTGGGTCTTCCTCCTCGTCTTCGTCAATCTGCACCTTGCTTACCACCTCGGGATTATTACTCTCGCGATTCTCCGGCTTCACCGACGTCAGCCTAAAAATCGCATACGTCGCTCCCGCAACCAGCACCAACGTCAAAACGTCCAACAACAACTGCACCGTTTTACTACGTTTGTGCTTCTTTTCTATCTTGCCTGGTTGAGTCGGTTGATAAACCATTCTATCTCCTCTGTATTCATTAATCTTGTTTGATAGTTAGCATCATAAACCGTCCCAAACCTGCGCGTCTGGAGCAGCTTGCCGTTCCAAAAATAATGCGTCAGCCCAAGACTTCGCGTCGTCCCAGGCCACCAAATCTGATCGAAAAATAAATTACCCAACCCATAATAAATCTCGCCATTATTATATCGCTCAAACGTCTGCGTCTGGTGCGCACTCGTCCCCACCACCACGTCCGCACCCATATCAATCAAACTCCTAAACATCCCCACTTGGTCGCCAGGTGCCGAGTCTGCGCGGTCGCACGTCGGGTCTTCCGCTACACTGGCATAAGCATTGCACTCGTTAAACTGCACATCCACAATCACGAAATCTCCCCGCGCTTTCGCCTCCGCAATTCGCGTCTGCGCATTCTCTGGATAATACTGATTCGCGCCAGGCGTTTCGCCCCACGTCGCGCCACCCGTGCTCTGGTTATAAGCCAGCATCGTGATTCCTGTTCCTTTTTGCGAAATCGTCAGCGGCACTTCAGCCTCGGTCGCGCTACGTCCTCCGCCCACGGTCTTAATCCCAAGCTCCTGATACTTCTCAAACGTCGCAATCGCATCTTCGTAACCGCAATCCACATTATGATTACCAGTTAGCTCCACTACGTCCAACCCAATATCAACCAGCGTATCGATAAATCGCGGGTCTGAACAAATGTTCGCCGCACTTGCCCAATTCGAAAAACTACTCTCGTTGCTCGTATGCGTCAAATCAAACTGTCGCAAAAACTCCGCAATATTCGCCGAGAAAAACTTCCCGTCGCCCACCTGCGCCATCTTCGCATTCATTCCGCGCGACATCGCCGTCACTCCCGTCTGCGCAAACGTCAGCACGGTCTCTTTCTTCGGTAAATTCGGCAACGTCGTTGCTACCGCCTCGGTCACTCTCGCAACATCTTCCTCGTCTTCGCCCTCCACTTTAAGCAGCTTAAACTTCGCTCCACGCGCGAGTGAATCCAAATAATAATCTTCCCCCACTTTTAACAACTTCTGACTCTCGTCCAACTTCAAAACCGATACCACCCCCTCTTTCTTCTCCCACCTTTCCGCAAACTCCGCCGCCGAAATCCCCTCTTTCGGCTCATAAAAATCCGCTACTGGCACAAACACGTCCAGTAGCATCCCGTTCGTATAACTATCTTCATAATACTCAGAAATAGCCACGTCTTTCTCGAGCTTCATTTCGCCCACCACCGCCGTATATTTCTCCACCTCCGTTTCGAGCATCTCTTCGCTAAACTTCAGCGTGCCATAAACTTTAAAAATCCCCGTCTTTAGATAAAACTGCACCCCAAAAAACGCCAAACCAGCCGCGATAAGGAAGCAAATCCCACCGATGACTAATTTCTTCTTCATATGCCTCCATCATATCATTTTCGCCCTCAAAAAACTAGACAGAAAACGTTGCAATATATATAATATGCTTATGGCTAGTATCAAACAGCGTTTTTTGAACTGGTTGCACGGTGGGCACGCCCTTTCTGACGCCGAAAAATCCCTCACCTCTCCCGACGGCTCCGTCAAAGTCAAAATCTCGCTCCGCCAAGGTCACCTCTCTTACTCCGTCACTAAAAACGACGCCACCATTCTCCGCGAATCAAAGCTCGGTTTTAAGTTCAAAAATCTCCCCGCCCTCGGTGACTACCTCTCCGCCGTCCGCGCCACCGAAAAGTCCGTCAACGAAACTTGGGAAACCGTCTGGGGTGAAGAACACTTCATCAACGACAACTACAATGAACTCGCCATCTACCTCTCGGAAACCAACAAAACCAAGCGCCTCTTCACCGTCCGCTTTCGCGCTTTTAACAACGGCTTCGCCTTCCGTTACGAAATCCCACCCCAGCCCGCTTTCTCTCGCGTCGAAGTCGAGGACGAGCTAACTGAATTTAACGTCGATTTAAACGCCGAGGCATGGCAAATTCCCGCCTACCAGCCCGACCGTTATGAATATAATTACGAAAAAATCCCCGTCTATGAACTGGAAAAATCCGTCCACACCCCCGTCACGATTGCTCTTCCCAACAAGTACTACCTCGCTATTCACGAGGCGGCGCTTTATAATTACGGCGAAATGACTATCAAGCTCGACGAATGGAAAGCACTCAAATCCGACATCACTCCTCTCTCCGACGGCATCAAAGCGCGCGTCGAACTTCCGTTCAACACCCCGTGGCGAATGGTAATGATAGCGGGTAGCCCAATCGGACTCACCCGTAACCATATGATGTTAAGCTTGAACGACCCGCCCAGCAGTGACTTCTCATGGGTCAAGCCACTCAAATTCCTCGGCATCTGGTGGGCAATGTACGTCGGTGAATGGACGTGGGCTTCCGGTCCTCGCCACGGCGCCTCGACCCAGCACGCCATTGAATATATCGACGCCTGCCGTCGCCTTGGCGTCCAAGGTCTCTTGATGGAGGGTTGGAACGGCGGTTGGGACGGCGATTGGCTTCTCAACGGCAAAACTACCGACTTCATTCACGCCCAACCCGATTGCGACCTCGCCGGCATCACCGAATACGCCCACCAAAACGGTATCGAAATCATCGGTCATCACGAAACCGTCGGCTTTGTTGATAACTACGAAGCACAACTCGAGGCAAGCTACAAGTATTATCACGACCTCGGCATTCACTATATCAAACCAGGCTACGCCGGCTCAATGATGTACATTCAAGGCAAGCGCGAATTTCACCACTCTCAGCTCGGCGTCCTTCACTACCAAAGATCTCTCGAACTCGCCGCCAAATACCACATCTGCCTCGACGTTCACGAGCCTATCAAGGGCACCGGTATCGAACGTACTTTCCCGAACCTCCTCACACGCGAGGGCGCTCGCGGTCAGGAATACGAGGGTGGCGCACTTTCGCCATCTCACGCCTGTATTATTCCGTTCACGCGTCTCCTCTCTGGTCCAATGGACTATACCCCAGGCATCTTCGACATCACTAACGCCACCAAGCGCCTTTCCTCCACCCTCGCTCGCCAACTCGCTCTCTTTGTCACCATTCCGTCTGGTATGCAAATGGCGGCAGACCGCCCGCACTTCTACGAGCAAGTCAATCCGGGCGCGTTTAAATTCATCCACGACGTCCCCGTCAACTGGGAAACCAGCGTCCCGATTATGGGCGCCATCGGCGAATATTATGTCGTCGCTCGCAAGGAACGCAATGGCAACAACTGGTTCGTTGGCGGCGTCACCAACGAGGGTGCACATAAAGTCCGCGTTCCGCTCACCTACCTCGACGACGGCGAATATACCGCCGAAATCTACCGCGACCACGAAACCGCCCACTTCCGCGACAATCCCCTCGCCATCTCTATCGAAACCACCAAGGTCACCAAAAACAACTTCATCGATATCTGGATGGCACCAGGCGGCGGCTTCGCCATCTCGTTAAAGAAAAATGGCTAATCTATGAATGAATATCTTGACCATATTCTTGACGATATCGACCCAAGAATAAAAATCGACGACGAACAACGCAAGGTAGTCCTTGATGCTTCTAAAAATGCTCTCGTCATCGCCGGCGCCGGTACCGGCAAATCAACAACCATTGCTGCAAAAGTTAAATATCTTGTCGATAAAAAAGAAATCGCTCCCGAAAAAATTCTTATAATGAGCTATTCTCGAAAAAGCGTAGAGGATCTACGCAATAAAATCAACATCGAATTGAACATCCCTGCCGATGTTACGACATTTCACTCTTTAGGGTTTCGTTATCTCCGAAATATCTATGCTGGCAAGAAACATTGTTTCGTGATAGACGAATATAAAAAACAAGACATTTTTATTGAATTCTTAAAAGAAAAAATTTATACATCTTCTAACTCTTTTGATAGATTCTATCAGGTTTTTAATGAAAAATCGCCTGGGTTTACAAATATTGGAAATAACTTATATGGCAATTTTATTCGTGAAAATTATCTAAAATACGAAACTTTCGACCAATACTTTACCGCTTTTATCAAGCACAAAGTCGTAGAAGCGGAAAATTTCACTATAATTAATCGCGATATTATTGAATCTCGTTTAAATTATGACACGCCTATGACCATTCGCGGTGAATACGTCAAATCTAAAGCCGAAGCTAGAATTGCTAATTATCTTTTTAAATTGGGCATCGACTACGAATACGAAAAAGTTTATTCTGAAATCCTTGTCGATAACGCTACATACAAACCAGATTTTACCTTAAATATCGCTGGGGAGGAAGTTTATTTAGAATACTTCGGGCTTAGCGGCACCTCACCAAAATACGACGCCGAACGTAAACGCAAGGAAGAACACTTCAACGCTAAGTTTCAAAAATTTATTGCTCTGGAGCCTGATTTTAGATTTTCTGATTTGCGAAAAAGACTTGAGGATTTTGGTTTCAAATTGAACCCTCGTTCTGAAGCCGAAATTTATAAAACACTTCTTAAAGACAACCCCCTGCGTGAATTTTATTGGCTTTATAAAACCGTTTTCGGAAAAGTTTTAGACCAAATTCTTTCTTCGAAAGATCGCACGCATTTTCGTGATGTCATTTCCGACTATCTCCACGCCATAAATTGTACTCCGGAAGAACGTACAGCATACGAGCTTCAGACTAAATATTTTATCGAATTTTATGATTTTTATAAATCCAAAACTAATCAAACTGGCCTAATTGGCTTTGATTATGGCGATTTGATTCTGCTCCCAACCTATTTCTTGCCTAAAACTAAAACTAAGATATTTAGCTACGAATATATCATCGTTGACGAGTATCAAGACATTTCTCGTAGCCGTTATGATTTTACCCGTGCCATATTAAAAGCGGCCGACGCCCATTTTCTTGCCGTTGGCGACGATTGGCAGACTATTTACTCTTTTCAAGGGTCTAAGATTAGCTATATTCGAGATTTTAAAAAATATTTCGGCGAAGACTCAGAAATCTACTTCATCACCAACACATACCGTAACGGTCCGATTGTTGCGGGGAGCTCCGGAGAATTTGTTATGAAAAATCCAGATCAAATTAAAAAAGAGCTTCACTCTTCTCGTCGCGATCCGCTTGCGCCTATTCGCTTCGCAATTTACGACAATGATTCTAAACTTCAAACCGAGCCTGAAGTCTTAGAGGTATTTGTGCGTTTTATTCATCGTCAAAAACCTAACGACTCGATTTTAGTTCTAGCTAGAACCAATAAAATCATTGAAAATATAATTAAGAGCAATCCTCATTTTTCATCCGATAAAAGCTCCAAACGAGTTAAGGTTAAAGGGGGTGCCAGCTTTGATTTTTTAACTATGCACGCTTCTAAGGGCATGACTTCAGACTGGACTATCCTTGTTGGTATGTATAATAATTTCCCGCTTTCAGACCACGATGAGTTTTGGTTGGCAGAATTGTTTAAAGAGAAAAAACCTAAGGAGCGGATTCGTGATGCAGAAGAGCGCCGCTTGTTTTACGTTGCTTTGACTCGTACTCGCAACTCCGCAATCATTCTAATAAACAAAAATCTTAAATACCGTAGTCCATTCATCGCTGAGTTGCAAGAGATTCTTAATACTCCTCGCTTTCACTTAAAGTAGGAAACGGCAAAGAAAACCGCCGAACGTTCGGCGGTTAAAAGTTTAATAAAGTACTTAAGAGTTAGATTTTGCGCGTAAATGCACTCGCCCGTCCAGCCGGACACGGACGCGTACATTCTTGCTTAGTGAACTGACATTTGGTCTTGCCTTGAAGTGGACGCAACAGTTTTGACGCTCCCGTCTCATCGTCGGTGACCGCTCGCGAAATATATTTGTCCAACGTCGCCTTGGTCTGGAAACAAATCTCCAACTGCGCCGCGCCACACAGCCGCTCGGTACATTTCAAAACAAAATCTTCCAGCGTTCCGCGCTCGTTAATTAAAACCTGCATCCCCTGCGGATAGTTTTCCTTGATCGAATTAAGGTCTTTCAAATACTGCTCAACCAACCCAGGTGTGCTCTTAAGAATCGGCGGTACGAAGAAACTCACCTCAACCAAATCCGGCAACGTCATCTCATAATTGAGCGTCCGGTGCCGCTGTGCCTGCGCCAGTTGCGCAAACGAACCGATGTAATTCGTCGAATAAACTTCGCCAAAGTACTCCGTTCGTTTTCGCTCCGCAAACAGGGAAAGCCCGCGCCACTTTTTATCGCGAATCTCGTCGCAATTAAAAACTGACCGGAACAATTCCGCTGTCTTAATCAGCCACGGATAAAGCTTGGTATTGAACGGGTCGTTGCTGGCGCTGATTTTCTCCGCATAATCTTCCAAAAACTGAATCAGATAATTACCCTGCCGGAAATCAACAGTATATTCCATCGTAGTCGCCGGCGTGAACACGGAGATAAAATAGCGTGCATTCTCTTTTGCCAACTTTTCAATTACCTTGTCGTCAAGTTCATAATACTGCCCGCGAATTGCCTCATAAAACAAGGCAAACCACTTTCCATACAACCGCTTCTCGTCACCCTCCGTCGCCATCGTCGTATAACGCGCCGACTTCTCGGAGGTGTTGTAATCTTTCTCGTTGTTCAAAATCATCGCGATAATCTTTGGCACACCCGTCAGCAGCAGGTTATAACTCGTATGACCCGCCACGCTGTGATGTCCCGACTTGCCAATACCGTCAAACAACCCCAGTGCTTTCTCATCGTCCCAAGCCTCAATCCTCTCGAACGTGTCTTTCATATAGCAGATACCCGCCGAACGTCCCGCAAAGATTTTGGCGTCTTCCACTGGCAACACATAGCCTTGCTTCGTCGAGCCAATCACTCGCACGTCCATCAAAATCACCTCTCAAATTTTTAAATTCCAACACCTTCCCGGCATCAGTATCAACTATTATACCATAAATCTAAAAAATAAAAAAATGGCACGGGTGGAGAGACTCGAACTCCCGACACTTGGTTTTGGAGACCAATGCTCTACCAACTGAGCTACACCCGTACGACCTTAGAAAAGAACAACAAACTTATTCTACCATAGAAATCTCATTTTTTCCATCCGTGGAACTATAAAATTATACACAAATACTTTAATTAGTGCTAAAATAAGTATAATGAAAATACTAATGCTCGGGTGGGAACTCCCGCCGCATAATTCTGGAGGTTTGGGCGTCGCTTGTCTCAACCTTTCTCGTGCTCTCACCAACACCGGCTGCGACATCGACTTCGTCGTCCCCTACGAAGCCAAGCACGAAAACATTACTTTTATGCACGTCCTCTCCGCTTCGCATCTCGACCCCCTCTTCCGCTTCGGCATCGGCGCTTACGACTCCGACAAAATTGAAGATATGATTATCCCCGACGTCCACATCCCGGGCGCCATCTCCAAGGACCAAGTCTCTATCCGTCAAATCCAAAAAACTTACTGCGACTTCGTCGAAAAATACCTGATGGAGTTTAAACCCGACGTTGTCCACGCCCACGATTGGCTAACCTTTGAAGCTGGCGTTCTCGCCAAGAAAAACTTCGGCATTCCCCTCGTCGCTCACGTCCACGCCACGGAATACGACCGCGCCGGTGGCAACGGCGGCAACCCGCTCGTCCACGAAATCGAACGCGAGGGTCTTATGCTCGCCGACAAAATCATCGCCGTCTCCCACGCCACCAAACACATCATCCACGAAAAATACGGCATCCCTCTCGATAAAATCAACGTTGTCTATAACTCACTCGACGAAGACTTCTTACGACAAGCCTACACCTTAAATAAAGAAGAATATAAATATCTCGAAAATCTCAAGACAAAAGGCTACACCGTTGTCAGCACCGTCGGTCGCTTCACGATTCAAAAAGGTCTCTCCCACCTCCTCCACGCCGCCGCTAAAGCCGTCCGCAAAAATCCAAAGCTCATTTTCGTCTTCGCCGGCGATGGAGAAGAAAAGAACGAACTAATTAACCTCGCCGCCGAACTCGGCATCGCTAAAAACGTCATTTTCACCGGCTTCGTCCGCGGCAAACAACTCCGCGACGTGTACGAACTCTCCGACATTTTCGTCATGTCTTCCATCTCCGAGCCGTTCGGACTCACCGCGCTCGAAGCGGCGCACCACGGCGACGTCCTCATTCTCACCAAACAATCCGGCGTTGCCGAAGTCGTCCGCAGCTCTTTCCGCTACGACTTCTGGGACGACGACAAGCTCGCCAACGAAATCCTCGCCGTCGCCAAATCGCCTGCCCTTAAGGAAACTTTACAAAACTCCATCAAAAATGAATATCGCAAAATTAGCTGGTCAGACGTTGCAGAAAAATGCCGTAAGGTTTATAATGATATAGATAACCATAAACGGGTTTAATAAGGGAACTAAGAACTAAAATGCGCGGAATCTGTCTCTATCTTCACATCCACCAGCCTTGGCGCGTCCGTGCCTACTCAATTTTTGACGTCGGCGTGAACGACAATTATTTCTCCGACCCCAACTACAACTCGAAACAAAACAACGAACGCATCTTTCGCAAGGTTGCCACGAAGAGCTACCTCCCGACTTTCGACCTCTTAGAAAACAACTTGAAGAAGCATAAAGACTTCAAATTCAGCTTGTCTATCACCGGCGTTTGGCTCGAACAAGCGGAAATGTGGATGCCGGAACTTATTGCGCGTCTCCAAAGAATGGTGGCAACCGGTCGCGTCGAACTCGTCGCCGAAACTTATTACCACTCTATGAGCTTCTTCTACGACAAAGACGAATTTAAGGAGCAAGTCAAGCAACAAGTCGCCGCGTTTAAACGACTTTTTAACGTCACGCCAAAAGTCTTCCGCAACACCGAATTTTCTTACAACGACGAAGTCGGTCGCACCGTCGAAGAACTCGGATTTAAAGCCTGCCTCGTCGAGGGCTGGGATAAAATCCTCGGCTGGCGCAGCCCAAATTTCGTTTACCAAGCTTCCGGCACTAAAAACCTCAAGCTCCTACTCAAAAACTATCGCCTCTCCGATGACATCGCTTTCCGTTTTTCCGACAAATCGTGGAAAGATTGGCCTCTCACCGTTGACAAATACGAAGCGTGGCTCGACGCCGCGGGCGGTGACGGCGAAACTATTAACCTCTTTATGGATTTCGAGACTTTCGGCGAACACCAGTGGGCAGAAACCGGCATCTTCGACTTTATGGATCGTCTAATTAACTCGTGGCTCGCTAAAAAAGACCACCAATTCCTCACGGTCGCTGATCGCCTCAAGGAAAAACCCGTTGGTGAACTGTCATATCCTTGGACGGTAACGTGGGCAGATACCGAGCGCGACCTTTCCGCGTGGATGGGTAACAAACTCCAAGACGAGGCAATATCTACTCTCTACGGCTTACGCCAAAAAGTCCTGGAAGTTGCCAAGCTCCGCAAGGACGAAAAACTCCTCGAAGATTTCAGAAGGCTCACTACCTCTGACCACGCCTACTATATGTGCACTAAGTACTGGAACGACGGCGATGTCCACGCCTACTTCTCCGCCTATGATTCGCCTTATGACGCTTTTATGTATTTCCTAAACGCCCTGCGTAGTCTAGAATATAGACTAGACTTATGAAACGCGTTAAACAATTCTTCGCTTTTCTCTACGACCATCTCGAATACATTTTTGTCGCCGTCCTTTTCGTCGGCATCTTCTACCTCGCTTTCGCTCAAGGCTCCTACGCCGACCCCGCCATTAACCGCGAAACTCTCTACGCACAAAAAGTCTTCGACCAATCCTACGTTCACAAAATCGAAATCACCACCACCGGCGATAACTTGAATGACCTCCGCGAAAACCCCACCGAAAAAACCAAATACCTCGCCGACGTCACCATCGACGGCGAACTTTTCCGCGACATTGCTTTCTCCACTCGTGGCAACGCCTCACTTTTTACGCTCGCCGGCGACCCCAACTCCGACCGCTACAGCTATAAACTCAACTTCAGCAAATTCACCGACCACGGCTCCTACTACGGTCTCGACAAGTTAATTCTCAACAATTCCAACTCCGACGCCAGCTATATGAAAGATTTTCTCGCTTTCGAAATTATGCGCGCCGCCGGTGTCGCCACACCACTCACTTCCTACACGGAACTTTTCATTAACGGCGAACGCCAAGGTCTCTATCTCGCCGTTGAAGACATCGACCAATCATTCCTCCGCCGCAACGGTTATTCTAAGGACAGCGCTCTTTATAAACCCGAGGCGCTCGCCATCGACCATTCCAAACTTAGTCGTCTCCGCGATCAACTGCCAGAAGGTGAAGAAATTAACCTCGTCGCCGACACTGGCGACCCCGATTTCGATTACGGTGGCTCCGACTTGGTCTATCGCGGCGACAATCCCGCCGACTATCCTGCTATTTTCGACAACGCCGTCTCCAAACTTTCTCAGGGCGACAAAGATTACCTCATCACCAGCCTTCGTTCGCTCGAACCTGCCGAATTTCTCAACCCTTACGACTTCTGGGATGTCGATGCTCTCATCAACTACTTCGCCGCTAACAACCTCCTCTCCAACTTCGACAGCTACACTGGCACCACGGCGCATAATTATTATCTCCTCGCCAGCACGCACCGCAACACTTTGCTCCCGTGGGACTACAACCTCGCTTTCGCCGGCATTCAACTCCAATCCGAAATGATTTATGACAAAGTCTTGCTTGATTGGCCCATCGACAGCCCTCTCACTACCAATGACAACGAGTCCCGTCCTGTCTGGCGTCTCATCGCCGACAACCCTGAAAATCTCGAAAAATACCACCACGCCATTCAACGTCTGCTCGACAACTATCTCCTAAACGGCGAATGCGCTCAAAAAATCGCCACCACTGCCGAGTTAATTCGCGCCCACGTTTACTCCGACCCCACTCGTTTTTATTCCACTGACGAATTTGAAGACGGCGTGGAAATTCTCCGCAATTATGTCTCGACCCGCGCCGACTCCGCTCAGAAACAACTTTGGGGTCTTCTCCCTCGCTCGCGCGAAGAAATCGACTCCACTGAATTTCAATTGGTTAACCTTGACATCCCGATTGTCGATGAATAATCTTCCCATTTTAACTAAAGTATGATAAAATAATATCGTCCTGATGGGGTACTAGCTCATTTGGTAGAGCGCTTCCATGGCATGGAAGAGGTGAGGAGTTCGAATCTCCTGTACTCCACCAGTTTTTTGTGCTAAAATGGAAGCATGAAAAAGACTATTCTTACTGGGCTTCGTGTTAACAGCGAACTCACCCTCGGCAACTACTTGGGCGCTTTGCTCCCGATGGTGCGCCTCGCCAACAAATACTCCAAAGACTACAACGTCAACATCTTCATTCCCGACCTCCACTCCATCATCTCTGAAATTGACGGCAACCTCCAACAAAACACCCTAAACAGCATCAAATACTACCTCGCCGCCGGTCTCGAACTCAACGAAAACATCCACATCTATCGCCAATCTCGCGTCCCTGCCCACGCCGAACTCGCTTGGGTCTTGAACTGTATCGCCACGATGGGGGAAATGTCCCGTATGACCCAGTTCAAGGAAAAGTCCGAGGGTAAAGACAGCACTAACGTCGGCATCTTTGACTACCCCGTTTTAATGGCGGCGGACATCTTGCTTTACGACGCCTCGTTCGTTCCTGTCGGCGAAGACCAGTTCCAACACATCGAACTAACGCGCAACCTTGCTACGCGCTTCAATCACCGCTTCGGCGACACGTTCACCGTCCCCGAAGACACCAAAAAACAGGTTGAATTTATGGGCGTTGACACCGGCATCCGCATTCGCGACCTCGTCAATCCCGAAAAGAAAATGAGCAAATCTACCGCCGGCGACAACTGCAAAATTATGCTCTCCGATGAACCCGAAAAAGCCGCTAAGAAAATTATGTCCGCCACCACCGACTCGCTCGAAAAAATCGACTTCAACTTGGAAACTCAAGCCGGCATCTCTAACCTCCTCCAAATCGAAGCACTAACGAACGACATCCCGCTCGGCGAAGTTATCCGCGAATGGCAAGGTAAAACTCGCTACGGCGACCTCAAAAAACAAGTCGCCGAAAGCGTCAAAGTTTTGCTCGCCAATTTCCAACAAAACCTCGCCCAAATCTCCGACGACACCGTTAAAAACCTCCTCCCCGAGGGCGAAAAATACGCCAACGAAATCGCGAACCAAAAACTCGCCGACGTTTACGCTAAAATCGGACTTAGATAATGATTATCACCGGCAAAAAGTTCAGCAAACCCGCTATGTCGCGCGTCATCAACGGCGACGTCGTTTTGGAAGACAAAGACATCAAGCCGAAAAAATTCCGCCTCGACCTCCTTTTGGTCGAAAAATACCCCGAATATAACCGCTCGACCTTGCAAAAGTTCATCAAAGATGGCTGCGTCACGGTTGACGGCGTCGTCGTTAAAAAACCGAACTCCTTGCAAGAGAAAACCGCCGACCTCGTCTTAACACCACCAGCTCAATCGTCACTTCGCCAAGCGGTCTCTCCCGCCGTCATCTACGAAGACGACAACGTCAAAGTCGTCAACAAACCAGCGGGACTTCTTAGTATGAGCAAGGGCGATTTTTGCGCCGAACCCACGCTCGAACAGTTCGGTCTCCTCGTCCATCGTCTCGACCGCGGCACCTCTGGCGTCGTCATCCTCGCCAAAAATGAAAAAACTCAATCTATGCTCCGCCGCCAATTCCAAGACCGTAAGGCGCACAAAATCTACTACGCCGTCGTCAAAGGTCGCCCAAAGCTCGACGAAGCAAAAATCGACCTGCCGATTTCTCGCAACTACAACCGACCAGCCACGTTCATCGTTGACCCAAACGGCAAAGAAAGCATCACCTACTATAAAGTTCTAAAAAGCAACGGCGACCTCTCGCTCCTCGAACTCCGTCCCGTCACCGGTCGCACTCACCAACTCCGCGTTCACCTCAAATACATCGGCACACCGATTCTCGGTGACCCTGTTTACGGTTCCGGCGAAGAAACAAGCGTTGAGCGCCTTTTCCTCCACGCTAAACAACTTGAAATCACCATCCCAGGACAAACTCCCGACGCCGATAACGAACGTAAAATCTTTGAAGCTCCCGTCCCGCCCGAATTTTTCCAATTTTTCGAGGACTAAATGTTTTTCGACTCACCCGAACAAATCGCTCAGCTCGCCCAAAACACCAACTTCGCCATTTTTGCACTCGACCCTGCCATTGCCGAAAAAATCTTCACCCAAAACTTCAAAACCAATGTCCTGTTTCTGAAGCCCGACGAAAAAACTAATAAAATCTCGATTGAAATGGTGCGCGAGTTCCCCGCTTTCACTAACACGACCGACGTTAAAGACCGCTTTTTTGTCATCTTGAACGCGGAAACACTCAACCCGCCTGCCGAAAACGCACTCCTAAAAAATCTTGAAGAACCCAAACCGCATCACCACTTCGTCCTCGTCACTCCAACTCCCTCCGCCCTCCTCCCCACCATTCTTTCCCGCGCTCAAGTTTTTTACCTCAAGGAAACCGACGCCCTCTCCAAGCCCGTTGTGGCGGACGAAAAAATCAAAGCCCTCGCCAAGCAACTCATCGTCGCCGACTCCAAAAAACTGATTGAACTCGCAAACGACATCTCTAAGAAAAAAGACAACCCTCGCGCTTACGCCCTTGCAATCGTCGGCACCGCCATCGAAATTATGTATAAAACTTACTTTGCCACCAACCAAACCAAGTTCCTCAAAAAACTCCCTAGCCTCCTCCAGCTCTATGACAGCTTGCAGAAAAACGGTCACGTTAAGCTTCATATTGTCGCCGATATGATATAATAATATATATGATAGCAATTCTTCTGATCGTCGCTTTCCTCGTTTTCCTGATTTTTGGTTACCCTGTCATCCTCGCCAAGCGTAAGGAAGAAGAAACCGAAAAATCTCCGCACTTCGACGCCCAAATGAAAAAACTCTGGAACATCGCGCAGGACTCTATGAAAGAGCGCAAGCCTCTTCGTGCCGAAAAAGCTTTGCTCACCATTCTCAAGTTTGACGAAAAGAACGCCGCCGCTTACAACCGTCTCGGCATTCTCTACGCTAAGGAACAAAAGTTCGACGAAGCCATTGAATGTTTCGAAATCGCTCAATCACTCGACAACAACCCCTCCTCGCTCCACAACGCCGGTTTGATTTATCTCGAAACTGGCGCCTACGAAAAAGCCGAAATGGCGTTCAAACAGGCGCTCGAACTCGAGGGGGGCATCCCCGCTCGCTTCATCGCCCTCGCCAAAGCCGAAGAAAAACTCGGCAAGCGCAAGGAAGCAATCGACGCGCTCGAATCTGCCTATGAACTCGAAGCTTCGACCACGACCTTAAGGCAAATTCTCGCACTCTACGAAGCCTCCGGCGACGAAGAGGGAATCGAGGACACCACCCTCCGCATCAATAACCAACTCGCCGCGCTCGAACGCAAGAAAAAAGAGGGCGCGCCCAAGCGCCGCGTCGTCCGTCGCGCATCCCGCGCCGCCGCCAAAGCCTCGAAAAAACCGCTCTCTTCCTCCACGCCCGCCCATCCCCGCGCTCGCCTCGTCCGCCCGAAAAAATAACCTCACAAAAGAAAAATCCCCCGCGTTCGCGAGGGCATTTTGTTGGAGGGCTTAATAGTCATAAAACTGCTTCACGCCAGGTGGCGGCGCGCCAGCAATGCAACCTTTGACCGACGGGTCAATCTCATTGAAATCTTCGGCATAAATCGCTTCCGTAATGCCAACGAAAAACGGCAACAGCGGCGTACCCTTATAATGCGCCAGCATACCCGCAAAGACATTGTCGATCGGGCGTTCCGAACCGGTCTTCTTGCAAAACTCGCGGTCTTGCGCCGTGATACCGATTTTACTGCGCATCGTGCCGGTAATACCTTTCGACTTCAGATAGCCGATGCCGAGGATAAACGCTTCCTTATCAAACAGTTTTACCACCGTTCGATTGTCGCGCACCCGAGCAAACTGCCTCTGGTGCAATTCCTGCGCCTCCTCGGGAAAGAATGCCATAAAATCGTCGAATACAGCCTGTTCCAGCCGGTCTTTTTCCTCTATATCGTGGCTGCCGTCGTCCGTCCAATCGCCAATTATGATTTCGCCAACTTCGTGGAACAACGCCTCTTCGATGTGTTCCAACCACTGCGGCTGGTAACCATACATCGACGGGATATAGTTGCCGAAGAAGTCCTTAAAAATCACAATCGCGTCAATCATACCGAGCACGTGCGTCCCGTCGTCGATTTCTCTGTCCGGTGAATAAAACAATTCCTTGATATTGCGGTTCTTCTTATAGAACTTCATTTTGACGAAGCCCATCCGCCTCACCAAGCGCTGATCGGTCTTAAACTTCCAAGCCTTGTAGAAATTACGGCACCGCCCGTCGAAGTCTGGCATCCAATTCTTGAGCATCTGTAGTGACAAGTCCATCTTAAAGATTCCAGTTTCATTATCCAAAAGTATCCCCTCCTTTTTAAAGTCCCGCCCACCAACCCCCTCATTATACCACAGATAAAACAGATATGAACAGAGAAAATTACTCGCTTGAAAAAAATAGAGAGATTTGGTATATTATATATGTTGCTGGAATCGTCTAGTGGCAATGACAAGAGACTGTAAATCTCTCGCCTTCGGGCTTCGTAGGTTCGAGTCCTACTTCCAGCACCACTTTATTTATGAAAGAAAACTCTCGTAGCCAAATCATAGTCAAATCCGGCTACTTTTTTATTCTCACTAACTTCCTCCTCGCCGCGCTCAACCTCGTCGTCGGCTTGCTCGCCCACTCCCTTGCCATCACCTCCGACGCCGCTCACAGCCTCATCGACGCCGTCTCCGGCTTCATCGTCGTCATCGGCGAAAAACTCGCCTGTCACAAGAAATTCGCCGAAAAACGTGCCAAAATCGAACGCATCACCACCGTCATCATCGCCCTCATCATCATCGCCGCCGGCATCCACATTGTCATCGAAGCAATCGAAAAACTCCAAGAACCCGAAGCGGTTGACTACTCCCTCGCCACCGTTATTGTCCTTGTCGCCAGCATCGGCTTAAAACTCGCCCTCGCCCTCTACCTCAAAAAACAGGGCAGAGCCCACCGCTCCAAAGTTCTCTCCGCCTCCGGCGCCGAAACGATGAACGACACGCTAATTTCTGTCGCCGTCCTCCTCTCCATCATCGTCTATTTCATCTGGGGAGTCAACATCGAAGCCTACATCTCCCTCGCCATCTCCCTCATCATCTTCAAAATCGGGCTCGAATTTATCTTCCCCCACCTCTCACATCATCACCATCACCCTCTCGAAACCAATCCTGACCACGACCACTGTGGCAAAAGCCCGTCTTGACCAGATAAAAATCTCGTGCTAATATCTAAGATATGCCGTGTTAGCTCAGTTAGTAGAGCAGCCGCCTTGTAAGCGGCAGGTCGTCGGGGCAGAGCCGACACACGGCTCCAAATCACGCCAAACAGGGCGTTTTTTGTTTAACCATTGACGTAATAGAGATTTTGTGGTATAATAGAAAAAGCACTAGACGTTTAGGAGGGGTATTTTATGAAAACGAACCGTGCGACCTTTAGACGCGCCAAGCGAATCGAGTGGTGGCTGATCGCCATAGCTTGCCTCGTCGTCGCGTTGCTCTTATCCAATCAGATAGGCACAGACAGTGCCAGATTGTCCAACAAAACAGCGCGCTCCATCTTTGACCCGTTGCTCAAACTTTTTCCGAACTTAACAGAGGAGGACTACACAAACTTCCACTTCTTCTTTCGGAAATGTGGGCACGTCTTAGTCCACGCCGCCGTCGCGTTCTCGCTTCTCCGAGCCTTATGGTACACTTTCGGAAGAAAGACCCCCGCGGTTTTCCTAGCGCTTTTAATCGCGTTCTGCATCGCCCTCTTCGATGAGATTGTACAGATACGCGCTCCTGGGCGAGTCTGGGCAGTAAAAGACATCGGTTACAACACTGTTGGCTCAATTATCGGCATTTGCCTATCTGGAATCACAATTTAGCCCGCCTTCTGGCGGGTTTTTACTTGTAAAATCGTTTTTGGCGTGATAAAATAATCCTGTTGCCGCCTTAGCTCAGTGGTAGAGCACGTCCATGGTAAGGACGGGGTCTCGAGTTCAAGTCTCGAAGGCGGCTCCATTTTTTATATGTTATAATAAAACTATGAACAAATTGCTCAAACGTGGCTTCGACGTCTATAAAATCTTCCTCAAAAACAAATTAGCGGTCTCGCTGATGATGTTCGTCTCTGGTGTTATTATGACCATCGCCGCCCTCAACGGTCGCGGCAACGACACCAAAACCCTCCCCACTCTCATCACCGCCGCCGGCGTTCTGTTCTCACTCTGGGCATTTTACCGCTTCGGCTACGTTAAAGCAAATTACGACAACCTAGAAAGCAAAGCCCAAAGAGACGCTAAGAAGCGAGTCCTAATCTTCCAATTTATCGAGGCACTCGTCTATCTCGTCATCACCGCCGCCGGCATCTACCTCTTGATGAACGAAAGCCTCGTCAACCTCATTCTTAACCTTATGGTCGGCGGCTTCACCACCTTCAACGGCATTATGGGTGTCATCAACCTCATCAAAAGACGCGCCAAAAGAGATTGGCGCTGGATCATCCGGCTCATCCTCACCATCTTTGAACTCGCAGTAGGCATCTATTTTATCGTCCTTTCCAGCGCAATCGACATAAGAGAACTCCTCGTGATGGGCATCCTCACCGCCGTCGCCGGCATAATCGAAATAATTTCCGCCTACAGCACCGAGGCACTCAAAAACACCGTCGAGGATGGCAAAGCAGCGGTGCGCGTCATCAAAACCGGCAAGGCTACCGAGGAAAAAGACTCGGGTCACTAACCTTGTTTACAATTCTCTTAAGATGTGATAAAATAAAGGACAATTATGGCTAAAAAGAATAATACTAAGCGCAAACTCGTCGGTCTCGTCTCTGAAGAATCCGGTATTCGTCAGTACTACACCAAGAAAAACACGATGAACACTCCGGACAAGCTCAGTTTGAAGAAATACGACCCGATTCTCCGTAAGCACGTCGTCTTCACCGAAACCAAGAAAAACCTCGGTCGCAACGAAGTCAAAGAGAAAAAACGCTAGAAAAACAGAGCACCCCAGCAGGGGTGTTTTTGCGGGATAAATATTTTTGCAAAATATCATTCTGCTATTGCTTTTTTGACAAAAATGTGCTATAATGTTCTCATATACATTTAATTGAGAGTGTGTATGAAACAAGGAGTTATTTTTAGAATATTTCACCGCTATCCGAGCTTATTCTGCTCGCTAGCTCTGTTTGGTTTCTTCGCCCTTGCAGGTTTGAACCAACAACTCAACTTAAACTTACCTAGTAGCGCCAAGGTGCGTGACGAGGCTAATTTCTCAACCACTTTCGCCACTGCCGAAAAACTCGACATTCGCGAGGGCAGCAAGGAAATTGCTTCCAACTTCACCTCCCGCGTCCCTATCACCTCATACTCTTACGTCGCCTCTTCCGCTCAACCTGCGGCTCAACCTGCCGGCTTCCACATCAACAATCCTACCCCTGTTTATAATCCCGCCGTTGACGCCGGCTACGGTGTTATGCGTTATATGAGCTACGGCGGCAACTTCCTCTACGGTCACTCCTCTCTCGCTTTCTCCCCTCTTAAAAACCTCTACGTCGGCAGCACTTTCTCCGTCACGATGGACGGTCAAACCGCCACTTACGTCGTCAGCCGTCGTGAAGTCTTCCAAAAATCCGCCCTCGACGCCAACGCCGCTCTCCGTTCCGCCATCTACAGCGCCGCCTACCGTGGCTCTGGCTACAGTCTCGCCCTTATGACCTGTGGTAACGGCGCCAACGACGACAGTAACTACCGTCTTGTCCTCTTCGCCAACCGTATTTAATTCGTAAACAAACACTATTAAAGCGCGGAACCAATCTGCGCAAGTCACCCCAATACGAACAGGGGTGACTTTTTCAGAAGAAAATCTTGATTTCTGTGCCGAATCCAACGCGCGACCGCACCTTCACGTTCTCGAACCCCTCGCTCAGTTCCGCCACTTTCGCCGGCGCCAACGCCACCCCATCATCTCGCACCACAATACAATCCCGCGCCACCGTCAACGACACTTCTTTCTGCGCTCGCTCCACCGCACCCCCGAGCAGCGGCTCCAACGGCTTTCGCACTAGCGACGGTCGCTCAATCCTCCGCGTTACGTCTGGAAAATCAAGGTTAAACCTCACGCCCCGCTTCTCCG
>CALEGA010000027.1 GCA_937876715.1 uncultured Candidatus Saccharibacteria bacterium
TAAATAGTAAGGTGCGCCAACTTCTCCCCAAGTTGGCTAAAGTATATAAAAGCCTCTTGAGGTGAGGGTAACTAGTATTTTACCACTTTAGGAGTAATAAGTCAACCGTAAGCGTAATGAATTTACTCGGTTTGCAAGATTTTGCCGGTGCCGGGTTCTAGGTGGAGCAATCTTTGGTTTTTACTGCCGCGGAATTTAAGGGATAAGTCGCGCTGCTCGAGGATGAAGGGGCCGTCAATGAGAGCGTCGAGATTGGTCAAAAGTTCCCATTGCTTGCCACCCTTTTTCTGAATGGCTTCGTAGGTGTAGCCGGAGAAGGACCAGACGTTCCAGCCGAGTTCGTGGCGGCAGAAGTCGGCGATTTCTTTGCAAGCTTCGGGCTGAAGGAAAGGTTCGCCGCCGCAGAACGTAATGCCGGCTTGACCTTTGAACTCTTTGAGGCGATTTTTAATCTCCTCGACGTCAACTTCAAAGCCGCCGTCCAAGTCCCACGTTTCGGGATTTTGGCAGCCCTTACAGTGGGTGAGGCAGCCTTGTGTCCAGAGGACCGCCCGTAAGCCGTAGCCGTTGACGATGCTGTCTCTTTCGAGCGGGCCGCTGAGACGAATTTTCATAGTTATTCCTTTCCGAGTGCTTTTTCGGCGTAAAGTTTTTCGACTTCGCGCTTGTCTTTTTCCTCTACATTATACACCCCATCAACGTTGGACGGAACACAATCGCAGGTGACATTGTGTTTGACGCGGTCGCGCTCTTCGGCTTTTTTGCCGTCATTCCAGCGGTCGAGCGTGCCGACGAGGTAGCCGGTGATTCTTCTGAGGCGTTCAAAAGGCATATCGCCCTCTTCGCGACCACAGGATGGGCAGGTGTGACCAGAGATGATGCCGGAGAAGCCACAGACGGGGTCGCGGTCAACGGGATGGTTGACGGAGCCGTAGCCGATGCCGCAATCGTGCATTTTGCGGATTACTGCCTCGAAAGCGTCGATGTTTTGGGACGGGTCGCCGTCGAGCTCAATGTAGGAGATGTGACCGGCGTTGCAGAGGGCGTGGTACGGCGCTTCGATTTCGATTTTCTCGAACGCGGAGATGGGATAGTAAACTGGGACGTGGAAAGAGTTGGTGTAGTAGTCGCGGTCGGTGACGCCTGGGATTTCGCCGTACTCCTTGCGGTCGATGCGGGTGAAGCGACCGGCGAGACCCTCGGCGGGAGTGGCAAGGAGGGAGTAGTTCAAGTGGTGCTTCTTGGAAAATTCGTCACATTTTTCGCGCATATGGGAGATTATGTCGAGACCGAGTTCGCGAGCGTCGGCGTCTTCGCCGTGGTGTTTGCCGGTCATAGCGACGAGGGTTTCGGCGAGACCAATGAAGCCGATCGAAAGAGTGCCGTGTTTAATGACGTCGCGGAGCGTGTCGTTCGGGCCGAGTTTTTCGGAGCCGAACCAGTTGCCTTGACCCATCAAGAACGGGAAGTTGCGGACGTGTTGGTTGGCTTGGAATTCGAAGCGTTCGTAAAGTTCGCCCTCACAGAGTTCCATCACGCGGTCGAGGTCGGCAAAGAATGCGGTCCAATCGGCTTCTTCGCGCTCGCCGGTGGCGATGCCGTGTTTGATGCCGAGGCGGACGAGGTTGACAGTGGTAAAGCTGAGGTTGCCACGACCGGTGACGATGCCGTCGGATTCAGGGAAAATGGAGGCGAAAACGCGAGTGCGGCAGCCCATGGTGGCGATTTCGGTGCGATAGTCACCTGGTTTGTAGTACTTTAAGTTGTACGGTGCGTCGATGAAGCAGAAGTTCGGGAAGAGGCGCTTAGCGGAGACTTCCATCGAGCGTTTGAAGAGGTCGTAGTTGGGGTCTTCGGGATTGTAGTTGATTCCCTCTTTGACCTTGAAGATGGAAATTGGGAAGATGGGGGTTTCGCCCTTGCCGAGACCTTTGTCGGTGGCTTCGAGGAGCATCTTGGAGACGAGGCGACCGGCGGGAGAGGTGTCGGTGCCGAAGTTGATGGACGTGAATGGCACTTGAGCGCCAGCGCGGGAGTGCATCGTGTTCAAGTTGTGGATGAAGCCTTCCATCGCTTGCTGGGTTTCGTGCTCGGTATCTTGGACGGAAGCCTTGATGACGGACTTTGGCACTTTGAGGCGAGCGAGTTTGTCGTCGTCGCCAAATTCAATGTAATCGCCGATTTGGACGTCAACTTTGTTCTTTTTGTCAACGAAAGCGTTGTATTTTTCGAGGTTGCGGCGGAGGCTCTTTCTAAAAGTCTTATCGACCCCTGGCGCCATAGCGTAGTCGAAGTGCGGAATGGATTGACCGCCGTGTTGCTCGTTTTGGTTGGCTTGGAGGACGATGGCGGCGAGAGCGGCGTAAGAGCCGATGCTCTGTGGGGTGCGGAGATGACCGTGACCGGTGTTAAAGCCGTTTTTAAAGAGGCGGAGAACGTCGGTTTGGCAGCAAGTGAGGGTGCCGGTGGCATAGAAATCGAGGTCGTGAATATGGATGTCGCCGTTGTCGTGGGCATAGGCGTATTCGGGTTTCATCAGAGAGGTCTTGGCGAAGACTTTGGAGCCTTCGGCGCCGAATTGGAGCATTTTGCCCATTGCGGAGTTGCCATCAACGTTGGCGTTGCCGCGCTTGACGTCGGAGTCTTCGGAGGCGTCGGCAATGGCAATGGTGCGATAGATATTCATAAGGTCGGATTTGCTGATGCGGATGTCGGAGCGGTGGTGGCGGTAGTCGGCGTAGGCGCGAGCAGTGCGCTTAAAACCGGCGTCTTTGAGAGTCTTTTCGACGGCGTCTTGGACCTGTTCGACGGAGGGGATGCGGGATTTAATGACGTCTTTTGAGGTGGTTTCGAACTCGACGGCGAGTTCTTTGGCGCGCTCGCGGTCAAATTCGCCGGTCGCTTCGCCAGCTTTAGCAATGGCGTCTTCGATTTTTTTGAGTTTAAAATCGACGATTTTACCGTCGCGCTTGATGATTTTTTTGAACATAAAAATTATTGACCTCCTTGGTTTTCTTCTTCGATGGTTTTGTTTTTGGATTTTGCTAGACACTACATCTAGCGTCTGTGACTATTTTAAGACACTATATATAGCGTGTCAATGGGTTTATGTTAATGTTCCAGAGGTAATGCGTAAAAATTACAACAGTAAAAAATACTTTTATTGGCGACCGGTGGCAGGAGCCTTGGGGATGATGATGCTTGGGATTTCTGGGGTGGTTTCTGGTTCGGTCGGGGTGGTAGGCTCTTCCGGAGTCGTAGGTTCTTCTGGAGTTGACTCTAGTTCTTCGCCGATGACGGCAACGCGAGTGGTCTTGAGATATTTGACTTCGTTGCGGTTTTCGGGATTTTTGTCGATGTGGACGTAACCGGTGTCGTTTTCGATTGAGTTGGCGGTGGAAGCCGTGCTGGCGGTACGAAGTTGGGTGGTGAGGTTAACAAATTTTTTGCCAGCGGGGAGATAACCGTCGATAATGCGTTGTGCTTCGGCGATAGTGACGCTGTATGGCGTGATTAAACAAACGGGGGAGGGGGACTCGGCGCTGTAGGTGGTCGTGACGGTGGCTTCGAAAGTGCCGGAGTTGATAGTGACTCTGGTGTCGGGAATGTATTCGCCGTCGCGGTATTGAATCCAGACGACGCAGTTGGGAGAGGTGTAGTGACCGCCGTCGATGGTGAGAGAGCCGCTTCTGATGATGAACGGAGTGCCGGTGCGGATGAAAGTGAGGTCGAGATCTTTGAGAATCCAATCGCCGGTGACGTAAATGTAGCGGATGAGGGTAGCGGCAGTTTGCGTGCTGGTATAGGCGTCGCAGGTGCCGGAATCATCGAGCCAATCACCGTTTGCCATAACGGCTTGACAAAGGCTGAGAAAATTGTCGATAACGAGGGGAGCGGTGCCGTTGGCGTTGACGGTTTGATTAGAGGTGACCGGTACGCTGGCAGTGGCGAGAGCGAGCGCAAAAACACCGGTGAACAAGTTTTTTAACATAAAAATCCCTGTTAAATAGTATTACCACTATTATATCACAGATTTTACTTTTTTGCAAGTATATGTGGTCGTGCTAGTGGTTGGCGGCGCGCTCGGATTTGTATTTGGAGAGTTTTTTGTGTAGCTCGGTGACGATGATGGGGACGGCGAAGGCGACGAGGGCGACCATAGCGAGGGCGAGCGGGCTGACAGGAACGGTTTTGGCGAAGATGGAGAGCGGACCGAAGAGGACGAGTGCCTGGAGAGTGACGGCGAGGATGAGAGCGAGGATGAAGAGGGTGTTTTTAACCTTGAGGCGTTTAAAGACGGATTCGTAGGTGCCACGGACGCAGAAGGCGTTCGACCATTGGATGACGACCATCGCAGTAAAGGCGAGAGTGTTTGCTTCGTCGTGGGAGACGTGGTTGAGAGCGAGGTAGTAAGTGCCGAGGGCGACCGCCGCCATAGAGACAGAGCTGATAATCATACGGTGGACGAGGACTCTGGAGAGGATAGGTGCGTCTTTGGGTTCAGGTTTTTGGGACATAAAGGCGTGTTCGGGCGGTTCGAGACCAATAGGAATGACCATAAGGGAGTCGGTAACCATATTGATCCAGAGGATTTGAATCGGGAGGAGAAGTTGAGAACCGGAGATGAAGAGAGCGCCGAGGGTGGCGAGGACTTCGCCGGCGTTGGTGGCGAGGAGGTAGATGAGCATACGGCGGATGTTGGCGAGAATGACACGACCCTCTTTCATAGCGGAGATGATGTTGGCGAAGTTGTTGTCGAGGAGGACGATGTCGCCGGCGTCTTGGACAATGGAGGGTGAGTTGCCCATAGCGATACCGACGTGGGCGTTGGTGAGGGCAGGGACGTCGTTGACGCCGTCGCCGGTCATAGCGACGACTTCGGTTTTTTTGATGGCGTTTAAGATGCGGAACTTGTCTTCGGGCGTGACGCGAGCGAAGATGCTAGCGTTCTTGACGCGGTCTTCAAGGTCGGAGTCGGGGAGGTCGCCGAGTTTGGAGCAATCGAGTACTTCGGCGAAGTCGGTGCAAAGTCCGAGTTCGCGACCGATGGCGAAAGCGGTTTGGGCGTGGTCGCCGGTGACCATTTTAACTTTGACACCGGCGGTGGCGGCGGCTTCAACTGCCTCGACAACGCCCTCGCGGACAGTGTCGGCGATGGCAATTAAGCCCTCAAACTTGAAAATGTCGTTTTTGGTGAGCTTGTTGAGCTCGTTGATTTCGCGGTCGATTTTAGTGGAGGCGAGAGCGATGACTTTGTAGCCTTGGTTGGAGAACTTTTCGAGACGAGTCTCGGCGGCGTCGCGGTCTTTTTTAGTCATTTTGGTACATTTGGCGAAGATGGTTTCTGGCGCACCTTTGATGACGAGGCTGAGTTTGCCGCGTTTGTCTTCGAAAAGATTGCCAGAGGTTTTTAGATCTTGGTCAAATGCGTAGGTTTTAAGTGGCTTAAGGTCGGCGAGGTAAGGCGCTTCGTTTTTAACGTATTGCCAAATTGCGAGGTCGAGTGGGTCGGTGGCGGAGTCGGTAGGAATGGCGGTGCCGGCGATGGTTTTGAGAAAATCCTCGTTGTTCTTAAGCGTCTTTTTGTCTTCTGGGCTCCAAGCGTCTTTGATGGCGAGTTTGTTTTCTGTCAGGGTGCCGGTTTTGTCGGAGGCGATGGTGGTGACAATGCCGATAGATTGAATGGCGCGGAGTTCTTTAATCAGTGCCTTTTTCTTGGCGAGGCGGACGGCGCCGATGGCAAGAATAATGGCGGTGACGATTGGTAGGTCTTCCGGTACGGCGGAGACAATCATAGCGAGCGTAAATTCAATGGCATTGTAGAATGGGATGCCATCGACAAGCTGAACGATGAGGACGATGGCGGCGAGAGCAAGGATGACGGCGGCGATTTTGACGACGAGTTTGTTGATTTTTTCTTGAATCGGCGAGGTGCTAGTGGCGCCAGAAGCGAGAGAGGCGATTTTGCCGTATTCGGTGTCGTTCCCCGTTGCGGTGACGACAAATTTGGAGGCGCCGGTGATGACAAAGGAACCGGCGAAGACCATATTGCGTTGTTCGTAAACTTTTTTCTTGCCGGAGATTGCCTTGGCGTCTTTGGCGATTGCCTCGGATTCGCCGGTGAGCATCGATTCGTTAGTAAGGAGTCCGGATTCGCTGATGATTCTGCCGTCGGCAGGGATGCGGTCGCCCTCGTGGAGGACGACAACGTCGCCCGGGACGAGTTCACTGCTGTCGAGTTCGACTTCGGTGCCGTTGCGAATTGCCGTGATTTTTTGAACCGTTTTTTCTTTGAGCGAGTTAAGAACACGTTCGGTGGAGAAGCGTTGAATGTAAAAGACGGCGACGTCGAGGATAATGTCGAGGGCAATGACGGCGACTTCGGTCCACGATTGCTGAATGATAGAGAGGACGAGGGCGATGACGAGGATAATCATAAAGAGGTCGGCGAAAGGCTCAAGTAGTTTCTGCCAGAGCGGGGTGGTTTTGATGTCGAGGGTGTTTTCGCCGTACTTGGCGCGGCGCTTTTTGACTTCTTTGGTGGTTAAGCCGGTTTCTGCGTCGGTGCGTTGGTCGATTAAACTGTCTTTGACGGAGTGATTATAATAGAGCATTAGACTAATACGGTTTTATTTCTTAATGTGTCGTAGATGATGTATTTGGGTTCTTCGGCGATTAAAACTTCTTCGGTGGCTTCGAATTGGATTTCCGTAGTTGGCGCGGATTCGACGAAAGCGTAGCGTTCTTCGGGATGGTAATTGGCGATGTAGTTGAGTCCGTCAATGAGATCCAAGGTAGCGATGACGTCGTCCTTGGTCATACCGGAGTAGCGCGCGAGAATGCCTTCGTAGGAATGGTCGAGAGGATGTTCTTCGTAGTAGTCGTTGAGATAAGCAGTGACGGCGTTATCGGAAATAGTGCCGGCGTTTTCTAAGAAGCGTTGGTCTTCAATAAAGCGTTGGTGAATTTTATTTTCGCACCAATAAATATTTGATTCAGACGCAACGCAGGCAGAGCCGGTAGTCCAGGGCAGATTTCTCTCCTTGTTAGCGGCATCGACAACGGACATAGCATCACTAACGAGTGGAATGAAACTTAAAATTGTCTTTCCTGTGCTACTACCACCCGAAACAATTTCCTTGGCGATATTGGCATCAACAATGCCGAAGCTCGAAGTGCGTTGACCGCAGTAGGTAATATAGTTAGTCAAGTTCGTATTGTCTTTGACCGTAATTTTGCCACTTGAGTCGCGCGTGATATAATGCCAGCTTTCTTCGATTTCGAGAATCTCTTCCGGTGTATATTCATCGGTGATGGTTTCCCTGTCGGTGATATAAATTGGATTGCAGTAAACGTCGCCCTGGATGCCAACCACTTCAAGCGTGGGACAATCGCCTGGCTGGGCGAGATCATCGACGAGGCTGGTTTCCGCGATGGCGGAGGCGCTAGGCAGGAGTTTGCTTGCTGAATTGGTCATAACAGAGCTGATATTTTTAATCGTGGAGCCGACGCCCGAAGCGTTCGCCATCGGAACTAAATTATAAACAATTGAACCGAGGAAGGTGTGTTCGGAGCTGATGTCGAACGGCGAGCGAATCGAGCGTTGATATTCCGCCTCCTCGGCGAGAACGTCAGCTTGGGCGGATTTGAAGAAACCAACTTTGGCGGTGCTGCCTGGGGAGCCGCCACCGGTTTGATGGTTGGCAGAAAGTAGCGAATTACCGCCGGAAACCATAGCATTACCAAGGTCTTCGCCAAGCCAATCCGTAGCGATGTCTTTAATGAGCAGGTTGCCGGCATAGGCGATGACTTTTTGGGCGATAATCGGCGCGGCAGCTGCAATAATGCCTTTCATAAGAACCGTGAGCACGCCTTTTGCCGTTAAGCTGATGGCGGCGATACCTTGACCGATGATAGGAATAATCGACAAAACCGTCACCACCGCGTTAGCAACAGCAAGACCGCCTTGGAGATAGTTGCAAGTTTCGTACGCCCTGAGCATAGCATTGGCATTGCCAACTACGCTACCAAAGATTTTCATAATGCTGTCGTCCGAATCATTGGCGACGTTAGATAAAGCTTTCTCGGTGTTGACCGCGACAACACTGGCGTCATCAATGCTCATAGATTCGGCATTGAAGAGCGCACCCATACCAGCGGAGTTCATAGCATTTTTGCCGGTTTCTGCGTCGTTAGCAACGAGGCGATTATTATATTCGTGCATGGATTCGCCATCAGAATCGCCGGCTTGGATTTTTTGGACGGATTCCATATAGCCGGAGACGAGGTTAAGTTTTTGAATGCGCTGATAAGTAGAAACGAGAGTTTGAACACCCATTAGACCCTCGATGCCGGCGCAGATAATGTTCGTACCGGTGGATGCCATACTGGTAAACTTAGATATTAACTGCGTAGTGGCTTGCAATTTGCTTTGTCCAATTAGTGAACCGTCGGTGGTATTTACGTCGCCGTCAGGACTATATGTAGTGATGGTTTCCGAGATGGGGTTGCCGTCTTCGTCAGTGTGGGTTACCGTCGTTTCGGTTTCGATAGATCTGCTGCCACCAGACGTTGCGATGTTTCCACTCGTAGCGAGAGACGACTTGGCGATTTCCCTAAAGAGACTTGTGGCGCTTTGCGAGATGCTTTTAGAGGCGTATTTAAACCAACGCGAACGTTCGTAGCCGTGAATGTTTTCGCCGAGGGTGGCAAGTTCGTCGTACCAGCCGGAGTTGCCGCCACGCCAAGTTTTGCTAGCGGCGGTGTAAGGATTTTTAAAGTCGCCGTCATTCATTGCGTCGCTGACGCTGACTAGCGAGACACGATTAAAAGAAAAACCGGAGTAAGTACTCGTGTATAGACCTTGCAAATCGCTGATGCTAGGGCTTGACGGAACGGTGCCGTGAACGATTCGCCATTCGTTGGGCGAGAAAGAGACTTTATAGGCGAGAACAGTGCCGCCGCCGTAGTCGAGCGGAAGAATCTCCTGTTCTCTTAAGCTAGAGGTTTGTTCTTGACTAAGCGCGAAGCTGGTGCCTGGAGCGGAAGAAAGTTGGACATCGAGAATGTTGTCGCCACGGAGAACAGATGAGATGCCATTCGTGTTATATTCCTCGATTAAACGATTGACAACTGCAAAAGGCATTGCGGTCTGAGCAATAAAAATCAAAATAGCAAAAAGCCCGAGTAAAACTAGAATGCCGATGAGTGGCCCGCCTTTTTTTAGGCGACCGCGAAGTTTTCCTTTCTGTTGCGGAACGATTTGACGTCCGGAGACGGAGTTGACAAAAGAATCACTTTCGAGAGTGCGGGCTTGTTCAACAGCCCCGTCCCCTCCGGAGTTTCCAGCCTCTTCCACTGAGGCTTTTTCGGCGTCTCGCAAGACCTGTTCTGGCATATTCCCATTATAGCATAAGCGTCGTGGTTTTGCGAGAAGTCAGTGCGAGTGGTGGGGTCATAATTAGCGATATAAGTGATGACGTCGATAGCATCTTCGACGGCGACAACTTGGTCTTTGGTGAGACCAGAATAGCGGGCGATGATACCTTGTTCACTATTGTCGAGCGGATTTTTATCGTAGTATTCTTCAAGGAGAGCGGTGACGGAAGATTTTTCGGTAACGCCAGCAACCTCGAGTAAACGCTGGTCTTCAATATAGCGTTGATAATACTTAACTTCGTTCCAAAGTGGGTTGTCGGCAGAATTGACACCGGCGGAACCGGAAATCCAAGGCATATTTTCCGCTTGACCGATAGCGCTGATGATTTGAGCGACGTCGCCAACGAGCGGAATGTTGGCGATAATAGTCGATGGTTGTTGGACGAGAACGTTAGCAGCGGAAGCGTCGGCGATGCCTAGCGTGGCGATGCGTTGGTTGAGAATGGTGGCGGTTTTGCCGAGATTGGAGTTCGGGTTGATGATTTTTTGACCGTTGGCGTTTTCGCCCTTAAAGGCGGTTGGGTCAATTTCTATAATTTTGGCTTCGATTTCCGCTGGCGTGAGGTCGATGGTAGATAAATCTTCAACGTAATAGGGGTTGCCGGTGGGGTCACAGACGGCGCCGACACTGTTCATAATCGGGCAGGAGCCGAAGCTTTCGACAAGGCTGGTTTCCGCGATGGCGGAGGCGGAGGGGAGAATGTTGGAGACGGAGCTGGTGAAGACGCTGCCGATATTTTTAATGGTTGAGCCGACGCCGGCGCTAGTGGCGAGCGGAATAAGCGCGTAGGCGAGGCTGCCGAGGAAAGTATTTTTAGAAGTTAAGTCGAACGGACTCTTGGTTTTACGGTCGAGTTCGGCCTGCTCGGCGAGGACGACTTCCTTGGCGCGGTTGTAGGCAAGAACCGCTTCCTTAGAACCAGCAGAGCCGCCGCCAGTTTGGTAATTGCCACCGAGATATTTGCCGGCGCCGGAGAACATAGCGTTGAAATAGTCTTCGCCAACCCATTCCGTGGCGACGTTTTTAGCGACGCTTTGGAAGACGGGCGTGAGGATTTTGGGAATAATGAAGCTGGAAATTGAGGCGATGGCAACGCCGAGGGCGAGGCGCCCGACGAGACGCGCCACAATGTGAATTGCTTGGACGGCTTGACCGAGGACAGGTACAAAGTTAAGGACGGTGGTGGCGAAGTTGACGGCAGAGACGCCCATTTTGACGTAAGAACACGCCTCAAAAGCTTGCGCCGTGAAATTAACGTTGCCGGTAAGGGTGCCGAGACTCGACATCAGGTTCTCAAAACTGACGTTTTTGATGCTTTCGTTGTTCGGATCGACGGTGGTGCCGGAGAAAATCGCCTGCGAGGTGGCTGCCTCCATCGGCGTTTTGCCGGTGTCGGGGTCGGGCGTAGTGAGGATTTCGTTATACTTGTTCATCGGCGTACCGTCGTTTTTGCCGACTTGGGCGCCCTGAACCGCTTCGAGATAGCCGGTGGCGAGATTGAGATATTGGCGTGCTTGTTGTGCCGCCATATAAGTTTGAATGGCACTCATAATTTCCACACCGGCGCAGCCAGCGGTGGCGGCGAGTTTGGCGACGGAAGTAATTTTGGAGTTGAGAACGTTGCGGACGGAGTCCATAGTGGTAGCGCCAGAAAGTGAGCTAGCGTCAACCGAGCCGGCGTTAGTGGTGGTAGTTTCGTTACCGTCGGGGTCAGTGTCAACGTAGGAGCCGTAATCGGAGATGCCACTGTCGGAAGCGGTGGCGTTCCCTGCTGCCATTTTGCGCCACGCTTCGTCGGCGCTGGAGAGGGCGGCGGATGTCCACGAGTTAAAGCGGGTGCGCTTGATGGCGAGGCGAGCTTCGGTTAAGTCCTCCAAAGAGTCGTACCAGCCGGAGTTGCCACCGCGCCAAGTTTTACTGGCGACAGCGTATTTTTCTTTAAAAGTGCCGTTTTTTAATGCGTCTTCGACGGCGATGGGCGGTTCAGTGAGATTGATGTCGGAATTGTTGAGAACGGTGGCGATTTTGTCGTTAAGCCCGCTAGAACTAGCGACGGATTTTGGGACGGCGGCGCGCCAGTGATTGAGTGATTCTTCGTAAACCAACGCTGTAGCTGCCGTGCCATCGGCGGAAAAATCAACGGGGTAAATGTGCGAGTCTTTGAGTGCGGTGCGCTGGTTGTCGGACAAACCAAAGTAAGAGCCGGTGGAGGAAAGTTGGATGTCGAGAATGCTATCGGAGCGGAGAGTGGAGGAAACGCCGGCGCCGTTAAACTCTTCAATGAAACGATTGACGAGCGCGAAAGGCATAAAAGATTGTGAGACGAAGATGAGTGCGACTACCGTGATGAGAACGCCGACGATGACGACGAGCGGAGCGTGCTTTTTGAGGAAATGCTTAGATTTTTTGCCTTTCGATTCGCGCGAAGTGAAGCGGTCGGATTCGGGACGACCAGAAACATTAGAAACAAAGGTTGTTTCCCTGCTACGGACTTCGGCGATTTCGTCAGACATATATAATATATATTATAACACAACGCCAGTGTTTGGCGCCTTGGGAATGACGATTTCTGCACCGCCGAGACCAGTGGCGGTCGAAGCGCAGGTAGCTTCACCGCGGTAGCCGTTGGCGGAGGCGGAGGAGACGCAGATAGTAATTTCTTGCGAGAGGTCGAGGTCGGTGATTTCGACGGAAGTTTCTGCCGTGAAGCCGGCGGCGAAGTCGTTGAGCGAGATAAAGTTAAGCGCGCCGTCGGTGTCGAAGTCGAGATGGACAGAAGTGTCGGAGGTTTTAGTGAGGCGGAGGCTGGAAACGGTGGCAAAGTCAGGAGCAGGGAGGTCGGTCGAGATGTAGATTTCCGGCGTGTTGCGCGAGAGGACTTCCGCTTCGAGGTCACTAAAGGCGGAGGCGACGTCGGACGTATAGACGGCGCCGTCGGTGCGCGTGGCAAGTTCGGTGTAGAAATCAGCGTATTCGGGAATGGTCAAAATGTAGAAGTTGACCGGGTCGATACTCTTGGAGAGGGCGACGACTTGGTCGAGCGTGATGCCGTCACGGTCGGGGTTATGATAGTCGGCATCAGTAAGGACGATGAGCGATTTGTTAGCGCCGACATCCCATTTTAGCTCACGCATCAGTGAGTAAGAAGCGGAGAGGAGCGATTCGGGCGTGTCGCCACCGCCAGCAACTTCAATGCCCTTAATCAAACTTTCGATATTGTCGGAGGTGCAGGTCTCGAAATTGCAAAGTTGAGCCGGAGTCGAATCCTCAAGGTCGCCGTAAGTATAGAGAGCGACTTTGCCACCTTTTTTGAGAACGCGGCGAGCGGCGGCGATTGCCTCGGCTTGGAATTGGTCGAGCAGCGGTTGCATAGAGCCGGTGTTATCGAACAAAATTGCGAGGTCTTGCGATGGGCGGTTGTAAGTTTTCGGCTTGACCATATTAAAGACGTCTTCGACGCCGCGCTTGTAAGTGCCTTGGGCGGCGTAAGTAGCGTGACCGGAGACGAGTTTGTCGAGGTCAATGTAGGAGCTGCAGATGACGTCGTGGAATTGACAGTATGCCTTGAGTTTGCCGCTATATTCGCTGGAGGGTTGGTAGGGTTTATAGCCGCCGAGAATCCCCTCGTAGGCGTAGCAATCGGGGACGAAAGCGCGATATTCGGAGAAGTTTTCGCCACGGCAAGCAGCGGTGGTGCGAGTGAGGAAGTTCATCTTTCCCTCAGGGAGGTAAAGTTTAGGGTCGCCAAAAGTGAGGGCGGCGAAAATCCATTTTGGGTTAATTTTTTGGAGAGTTTTAGAGACAACTTGAGCGCCCTGAGAATAGCCGGCGAGGACGATTTTAGTGTTAGGGCAAGCGCCACGCATCATCATAGTAAAAGCCATCGCTTCGGTGGCGCCGTCCTCAACCGAGTCGCCATAGTCATTCATTTCTCCGCCCGAGAAGAGAGCGCCGAGCGAAGTGGTGAAGCGTTGCCACGAGGAGATACCGATGCCTGGTGCGGGGTAAGATTTACCGTTCCAACCCTCTGGACGCGAACCAAGTTCGTAGAAGCTATAACTATAACCTGAGCCGCCGAAAACTTCATCAACTGCCGCTTTGAACGGTTTAAAATCGCGGTCGGAATTGACCGGTGCGCCAGAGCCGCGGGCGAAGACGAACATAAAGTCCGAGCAAATTAAGTAGTCGTTTTGGTTAGTGGCGGCGATGGCGGGATTAGCAAACGCCGTGTTTGAAAGTAGCAATGCCAGCAGAATTGCGGCAATTTTAAGTTTGCGCATAAATCTCTCCTTAAATTAACCTTAGAGTAACGTATTTTAAGAGATTTCTCAAGCAACAGCGTTATAGTGTGCTATAATTTGGGTATGAATTGGGATGATTACTTTATGGGGATTGCGACGGAGGTCGCCAAAAAATCAAAAGATCCGTCTTCAAAAAATGGATGTGTGATTGTGGATGAGCGGCATCGTCCGGTGTCGTTTGGTTATAACGGGACGATTCAGGGTGCGGACGAGTCGAAGATGACGCTCTCGGAGCGACCGATGAAGTATTATTTTTCTATCCATTCGGAGATGAATGCGGTGCTGTTTGCCGGCAGAGATTTGACCGGCTATACGGTTTATAATACGATTGCCACCTGCGAGAACTGTTTGAAGTATTGTTTGCAGGCGGGGATTAAGCGGTTTGTTTATAAAGAGTTGCGCGTGCATTCGCACAAGACCGATGCGAAGAAGTCGATGACGAATATCGATACGGACGAGGCGGTGATTCGGCTGTTAGCGGCGTGTCCGGATGTAGAGACGCTGAATATTACGAACGGAAAAACTTATACGGAAGATATTTTGGCGCAGTACAAACCTGGTTCGCCGGAGCGCGAACGGCTTTTGAAGTGGGTAAACTAATTACCAAATAATTGGTTTGAGGTTGTTTTCTTTGAGAAAGTCATTAGTTTTGGTGAATGGACGAGAGCCGAAAAAGCCAGCGTGAGCCGAAAGTGGTGACGGGTGAGCAGATTCAAGAACGAGGTGTTTGGTTTGGTCAATGAGCGGTTTTTTATTTCTAGCATCACGTCCCCAGAGAATAAAAACGAGGTGTGGGCGAGTTTCGTTAAGATATTTGATGACATTTTCCGTGAAAGTTTCCCAACCTTTGCCGCGATGTGAGCCGGCGAGGTGCGCTTCAACGGTCAGAACATTATTAAGTAGTAAAACTCCTTGTTCTGCCCAGCTTGACAGGTCGCCAGTTTTGTTATGATGTTGATAATCTTCAGGGTTAAGTGCAAGATTGGGGTTCATAATTTTTAAATCTTGGTAAATTTGCCCAAGGTCGGAGTCGATTTCTTTATAAATGTTGATGAGACTAGGTGGGATTTTTTCCGAACTTGGCACCGAAAAAGCCAGACCCATAGCGGCACCTGGAGTATGGTAGGGGTCTTGTCCAAGAATGACGACTTTAACTTCGTTCAAATCGGTTGAGAAAGCGCGAAAAACAGCTTCTTTTTTAGGGAAAATTGTTTTGGTTTGATAAGCTTCTTTGAGAAAAGCAGAAAGCTCTTGGAAATATGGTTTCTGGAATTCTTGTTCAAGAAACGGTTTCCAAGAGCTATGTATCATAATTTATTTTTTGGAAGCTTTGGGTTGGCGGAAGATTTTGTGGACGAGGTAGCCGAAGCCGAAGCAAGCGCTGACGGCGCCGACGAGACCGCCGACATAAGGAATGAAACCGAGTAAGGTGACAAGGACAATGCCCATAGTCGCCTTGAGGAACGGGTGGAGTTTTTCTTTCTTGAAAGCGTGCTTGGCGAGTTGGTCGCCGACGACGAGCCCAGTGACACTGGTGGCAAGATAGGCAAAGAGAACGTAGAAGCCGAGGCCGATGAGGGCGAGCGGTAAACCAACAATGGTGACCAGGGTGAAGATGATAGTAAGCGGAACGACGATAAGAAGACCGAGACCGAGCGCGATGTCTTTCCAAGAGCTCTTAAAATTAAACTCGTCCATCAAGCGTTTGGAAAGCTTGCTGGCGACGGCAATGAGGACAATCGTAACGAGGAGACGACCGAGGAGGAAGATAAGCTTAGTGGTGATTGAGTTAAAGAAAGATAAATCGACGCTATTGTTGGTACCCTCATAGGTCTTAGTGGTTGCCGAAGTGAGGTTTTCGAGACCGACGGCGCGCGCAGTGTCGTTATATGAGAAAGTGCCGGTGACGGAGACTTTTCCCTTGATGGTGATTTCTTCAGCAGCAATGTTGACGTCGCCGTCGATAGTGACGTTTTCAAGAACGACACGGTTACCGCTGATGAAAGCGTTGCCGTTTAAGTTAGTCTTAATCAGGACTGTGGTAGCAGCAGCATAAAGGTCGCGACCGATTATGGTGTCTTCGCCGATTTCGATGGAGCTACCGGCAATGAAGAGGTCTTTGTCGATTTCGCCGTTAACTTTGAGAGAGTTGCCAGCGAAAGCACCATATTCGGCGGAGCCGGTGAACTCAACGAGGTTGCCAGCGAGGAAGTGAATGCCGTTGACGTGGTCTTTCGAGACGACGTCGTTGCCGGCGAGGAAGAAAGAGTGGGAGACATTGACTTCGGAGTCGAGCGTGCTGGCGGCGGCAGCATAAGTGTCGTCAGATTCCGCAGCGGGTTCGCTCGGAGCAATCAGGACGTCTGAGCAGTTAGCTTCCTTTGAGGCGTCGCCATCACAAGCGGCGACAGGCTTGATATTAACAGCATAACCGAGGGTAAGCGCAGTTGTTACCCCTAAAATTAGCTCGGAAAAAATTTTGATTTTTTTAGCCATAATACTCCTTACTCCACTTATTATAGACTAGTCGATAAAAATTGTTAAGCCTATTTTAACTTATTTTTAAGAATTTCAGAGACGGCGGCAGGATTTGCTTTGCCTTTAGATTCTTTCATCACCTGTCCAACGAGGAAGCCGAGGACTTTTTCTTGTCCTGCTTTGTAATCTTCCTGCGCTTTTTTGGTGACGGGGTTGGCAAGTACCGCGTCAACAATAGCTTCGAGAGCACCAGTGTCGTTTTCTTGAATGAGATTAAGTTCCTTGGCGAGGTCGCGTGGAGATTTGCCAGAATGCTTTTGTTCGAAGAGCTTGATGAAGACTTCCTTGGCAGCGGTGCTGGAAAGTTCTTTCTTGGCTTTCATTTCGGCAAGCTCGGTGAGTTGCGAAGCGGTCGGAAGCGAGTCGTTCAGGAGACTTTGATTCTCTTCAGCAAGGAGGACGGAAGCGAAGAGATTAGCAACGTAGTCAACTGGTTGATTAGCGGCGTGGATTTCGGCGAGACGCTTGACTAGCTCAGGGTAGTCGAGCAAAACTTCGAGCGTATCGGCAGGAATAATGCCGTCAAATTCTTGGCGATAGCCGGCGGGAAGTTTGGGACACTTTTTGTATTCGGTTTCGACGAAGTCTTCCGCGAGGTTGAGTGGCGGGAGGTCGGGTTCGGGCATATAACGGTAATCTTGCGCCTCTTCCTTGGAGCGCTGGGAAGTGGTTTTGCCGGTAGCGTCAGACCAACCGCGAGTTTCCTGCTTAACTTTTTCGCCTTGGTCTAGGATTTTACTTTGGCGCTCGTATTCGTAGAGAACAGCGCGTTCGATGCTGCGGAAGCTGTTGAGGTTTTTGATTTCGGCGCGGGTGCCAAGTTTTTTATCTTCTGGTTTTTTGAGAGAGATGTTGACATCGAAGCGCATATTGCCGTTGTAAAGGTCGCCGTTGGTGACGTCGGCATAAATCATATTGCGCCAGAGTTCCTTGCAATAGTCGCGTGCTTCTTCGGCGCTGGAGATGTCGGGCATAGAAACGATTTCGAGGAGCGGAGTGTCAACGCGGTTTAAATCGACGAGAGAGTAGGTGTCGAAGTGGGTGAGCTTGCCGGCGTCGCCCTCAAGATGGGCGTGTTCGATGCGGATTTTTTTACCACTTGGCAGTTCAATGAAGCCCTCGCCGACGATGGGGTGGTAAAACTGGGTGATTTGATAGCCCTTGGGTGAGTCGGGGTAGAAATAGTGTTTGCGGTCGAAGCGGGAAGAGGGGTTGATTTTGGCGTTCATAGCGGCGCCGGCACGAATCGCGACCTTAACTGCCTCGCCGTTCAGGCGCGGCAACATACCCGGGAGAGCGTAGTCAATGGGCGAGACGCAAGAGTTCGGCTCTTTGCCGCGAGCGTCATTATTGACTTCGGAGAAGAGCTTAGTTTTAGTTTTTAGCTGAACGTGGCATTCGATGCCAATAGTAATGTCGTATTTCTGGCTCATGTTAGATAGCTCCTAAATCTTTTAAGGCTTGTTTATAAATCGTGAGGGCGTGGCGCGCTTGGTGATATTCAAGTTTAAAACCTGATTCGTGGGCGATTTGGTTGCGAAGTTTGTGCGCATTCCAAACGGCGTTAAGTTGGGAGAATTTTTCCTTGCCGCATTTTTTGAGGCGTTCGCCCATAGTCTTACCCGAAATGCCCATTTCCATCATTGCCTTGTCGAGCAATTTGTCGCCCTCGACGACCGCCATTTGATAACTCTGGGGGTTGTTTTTCGTGAGGGAGTTTTCGATGGCAAGGAAGTCAGTTTGGTATTCGAGTTTGTTAAAAGTATATTTGCGCTTGCCGGTGAGGATGATGGCGACGAAAATTAAGATGCCGACGACGGCGATGGAACCGAAAAGGGCGTAAAAACTGGCGTCGTTCATTTGGCGAGTTCTCCTGCGAGTTTAATGAGATTTTTATCGCTGCGGCGCGGACCGATGATTTGCAAACCAAGCGGGAGACCAGCTTTATTTTTGCCAACGGGGAAAGCGACAGCAGGAACGCCGGCGAGGTTAACCGGAACGGACATCACATCTTCAAGATACATGGCGACGGGGTCACTGACTTTTTCACCAAGCTTAAAGGCAGGGTTAGGAGAGACGGGACTTAAAATGGCGTCAACTTGCACAAAGGCTTTGGTAAATTCGTCGATGATGAGCGTGCGAGCTTTTGCCGCCTTGAGGAAGTAAGCGTCATAGAAGCCGGAGCTTAAGACGAAGTTGCCAATCATAATGCGGCGCTTGTTTTCCCGCATAAAGCCCTCGTCGCGAGTGTTTTCGAAGAGGAGGTCGAGCGGAGTTTTATCGTCGGCTTTGAGATTTTTAGTACGGAAGCCGTAGCGGATGCCATCATAGCGCGAGAGGTTCGAGGCAACTTCGGCAGGTTGGATGATATAGTAAGCGGCGAGCGCATATTCGAGCGTTGGCATAGAAAGTTCGACGGTTTTATAACCGCGTTTTTTAAGGTCGGTGAGTTGGTTTTCCAGTGCGGCTTTAATTTCTGGGTCGAGGGCAGGAGAATTCATAAATTCTTTAACGTAGCCAATGGATTTTTGTTTTAGTTCAACATCCTTAGTGCCGTAAAAGTCGGGGAGGGTGGTTTGGTCTTTTGGGTCTTGCCCTGCCGTGACGGACATCAGCAAATCGAGGTCCTCGGCGGATTTGGTGAAGAAGCCAATCACGTCGAGGCTGGAAGCCATAGCGATAACGCCGTAACGCGAGATGGCGCCATAGGTTGGTTTAATGCCGAAGACGCCGTTGAACGAGGCGGGCTGACGAATCGAGCCACCAGTGTCGGAGCCGGTGGCAAACTCAACACAATCAAGGGCGACAGCAACGGCGGAGCCACCGGACGAGCCGCCAGCAACACGAGTTTGGTCGGCGGAGTTTTTAGTTGGTCCGTAGAACGAGTTTTCCGTGGAGGAGCCGTGGGCGAAAGCGTCGAGGTTGACGCAGCCGACGCAGATGGCGCCCTCTTGTTCTAATTTTTCTGCCGTAGTGGAGTCAACGGGAGAGATAAACTCGGTGAGGATTTTCGCGGAGGCGTCAGCGGGATGATTTTTAGAGAGGAAGTTAGCTTTTAGAGCATAAGGAACACCGGCAAGGCGACCAACGGGTTCGCCTTTTTTAATTTTAGCGTCGATCGCTTCGGCTTGTTTGAGAACGCGGTCTTTGTCGATAAAAGTGAAGATATTGTAATCTTTGGTCTCCTCGATGTGCTTTAAAGAAGCTTTGACGAGGGAGACGGCGGTGGTGGATTTATCAGCGATTTTCATAATTAATAATTATAATACCTTCGGGACTTTAATTTGGTGATCTTCCTCTTCTTTGGTGAGGGCAAGCAGAGCCTCGCGGTCGGCATCTTGGTCGGTGATTTCGTCGGGACGCCAGACGTTTTCCATTTCGAAGACTTGGTAAGTTGGTTCGACCCCCTCGACGTCGAGTTCGTCGAGCTTGCCGATGTACTTGAAAATGTTTTCAAGGTCGGACTTTAATTTTATTTTTTCGTCAGCGCCCAGAGAAAAATTACTGAGGCTGGCGAGGTGTTCGATTTCTTGTTCTGTAACTTCCATTACTGGAAATTATAACACTTCTTGCGCGAATTAAAAACTGCTTAATGAGTTGACTTTGTTCTTCAATTCAAGAATGAGTGCTTCGTTGTCCTTAACTTCGGCTTCAAGGGCGTTGATTTTTTCATTTTTGGAAACGAAGAGGATGACGAAAACGATATTTAGGACGACACTGACGACGAGAGCGCCGATTAGAATGAACGTGCGCTCAGTTTTTTTCTTGTCGCGCGGAGCGGACATAATCGACGATTGGTTAGGTCGCGCTGGGTCAGTAGCAATAATTTTTTTAACTCTCTCTTCACTCATATTTATATTAATTTTAGCATAAGCCCGACTTAAAAACAACGACGTTTTTTAGGATTTTTGTGGATGGAGAGAGGATTCGATTTCGGCGATTTCGTCGCGGAGCATAGCGGCGCGTTCGAATTCAAGATTGGCGGCGGCGAGTTTCATTTCCGATTCGAGCTGTTTGACGAGTGAGGGGAGTTCTTCCTTAGGAATACGCTTGATGTCGAGCTTAGATTTTTCTTCTCGTTCAGGAATAATAGCGCGGAGACCGGCGGAGATTTCCTTTTTAATTCCCTTTGGCGTGATTTTATGTTTTTTATTGTAGGCGGTTTGAAGTTCGCGGCGGCGAGCGGTCTCAGAGATGGCTTTTTCCATACTTTCGGTGATGAAGTCGGCGTACATAATAACTTTCCCCTCGACGTGACGAGCGGCGCGACCGATGGTTTGGATGAGGGCGGATTCGGAGCGGAGGAAGCCCTCTTTATCGGCGTCAAGAATGGCGACGAGCGAGACTTCGGGGAGATCGAGACCCTCGCGGAGGAGGTTAATGCCGACGAGCACGTCATAAACGCCGGAGCGAAGGTCGCGCAGAATGTCACCGCGCTCTAATGTGTCGATATCGGAGTGAATATAAGCGGTTTTAACGCCACGTTCCTTGAGGTGGTCAGACAAATCTTCCGCCATACGCTTAGTTAACGTCGTGACGAGGACGCGTTGGTTTTTAGCGATGCGTTGGTCGATTTCTTCCATCAGGTTGTCGATTTGTCCCTCAGAAGAACGTACTTCGATTTCAGGGTCGAGAAGACCGGTCGGACGAATGACTTGTTCGGCGGGCTTGGGCGAGTTGCTAAGTTCATATTCGCCTGGAGTGGCGGAAACGTAAACGGCGTGAGAAACGTGGCGATAAAATTCGCTGAAAGTGAGCGGGCGGTTGTCGAGAGCGGACGGTAGGCGAAAGCCATAATCGACGAGTGCCATTTTGCGGGCGTGGTCGCCATTATACATACCGTGGACTTGCGGGAGAGTCATATGTGATTCATCGACAAGGAGAAGAAAATCGGACGGGAAGAAGTCGAGGAGAGTGGAGGGCGGTTCGCCGGTTCTCCTACCCTCGAGATGGCGAGAGTAGTTTTCGATACCCTTGACGAAGCCAGTTTCTTTAAGCATTTCCAAATCATAGGTGACGCGCTGAGTAAGGCGCTGCGCTTCGAGATATTTTTGACCTTTTTCAAAATAGTCGAGGCGTTCTTTATATTCTTTTTCGATGGAAACGAGCGCGCGCTGGAGGTCGGCGTCGGGCGTGGCGTAGTGGGTATTCGGGAAGATGTGGACGTGGTTTGGTTTTTCGCGGATTTCGCCCGTGAGCGGGTCGATGATTTTAACCGCTTCGAGATTGTCGAAACCGAATTCGAAACGATATGCCCATTCGCCAGAAGCGGGGTAAAGGTCAACCGTGTCGCCCATAACGCGGAAGTTGCCGCGTTCAAAAGCGATGTCGTTGCGGCGATATTGGATTTTAACGAGTTCGCGAATAAAACTGAGCTGGTCGGCGACGGGTCTATCGCCGGTCGTGACCCAGCCGGTGGTTTTTTGCCAGAGTGGAATCGACATTGCTTCGTAACTCTTAGGTGAGCCGATGCCGTAGATACAGGAGACGGAGGCGACGATAATGACGTCGTTGCGAGTCAAGAGTGCTTCGGTGGCGCCGTGGCGGAGGCGGTCAATTTCTTCGTTAATGGCGGAGTCTTTTTCGATGTAGGTGTCGGTCGAAGCAATGTAAGCTTCCGGTTGGTAGTAGTCGAAGTAGGAGACGAAGTAATGAACTTCGTTTTTAGGGAAAAATTCGCGAAATTCGGAGTAGAGTTGGGCGGCGAGAGTTTTATTGTGTGCGAGGACGAGCGTGGGTTTGCCGAAGTTTTGAATGAGGTTGGCCATGGTAAAAGTTTTACCAGAGCCAGTAACGCCGAGCAGAGTCTGTTCTTTAACACCCTCTTTGAGACCTTTGGTAAGCTGTTTAATGGCGGCAGGTTGGTCGCCAGTGGGTTGGTATTTGGAGACGAGCTGAAAGTTCATGGTGACGCCTCTACATTTTGACTTTGGAGCTGTCGATGGGCTCGTAGGTAAAGAGTTTGGGCTCCGAAATTTCTTCTGTGGTGAGGGATTTGACGTAGACGTAGTAATCACCCG
>CALEGA010000028.1 GCA_937876715.1 uncultured Candidatus Saccharibacteria bacterium
TAACCTTCATAATGGGTTCCAAGAGAACAGGATTTGCCTTGCGGCAAGCTTCCTTAAATGCCATAGAACCGGCAATCTTAAATGCCATTTCTGAAGAGTCAACTTCGTGGTAAGAACCGTCGATAAGTGTTACCTTAACGTCTACTACTGGGTAGCCAGCGATAACGCCGCCGTTAAGAGTGTCTTCGATACCTTTTTGAACTGGTTTGCGATATTCTTGAGGAACGACGCCGCCTTTGATTTGGTCGATGAACTCGAAGCCTTTGCCTGGTTCGTTCGGCTCAAATTTGACCCAAACGTCACCATATTGACCGCGACCACCGGATTGCTTGATGTGCTTACCTTGCGCTTCGGCGGTGCCACGGATGGTTTCGCGGTAGGCGACTTGAGGAGCGCCGGTGTTGGCTTCGACGCCGTGTTCGCGTTTCAAGCGGTCGATGATGATTTCTAGGTGGAGCTCGCCCATACCGGAGATGATGGTTTGACCAGTTTCTTCGTCAGTGTGGACGCGGAAAGTTGGGTCTTCTTCAGCGAGTTTAGAGAGACCGATGCCCATTTTTTCTTGGTCTGCCTTGGTTTTTGGCTCAACGGCGATGGAGACAGGAGGGTCAGGGAATTCGATAGATTCGAGGCGGATTGGGTGAGCGGGGTCGCAGATGGTGGTACCGGTGGTACAATCTTTGAGACCAACGACGGCGGCGATGTCGCCAGCGCCAACGCTCGAGATTTCTTCGCGTTTGTCGGCGAACATACGGACGATACGGCCGACGCGTTCCTTGTTGCCAGTGGAGGCGTTTAAGATGAAGCCGCCAGTTTCTAGCTTACCAGAGTAAACGCGGATGAAGATGAGCTTGCCGACGAATGGGTCGGTGGCGATTTTGAAGGCGAGGGCGCAGAGCGGTTCTTTATCGTCGGCTTTGCGGACTTCTTCGTCGCCGGATTTCGGGTTGTGACCGACGGTTTGACCTTGGTCACGGTCAAGCGGAGACGGGAGGTAATCAGTGACGAGGTCGAGGACTTTCTCGACGATTACGCCACGACCGTCACCACCGGTGACGAGGTAGAAGTCGCCCTCGAGGACGCGCTTTCTTAATGCGCTCTTGAGTTCTTCGGTCGTGATAGCTTCTTCGCCGCCCTCGAAGAATTTTTCCATCAAGGTTTCGTCAGCGGAGACAGCTTCCTCAACGAGGACAGCGCGGGCGTTTTTTGCCTTTTCGAGCATATCTTCAGGGATTTCGCCGACGGTGAGTTCGTGGTCAGCGTAGTCCTTGTAGGTGTAGGCTTTCATATCGACGAGGTCAACGACGCCGCAGATGTCTTTTTCGAAGCCGATTGGGAGATGAATGGCGACGGCGTTTTTGCTCAAGCGTTTATGAATAGAGTCGAGGGATTTGTAGAAGTCGCCACCGATTTGGTTGATTTTGTTGACGAAGCAGATGCGAGGAACGCCGTATTTAGTGGCTTGACGCCAGACGGTTTCGGACTGAGCTTCGACGCCCATTTTGCCATCGAAGACGACGACGGCGCCGTCGAGGACACGGAGGGAGCGCTCGACTTCAGCGGTGAAGTCGATGTGGCCTGGGGTATCGATGATGTTGATTTTGTGGCCTTTCCAGTAGGCGGTGACAGCGGCGGAGGTGATAGTGATGCCGCGTTCCTTTTCCTGTTCCATCCAGTCGGTGGTGGCGCCACCGGTGTCGCCTTTGACGAGGTCGATTTTGTGTTTGAGACCGGTGCGGTAAAGAATAGCCTCAGAGGTCGTGGTTTTTCCCGCGTCGATGTGGGCGATGATGCCGATGTTGCGGAATTTTGATAGGTCT
>CALEGA010000029.1 GCA_937876715.1 uncultured Candidatus Saccharibacteria bacterium
CCAGTCTTGTTATCTTCAAATTATCGAATTTTTCAGAGAGGAGTTTTTGGAGGAGGAGGGCGGTGGATTCGCCCTCAACACTGGGGTTCGTCGCGATGATGACCTCGGTGACTGCGTCGTCAGCGACGCGGGTGAGGAGCTCTTTGATGTGGAGCTGGTCGGGAGTGACACCATCAATGGGGGAGATGGCGCCACCGAGAACTTGGTAGGTGCCTTTGTAGGATTTGGTAGCTTCGATGCTGTAGATGTCGAGTGGCTCTTCTACGACGAGGACGGAAGTCTTGTCGCGTGAGGGGTCGGAGTAAAGCGGGGAGACGGCTTCGTCGCTGTCGATGAGAGCGAAGGTTTTGGGACAGGACTTGACGCCGGAGTGGAGATACTGCAAAGATTCGGAGATATTATCGGTAATACTTGGGTTAGCGCGAAACAGAAAGTAGGCGTAGCGTTCCGCCGTGCGGGGTCCGACGCCTGGAAGATGCCCGAGCGCCTCAATGACGCGAGTGAGAGCCTCGGGGAGCATTAGAGACCGAGATTTCCGAGTTTGCCCATTAAGGGTTTCATTTTTTCCGAAGCGATTTCTTGTGCCTTGGCGTAGCCGTCGGTGAGGCAGTTTTTAATCCAGCGTTCGAGTTCGTGGATGTTGTCGAGGTCAACTTTTTCAGGGTCAATCGAAACGTCTTTGATTTTAAGTTCGCCGTTGATTTGGATGACGACGGCACCGTCGCCGGCTTCGACTTCGACGATTTCGTTTTTCAGGTCTTTTTGCGCCTTGCGAAGCTGGTTAATCATTTTCATTTGGTCCATTGTTTGACCCATAATAACTCCTTATAAAACTATTTACGATAGGTATATATGTATATTCTATCAGAATTGTCGGATTTTGGGGAGGTGATTATAGATTTTAAGTGGTAGCCTTCAGGGAGCGCTAAGTCTTCAAGACGACCGAGCGTGGCGACGTCGGTGTAGGCGTTGAGGTGTTGCGCTTCGGTGGTGGAGAGGAGGTTAACGGAGTGGTGACGGTCTTGGTAAACCTCGTAGAACGCGTAGTTGAGGGAGTTGTCGGGCGCGACGAGGAACATTTCGTCGGTGAGGTTGGCTTCGACAAGTTCAAGGTCGGTCGAGAATTGGTTGGCGACGGCAGGAGTGTATTTGTAGCCATAAACGTAGTGGTTGAGGCTTGGGATGATCATTAGGGCGAGAAGAATGCTGAGCGGGAAGATGGCGAAGATGCGGGCGTAGGGGTTCGACGGGAAGAGACCGTACCATTTTTCCAAGATGTAGCGAAGACCGTGTGCGGTGAGGATGGAGAGTGGGAGGACGAGGAGGAGAGCGGAGTCGGGAGCGAGACCGGCGAGGACGACGGAAAAGACGATGAAACAGCTGGCGATGGCGTTGCGGGAGGCGAAAAAGCCTTGGCGGGTCGAGAAAAGACCGATGAGAGCGAGGACGAGGTGAGAGAGACCGACGAGCGGGGAGAGATAGACGCCTTCCAGAGGTTGCACCCACGAGAAGAAAGGCATAAAGCCGGTTTTGATGTTAGCGAAGAACTGAGAGAGTGAGACGTTTTCGCCGAAGAAGAGGGTGAGAGCGACCGTGTTGCTCGAAATGATGTTGGTGACCCAAATGGTGAAGCCGCCGAGAATGATGATGCCCATACCGATGAGCGGGACTTTGGGGAGGGATTTAAGGGTGAAGCGGAGATGGGGATTCCAGAGGGTGAAGATGATGATGAAAGCGACGAGGTAGATGAGGTGGGGGGTGTAAATCGCAAGGAGGAGGGCGAAAGCAAAAACGAAGCACCAGAGAGGTTTGGGCGCTTTTTCGCCTTGGATTTTAGAACCGAGCCAGAGCAGGAGGGTGGGCCAGAATATGAGCATAATGAGAGGTGTGCCGGAGCCGACGAGGTAGAGGAAAGGTGTGCTGAGGACGGTGAGGATGGAGGCGAGGAGGGCGACGTTGGACTTAAACCAGCGGTTTAGGAGAAGAATGAGGAGGAGACCGAGAACAAGACCGAGGAGAATTGAGGGGAGTTTAATGGCGTAGGGCGTGAGGCCGAAAGCGAGGATGCTGAGTTTTTGGAGAATGTGGTACGGGAGATCGACGAGGTCGCCAGAAGTGATGGACGAGAAGTGGAGATTGTAGCTCGAAACGGCAGATTCGCGCTCGAGGTCGGAGAGACCGGACGGGCTAATCATTGGCAATAGGAAAAGAAGTGCCAGAAAAGCGAGCCCGAGGATGATGTAACCGATGACAAAACGATAGCGATAAAGAAAAAGTTTAGAGATAACGAGTTTACTCATTATGTTTATTCTATCATTCTTTATGTTCTTTGTCGAGGGACATAAAGCGGAGGAGCTCGGGGTGGAAGTAGAGTTCGATTTTGCCGACGGGACCGTGGCGGTGCTTGCCGATGATGAGTTCGGTGATGTTGGTGGGGACGTAGTCGGGTTCGTTCATATGGTAGTAGTCAACGCGGTGGAGGAACATCACGAGGTCGGCGTCCTGCTCGATGGAGCCGGATTCACGGAGGTCAGAGAGGACAGGGCGAGGGTCGTCGCGACCGGTGACGTTACGGGAGAGCTGGGCGAGGGCGACGACGGGGATTTCTAGTTCGCGGGCGAGTTGTTTAAGACCGCGAGAGATTTCCGAGACCTCTTGGACGCGCTGACCGGTTTTACGATAGACGTCGGAGCCGCTGAGAAGCTGGAGGTAGTCAACGATAATCATACTAATATCGTGGTCGTGGGCGGCACGGCGAGCCTTGTTGCGGAGTTCCAAGATGGTCATAGAGCTGGAGTCGTCGAGGTAAAGGGGGACGGAGTCCATTTCTTCGAGAGCGTCGCCGATTTTGCCGTAGTCTTCGTCGGTGACGTTGCCAGTGCGGATTTTCCAGTTATCAACGCCGGAGACGTCGGAAATCATACGGTCGATGATTTCGTTGTTCGCCATTTCCATTGAGAAGAAGAGGACGCCGCGGTTGTTGATGGTCGCCGCGTTGTAGGCGAGGTTTTCTGCGAAAGTGGTTTTACCCATAGCCGGACGAGCGCCGATGATGATGAGGTCGCCTTTTTGGAAGCCGGCGGTCATTTTGTCGAGGTCGCGGAAGCCGGTTTTGAGACCCCTTAAAGCGCCCTTGTTTTTGTGGAGTTCTTCCATACGGTCGAACGCGTCGGCGAGGAGCGATTCAAGGGCGACGTATTCGGTCTTAGTGGTTTGGTCGGAGACGCCGAAGAGCTCTTTTTCGGCATTACCGAGGAGTTCGCCGACTTCTTTTTCTTCGTCGTAGGCACTTTCGGTGATGTTAGTGCCGGCAGAGATGAGGCGGCGGCGGACGGCGGCATTGGCGACGAGTTCGGCGTATGCCTTGGCGTGGGTGGCGGTGGGGACGTAGTTGGTGAGTTCGGTGAGGTAAACGGCGCCACCGACGGAGCGGAGATTTTTAGACTTGCGGAGTTCGGCAGTGACGGTCAAGAGGTCAATCGGGGAGTGGTGCTGGTAAAGGCTGGTCATAGCGTGGAAGATTTTGCCGTTTTTTTCTTCGTAGAAGTCTTTGTAGTTGACGGTTTCGAGGCAATCGGGGAAGCTGGCGTCGGACAGCATAAGAGCGCCGAGCAGAGACTTTTCGGCGTTTAGATCTTGCGGCGGGATGCGTCCGCTGTTAGAACGGGATTCCTCCATTATCGTTAGTTACCTCCTGTACTCCTCCCATTATATCAGAAATCTGTTTAATTTTGGGAGAATTTTCGGGGAGTTCGTCGATTTCGTGGACGAGGAAAGGTTTGCCGAGGGCGCTATGCAAGATTTCGGCGTTATTTTGGCGTTCTAAGATGGATTTGATGATTTTTTTAGGGGGGTAGATATGGACAGTGGTGCCGTCGTCTTTGACGATGCATTTTTTGAGTTGCGCCTCTAAAGCAGGAGTTAAAGTTAAAGAATTTTTATTGATAGTTTTTGCTATTTTTGGTTTAGGAATTTCAACTTTTGGTTCTATTTTTTTAGTTTCAACTTTCAAATCGCTATTTTTTAAAAAAGCTAACAAGAGTTTTGCTTCGGGGTAGGGAGCGGAGACTTTTGGCAGTTCGGCAAGGAGTGGAAGAAGCATGGGGGTGGGGTGAGCGATGATTTTGCTGAGGCAGGCGGAGGCGAGGGATTCGGGTTTGATACCCTCGAGGAGGAGAGCTTTGAGCGAGTCTGAGACGGCGGTGAAGTCGCCGGCGGCGTAGGTGTCGAGGAGGGCGGTGAGCTTAGAGTCCATCGGCAAGCCGAGGCAACTAGCGACGGTTTGTTCGGAGATTTCGGTGTCTTTTTCGGCGAGGGAGGAGATTTGGTCGAGGAGGCTGAGGCTGTCGCGGAACGAGCCGTCGCCTTTTTCGCAGATTAAGTTGAGGGCGGCGTCGGAGATTTCAATTCCCTCTTCTTTGCAGATAGTTTTGAGGTGGGGGAGCATAATTTCGGGCGGAGCGAGGCGGAACGTGAAGACTTGGCTTCTTGATGTGATGGTGACGGGGACTTTTTCGAGGTCGGTGGTGGCGAGGATGAAGACGACGTGGGCGGGCGGTTCTTCAAGGGTTTTCAAGAGAGCGTTAAAGGCGGACTTAGAGAGCATATGGACTTCGTCGATGATATAGACCTTGAACTTGCCCTCGGACGGCGCGATAATTGCCTTTTCGCGGAGGTCGCGGATGTTGTCAACGCCGGTGTTGGAAGCGGCATCGATTTCGACGATGTCGAGATAGGAGTCTTCAAGTTCGTATTTAAACCCGTTGATTTCGTGGGCGAGGATGCGGGCGACGGAAGTTTTACCGCAGCCACGAGGACCGGTGAAAAGATAGGAATGGTTAACTTTGCCGGATTTAAGGGCGGCGGCGAGCGGTTGAGTGACCTGCTCCTGCCCAACGACGTCGGCGAGAGTTTTCGGACGGTATTTGCGGTATAAAGCTAACATTTATAAAGCGGCTTCAACAGCAGCCCACTCAGCTTCCTCGTTGTTGGCGGGAACGACGACGGAGACTTGCGAGCCCTCCTTGAGGTGGAAATAAGTGACAGAAGCGTAAAGGATTTCGTATTCGCGACCGGCGACTTCAACGTAGTATTTGTCGTCGTGGTGCGTGAGGGTGCCGATGACGGACTTGCGTTCGACGGGACCGATTTGCTTATAGAGGAATTTGCCGTCAGGGGTGATAGTGAGTTTCATAAGGTCGCCCTCAACGAGCTTAGACTTCGAGGCGTAGTTAGCGGGGACAGGGTAGTTCTTGCCGTCAGGACCGATCATAATTTGACCGTCGAAGACACCCTCGATGACTTTGCCGTCGGGGTCGGAGACGATAGTTTCGCGAGGAGCGGAGATAATATCGCCGTCGCCTAAAACGGAGTTCAAAAGTTCTTTGGCGGCAGCCATATTAGTTTCTGCCTCCTGAATAAGGCTTCGTAAGCGTTTTATTTGTTTTTCTGGTAGTTCAGACATCACCTCGCGTCCTGTCTATTTTGATATAGTACTATTATTATATTATATGACGTGGGGAGCTTTGTCAAGACGCGAGTTTTCCACCAAAATTTTAGAGGTCGGCGTCGAAATGTTGTAAAATTGACAGAGCGTCTTCGACAGAATGGCACGCCATAAGTTGGGTGCGGAGGTCGGAAGCGCCTGGGAAGTCGCGGACGTAGATTTTAAAGTAGTGTTTGAGCGGTTCGAAGTTGGAGTTTTTATATAATGACAGGTGGAGGTGGAGTAGATCGAGGAGTTCTTGTTGAGTCGGCGTGTGGTCGGTGAAGCAGTAGGGGTTTTCGAAAACACCGCGACCAATCATAAAGCCGTCGAGTTTGGGGTATTTTTTTGAGAGTTCGAGTGCTTGTGCCTTGTTTTTGATGTCGCCGTTGATTAATAATTTTGTTTCTGGTGAGTATTTATTTCTTAATTCTATAATTTCGGGGATGAGCTCGAAGTGGGCGGGGACTTTCGACATTTCCTTGCGGGTCCTCAAGTGAACCGTGAGAGCGGCGGGGCGCTCTTGGAGGAGGGTGGGGAGCCAAGTTTTGTATTCGTCAACAAAGGAGAAGCCGAGGCGGGTTTTGACGGAGACGGGGAGACCGCTTGAGTTTTTGACGGCGTTGCGGAAGCATTCGACGGCGAGGTCGGGCGTGCGAATCATTTGGGCACCGCCACCCGCCTTGTTGACGTGTTTGTCGGGACAGCCAAAGTTGAGATCTACCCCTGAAAAACCGAGTGATTGAAGCGCGGAGACCGTTTGCGCAAAATGTGCTGGATTTTTACCCCAGATTTGGGCGATGATGGGTGCGTCGGTGGGGGAGATTTGGAGCCGTTCGAGGGCGTTAGCTCTGCCCTTTTCTGAGGCGTAGGAGCTGACGTTGGTGAACTCCGTGAAAAACAAATCAGGGCGACCAGCGTGGGCGATGACCTGACGGAAAGCGAGGTCGGTGACGCCCTCCATGGGAGCGAGACATAAAATGGGTGGTTTCAGCTCTTGCCAAATGTTCATAAATATATTATACCAGAAAGTCGAAAAAAGTGGGAACTCGGCGGGCGGAAAACGACAGAGGTGAGGATTGACAAAAACGCTTATGTGTGCTATAATATAGGTGTTAGTTATAAACGCGTGTTAGTTTAGAACCAACGAGCCTTAAAAGCCGAATCATCTCAGGCACAAACGCAGTGTCTGAAACATTTGATTTTTATACTGTTTCTTTCTGAAATTTAGAAAAAGGGAGGGTGAAAAAATGTCAAATTCTCAGGGGAAACATGAAAAGAGCTCGAGTAACCAAGAGACGCCGAGACGGACGCGCTATCGTGGTGACTACGCTTATGCGCAGCGCCAGCAGCCGAAACCGGAGCGTGAAGCGCCGGTTTATACGCCGCCGAAAGTGTCGCCGACACCGTCGAACGATGTGTCGAGTCTGCCGACATCCGATGAGGGTGAAAGCAAGCGGAGCTTGTTGCCTGTCATTATCGCCATTGTGCTGATTTTGCTGGCAGCTGCCGCGCTGTATGGCGCGACGCAGGGATGGTTTAACGGAACGCGAGAGACGATGCCCGATGTGACCAAGGAGCCGGTGGTTGAGCCGACGCCGCAGGTGGTGTACGTTTTTGTGACACCCGAAGCGACGGAAGTGCCAACCGCAGTGCCGACTGAGGCACCAACTGAAGTACCGACGGAGGAGCCAACCGAAGTGCCAACTGAGGCACCAACGATGGAACCGACGGAAGTACCAGAAGTGGAACCGGAGGTGCCGGATGTACACGCCGAATATGCGGAAACGGGAGCGACGATTACCTTTACGATTGATAAGGAAAAGGTGATAATGCCGACGTTTACCTATGCAGGCGGGTATATTCCGTATGACGACCCGTGGTATGCGGAACTCGCGAAAGAAGCTGAGGGGAGCTATGGTCCGAGCCTTGAGGGCGAAACGATTGAAGAGGGAGTTTATAATTGGCTGCACGAGCTGCCAAAATCTCCGCTTCAGATTATTCGTGCAAGAGTGCAGATGGGAGTGGAAAAGCTCGATTCCCTGCAGGCGGAAACCGCCAAAGCGTGGGAAATCGCACGGCTGCCACAAGCGGAGTATGATGAAATCGCGAACGACACCTTGACGCGTCTGTTCAGGGCGCTGAAATGGGGTAAAGTAGTGGTTTCGACCGATTGGGAGCTGGAGAACTTTATGCGGGAAGTAGAAGATGAAGAATCTGGCTACCCGCTGGAAGTTCGCGGGCGTTTGAACAGTGATGATGACAAGATTCTTGAGGAAAAAGATGTACTGATTACCATTGTCGATAAGACAGGTAAGAATTATATCTCAGCACCGCGAGGACTTGCCAACACTGCGAACGATGCCCACGTGAGCGTGAAAGAGTTTGACGTGAGAGCTTGGGTGAATCTGACAGAGGGTGGCACTTGGAAATGGAAGCG
>CALEGA010000030.1 GCA_937876715.1 uncultured Candidatus Saccharibacteria bacterium
AGTTAGCTTCGACCGAAGCGTTGTTGGTGGCGGCTGAGGCTTCGGCAATGATGGTCGGTACAAAGACGTACGCCATCACAAAAACGGCGGTCGCCATCAGCGTCAGCTTCAGCGCACGCCCAAAAATAATTGTTTCTTTTATTCTTCCAAGCTTAGTATTAGCTTTCATTGTCCTCCTATTCATAAGCTCTATTATAACAAGCTTATGTTCGTAGTGTCAAGACAATTTCCCAAAAATCTTCAGGATGCTAAACCAAAATCTTTCCGCTTATCTATAATTTTTACATAAAACCTGTGGAAAATGTTAGTAATTATTCGGCGTAGCCAGAAACCTGCCCTGTTTGCATATTCGCCGCAACTTCATTATTATTACTCATCGCAATACTCGTTAATCTCGCTCGCTCGACGGCAAGATCTTCTTTCCTCGCCTCCAGCTCCGCAATCTCCGTCTCGATTTCAGAAAGCTCATAGTCATAGCTCGTCGCTTTCGTACCTTGGGTTACATAAATCAAACCAATCACTAGCACCAAAATCCCGAGAATCACACTCTGCGACACGCTTCCCAGTGTCTTCGGCATATGTCGCACGGTATTTCGGTTCCGTACCCACGTTGAACTAGATTCTCGCATTTTTTATCTCGCTGTTTTTTCCTTTTTGTTTTTGTATTGGTTTGGTGTATATAACTCAAAACTTAGTCCGAGGCGGTGAAGCTTGGCAGAGCTATAAGTAACCATAGCTCCCGCCTCGGGAAGGTCATAAATTAACACACTCTTTTTATTTAAGACTCCGCAACCATATTTTGTAGTTGTGGCAGCCCTTTCGGGCCATATCTCCCCCTATCCCCCAAAAGTCCCCCTGTGTGCTAATTTTAGTAGAAGTGAACTTTTACTTTTTGCGCACGACTCTTGTTCGACACGACGATTTGTTTAGGCATATTGCCTCCTTTTTGTTTATTGTTTTTATTTTTAACAAATCTAAGGTTAAAGGCTCACTCCACTTCAAGCCACTCCACACTTTTCTCACAAATTCGCAGTTTAACGCTTTCTCGCAGCTCTTAGTTTCGCACTCCTAGCCCTAGGATTGTTAACTAATTCATTTTGCCCTGCAACTATTGGACTCTTATTTATAATTTCCAGTTCCGACTCTTCGCCAAAGCTACTCGCTTCCTTAAAATAATTCTTCACCAGCCTATCTTCCAAACTATGAAACGTGATAATCGCGACTCTCCCCTCCGGCTTCAGCACTTTCGGGAGCAGCGGCAACGTCTTTTCGATCAACCCTAACTCGTCGTTCACTTCAATCCTAATCGCCTGAAACACTCTCGTCGCTGGATGCATCTTCGAATAACGCGATTTCGCCTTAATAAAATCCGCCAGTTCTAACGTACTCTTAAACGGTCGCGCGTGCACAATCTCCCTTGCTAATCTCTTCGCGTTGCCAGTTCTCTCTTCGCCATACTTCTCAAAAATCTCTGCTAGCTTCCACTCAGGATAGTGATTTACCACCCTCTCGGCAGTTAACTCTTGCGTCCTGTCCATTCGCATATCCAGTGGTCCGTCCTTAGCAAAAGAGAAACCTCGCTCGTTTCTATCTAGTTGCGGGGAAGAAACCCCAAAATCCGCTAAAATCAAATCAAAAGTTTTACCACACTCTACTAACTTTAACACTGAACTGTAAAAATCTCCGTTCACGATTTCCAAAGGTTCACTTGCGTACTTCCCTTTTAGATACTCCGTCGCAAACGCATCTCGGTCAATTAAAACCGAATCTTTATAATTCCGTGTCAAATCCAAAACTTCACTCGCGTGTCCTCCGTACCCCGCCGTGAGATCCAAATACGACTCACCGACCTTGGGTTCGAGTACCTCGAGTACTTCTGATAATAATACGGGTTTATGAAGCTCTTCCATATAATATATATTATTATATCATATGCTTCTTCGTTCGTTTGAGAACGCTTAACAAGAAATTTCAGCGTTTTTGTTTTTGTTCGATTTTTGTTTGTTCCTTACACTAGATCTACCACAATCTGCCAAGAAAATCCTGGTTCATATTGTGGCCGTTGAGAGATTATTGTGTAATGGTTGCTAAGACTTCACCTCGCTCAAAAGAGCGAAGTTCGTTCTTTAGAGTTTTAATTGGGAGGTGTTAGTTTTAGAATGTACAGACGATTTTGTTGACGCGTATCGCAAAAGGTAACCGCGCGCCAAAACTCCCTGTTAACCGTTCTCAAACTGATATTAATGTTCGTTCGTAGATTGTTGTTTTTGTTTTTCGTTTTTATTTATGACATCTACTTGCTATTAGTATAACCACTTTCAAAACAAAAATCAAGCCCTTTTTGCCACTTTTTTGCCCTTTTCACAAAAAAGTTATCCACAATATGTGGAAAAGTAAAAAATATTTATTTTTAGTTATGATATAATAGAACAAATTAAGAGAGGTATTCTATGGAATCATTTGATGTCTTCCACTGGGCTAACGAAGTTGACGAAGTTAAAAACAACGTCTCTGTCGAACTATTTTTATTCAACAAAAATTACACCCCGTTCAAAGTCCGCTACTCCGACAAATTGACCAACTCTGTCAAAGCTATGTTTATGCAAGAAGCTATTTCATATATCATTAAAGAAGCTGATAAAGGCCTCGAGTGCCGCGAATACGAAAAATCCGACGGCGAAGATAAAGTTATATATAGAACCAAGCTAGAAAATGTCGGGCGCGCAGAAACTCTCATCCATCTCATCGAAAACGAATATAAAGACATTGATTTCTTCTCCGACAACGAATATGAATTTAAAAAGGTCAAAGGCATTATCGCCAAATTTAGTTACCCGGGTGGCGACGACGGCACTAAAACTTTCTACATCGCCAAAGCACTCTCCGCTTCCGCCGCCCTCAAAGGCGCGACCAGCTGGGAACTCAACGGCGAATCCTTTGAACCGTTCTCTGCTGAAGTCGCTATCAAAATGCCTGAAGATAATCAAGTCGCCATCATCGACGGCAACATCGTCGTCTTTAACCAAACCAAATTCGAAGCCCTCTTCCAATACGACTACAAGTCCCAAGTCCTCGCCGAAGCCAAAGCACGCGAACTCCAAGAAAAATATAAATTAAGCTTCTCCGAAGGTCTAACTCTTGATGCCTTGCTTCAAGATAAAAAACCGCTTCTGAAAAAAATCCAAAACCTCGACATCTCCGAAGCTATGACTCAAGAACAAATGCTCGACTACTCCGACGAAATGCAACTCGACTTAATGACCGACGACGACAAATCCATTATTATAATGGATGACCGCGACCTCACTATGTTCGTCAACCTCTTGAACGAAGACTACTACGTCTCGCCCGTCACCGGTCTCCGCTATGAAATCAAGAGTAAAAACCTAAGGGGTGAACCCGACGGTGGCGAACCACCAAGAGGTTAAGTCCAGACCGGCAAGTCATCATCCGGAAACGGATCAAAATCATCACTGTCCGACATCTCATCATAATCATTCGCTCCATACGGGTCATAACCCAGCTCGGTCAAAAACCTTGACGGCATCGTATAATTCCTCCCCCCAAAGCTAAACCTACTCTGCGCCCACGTCAAAAACAAATCTTGCATCGCCCGCGTCATTCCAACATAAGCCAGCCGCCGCTCCTCTTCTAGCGCCGCCTCCTCATCTACCGCTCTTGAACTCGGAAACAACCCCTCCTCCAACCCAACCATAAACACTACCGGAAACTCCAACCCTTTCGCCGCGTGCAATGTCATCAACGTCACGCTATTCTTCCCTGACGCCTCGTCCGCGCTCGACATCAGCGCCGCATCAGCAAGAAACTCCGGCAGCGTCTCATACTTCGACGCATTGTCCGCCAACACCTCAAGGTTATGAATCCGCTCTTTCCCTGTCGGCGTCCCGTCGTCGAGTAACGTCGCAAAATCAAAATACGCCACCGCTAGTTCAACAATCTCCGCCGCGCTCTCCCCCTCTTTCTTCCCCTCCGCCAAAAACTTCGCCAACCTCGTCATCGTCGTTCTAGCTCTCGGCGTCAAACTCGCAAGCAACTCCTCATCTCCTATCCTCCCTCCCTGTTCAAGGTGAACAAAAATTTTATTCAAACTCTTCTCTCCCACCCCCGACAGTACATTTTTCGCCACTCTCTCAAGCGACACCTTATCTCGCGGATTGATAATCAAATGCAAAATCGCCAGCACATCTTTCACTTCCCGCCTGTCATAAAACCTCACCCCGCCAACAATTTTATATGGAATCCTTTGATTGATAAACGCTTTCTCAAACGCATAGCTCTGCGCATTCGTCCGATATAGTACCGCAAAATCAGAAAACTCTCGCTCCTCGCTCATTTTCAAAATCTTCCGCGCCACATAGTTCGCCTCGTCGCTCTCGTCTCGCGTCGTCCTAATCTCAATCGGGTCACCCTCCCCCGCCTCCGTATAAAGCACTTTCTCCGACCTCTGCCTGTTCTTATTTATAATCTTCTGGCTCGCCTCCAAAATATTCCCCGTTGACCGATAGTTCTGCTCCAGCTTAATCACTTTCGCTTCCGGAAAATCTTTCGTAAAGTTCAAAATGTTCGTAAAATCCGCTCCCCGCCAACTATATATACTCTGCCAATCGTCCCCCACCACACAGATATTATGCCGCTCGTTCACAAGCAACTTAATCAACTGATATTGCACGTGGTTCGTATCTTGATACTCGTCAATCAAAATATACTGAAACCGCTCCTGCCACTTCTTCCTCACAGTTGCATTTTCCCAAAAAAGTTTCAAAGCTCGCAACAATAAATCATCAAAGTCAAGCGCAGCCGCTTCTTCTTTCTCACGTTCATACGCTCTATAAACTTTCGCCACCGCTTTCTGATTCGGATAGTTCGCCGTCTCGGCATACTCAACCGGCGACGCCCCCTCATTCTTCGCCTTAGAAATCATCGCCAGCACCGACTTCGGCTTCAACATCTTGTTATCTACTTTCAAATTCTTCATCGTCCGCCGAATCAAAGCCACTTGGTCATCCGTATCATAAATCGTAAAATTCCTATCTACCCCCGCCGCTTCCCACTCTTGCCGTAAAATCTTCACACAAATCCCGTGAAACGTCCCCATATACGGCATAAACCCCCGAGGTGGCTCGCCTTTGCCACGCAATATCTTCCACAATCTCTCTCTCATTTCTCTCGCCGCCTTATTCGTAAACGTCACCGCAAGAACATTCGACTCATAAACTCCGTTTTTCAACAAATTCGCAATTCGACAAGTCAACGTCTTCGTCTTCCCCGACCCCGCTCCCGCCAAAATCAACAGCGGTCCCTCCAAAGTATTCACCGCTTCTAACTGCTGCGGATTCAGACCCTCCATTAAAGCGCCTCAATGTCCGCACCAAGCGTCTTCAGCCTCGCCGAAAAATCTTGATACCCACGTTTAATCATATAAACGTTGCGCAAAATACTCGTCCCAGGCGCCGCCAACATCGCGAGCAAAATCACCACCGCCGGTCGCAGCGCCGGTGGCGCCATCATCTCCGCCGGTCTAAAATTCGTCTCCCCCGTTATATAAACCCGATGCGCATCTAAGAGCTCCACTTTCACGTTCAAGTTCGCCAGCTCCGTAATATAAATCGCCCTATTTTCAAACACCCAATCGTGAATCAGCGTCCGTCCTTTCGCCGTCGCCGCAATCACCGAAAAGAACGGCAAATTATCAATGTTTAGTCCAGGAAACGGCATCGGATGAATTTTATCCGCTGGCGCTTTCAGCCGCGCTTTCTTCAACTTCAAATCCACCAACCTCGTCCGCCCATTCCTCGACTTATACTCTTCGCTCCTAGAAATCACCGCTCCCATATCTTTCAACACCTCAAGCTCCACTTCCAAAAACTCAATCGGCGCACGCAGAATCTCAATCTCCGACTTCGTCACAATCCCCGCCGCAATCAGTGACATCGCCTCAATCGGGTCTTCGCTCGGACAATACTCCACGTCCTCGTCTATCCTCGCTACGCCCGTCACTATTAACGTCGTCGTACCAATCCCCTCAATTTTCACACCCAACTTCTCCAAGAAGAAACATAAATCCTGCACCATATAGTTCGGACTCGCGCCAACAATTCTCGTCACCCCAGGGTACTTCGCCGCCGCCATCAATACATTCTCCGTCACCGTATCGCCGCGTTCAATCAACACAATCTTCTTCTCCTCGAACACGCCGTCCGCACCCGTTGACACCAAGCCTTCCCTATCTACCGACACTTTATAAACCCCACTCTTCCCTCTCGCATCCACTTTCACACCAAACTCCGACAACGCCTTCAGATGTGGCTCAATCGTCCGCGTCCCGAGCGAACATCCGCCCGCATACGGCAACTCAAATCCATCAAACTTATGCAACAGCGGGCCCATAAACATCAAAATCGACCGCGTCCGTCTCGCCGCCTCCACGTTCATTTTGTCCAATCTTAATTCTTTCGGTGATATAATTTCCAAATCTTTTCCGTCATTCACCCAACTAATTCGCACTCCAATCGACTCCAAAACCTCAATAATCCGATAAACTTCCTCAATCTTTGCCAAACCTTTCAGCACGGTCTTCCCGTCATTTAACAGCGATGCACAAAGCAACCCCACCGCCGCATTCTTACTCGTGTTCACTGTAATCGAACCGTGCAGTTCTTTCCCACCGTGAATCACATAACTCTGCGACACTTCGTCTGCCACCGAGAGAATTTGCCGTCCTAAAATATCAGAAAGCCGCTTAATCATATCAAGCGACACATTTTGCTGTCCTTTTTCTATGCGGTGAATTGCCGATTGGCTCGTCTTCGCTTTTGCCGCGAGTTCCGCCTGCGTCCACCCCCGCTCAATTCGCACGCGCTCAAGCGCCCGCCCAATTCGAATTTGATAAGTATCATCTCCCCCCGCTTCCAATTTCTTCTTCTTCATTACGCCATTATATCACATAATGACTATAATAAAAGTTCTGAGTAAGTCTGAATGACCTCATTTTTCTGGTCTAAGCTCTCAAAAGTCTTTATAATCTCTGACCTCAAACCCGCCGCCGACTCTTTCTCTCCTAGCTCCGCCTCAATCTTCGCATAATACCCCGTAAGTCCCTCCACTTTATCTAAATACAGCGTCGTCCCGTCCCCCATCTTAATCTCCTGTCGCCGTCGAGAAATCTCCGCCTCCTGCTTAAACCCAAGCTGCATAATGATATTCGCCGCCTCGGTATAATCAAACACTCTCGTCTCGTCAAACCCCTCCACGTTCGCATCTTCGATATGCCGCTTCAAAACCAAGCTATACTTCGCCGGTCGATCCACCGCTTTCATCTCCGTCCGCATAATCAAGCGTGGGTATCCCCCACCCCGTCGATAATTCCGCGGCACGAACACGCGGTCGTGTTGCCAAAACACCGGCGCAAACTCCATCCCCATCTCGTCGAGCTTTTTCTCAAACGCCTCGCGACTATTCAATTTCATTTTCACTACAACTTTTTTCATCTTTCTCTCCTTTTTAACTTTCTGACACCGTCGCACCCATCCTCGCGCGATTCGCCCACTCGTCCGCCAGCTCATTCATCTCCGTCCCCACGTGTCCATACACAAAATTCAACTTCACCGGATAACGATTATACAACCCCCACAACTTCTGCACCATCTCAAGGTTTTTAATCTCCCCTTTCTTCTTTGTCCAACCTCGCGCTTCCCACTTCCCTGCCCACTGCGTTAAAACGTTAACCCAAAACTGCGAATCCGTATTTATCTCACACCCCTCTTCTCCGGCATATTCAATCGCCGCAATCAGTGCACTCCCCTCCATCCGAATATTCGTCGAATTCTCCTCCCGCCCAAGTCGCACCGGTTTTCCATTTTCCAGCACCGCAAATCCCCCAGGTCCAGGGTTCGGGTCTGCGCTTCCATCTGTCCACAAAACTTTTGTCATGCTATAATTTTACCATAATGCTCGATAATAAAAAACCCGCCGATTCTGAACGTGTCAAACGCGCCGTCAAAATTGCCACCGACGCGCATAAGTCTCAACTCCGCAAAACCGGCGAACCTTACATCACTCACCCTCTCGCCGTCAAAAAAATCCTTGAAGAATGGCGAATGGATGAAGACACTATTATTGCCGGCGTTCTCCACGACACTGTCGAAGATACTGGTTTGACACTTGAAGACATTAAAAACGAATTTGGCGAGTCCGTCGCTTTCCTTGTTGATGGCGTCACTAAGCTCGGCAAAATCCGCAAAAATATGGACGACCTCGACACCTACCTCCCCGAAACCAAGGACAACTTCCTCCGCCTAATGATTGCCACCGGCAACGACATCCGCGTCCTCATCATCAAGCTCGCCGACCGTCTTCACAACGCCCGCACTCTCTCCGCTCTCCCGCCCGACAAGCAAAAGAAAATCGCCCTGGAAACTCTGGAAATCTTCGCTCCCCTCGCCGACCGTCTTAATATGGGTCGTCTCCGCGTCGAACTCGCCGACATCGCTTTCTCCTACGTTGACCCTAAGCGCTTCGAATATCTCAAAAACCTCATCGAAGAAAACAATAAACAAGCCGCCAAAGCACTCAAAGAAATTGAAAAAGAAGTTGCCGATCTTCTCAAAAAAGAAAAAATCGACGCCGAAATCTCCGGTCGCATCAAATCCGTCTATTCCCTCCACAAAAAACTCGCCAAACATAATCAAAATATGGGCGAAATCTACGACCTCACCGCTCTCCGCATCATCGTCCCCGACATTACCAGTTGCTACCTCGCCCTCGGTCTCCTCCACTCCCTCTATACTCCGATGAATGAACGCATCAAGGACTACATCGCTAAACCTAAGCAAAACGGCTACCAATCCCTCCACACCACCGTCATCACCCCGAAGAAAAAAATTGTCGAGTTCCAAATCCGCACTCGCGAAATGCACGAATACGCCGAACGTGGGTTAGCGGCGAGCTTCTACTACAACGAACAAAAACTCACGGAAAACTACAAAGAAGGCAAAATCGAGCATCTCCCGACCAACCTCCTCTGGATTACCGAACTTCAAGAAGCCGCCGCCAAGCTCAAAGAGGGTAAAAAGGTCGATATGCGCAAGCTCCGCCTTAACCTCTTCGCCGACAAAATCTTTGTCTATACTCCCAAGGGCGACATCATCGACCTCCCCAAAGGTTCCCTCCCCCTCGACTTCGCTTTCCGCCTCCACTCAGAAATCGGCGGTCACGTCGTCGGCGTTAAAATCAACGGCAAGATGAGCAACCTCAACCGCCGTCTCGAACAAGGCGACGTCGTCGAAATCCTCACCGCCAAAAATCAAGTCCCGCACGAATCTTGGTTCGAAAAAATCATCACCTCTCACGCCCGCCAAAAACTCCGCCAAATGCTACCCAAAGAATAATTTTTATGCTATAATATCTAATATGGCTATTGTGATTTGCATCACGAATCAAAAAGGAGGTGTCGGTAAAACCACTACCGCGGTCAATCTTGGCTACTATCTCGCCAAGGACAAATTCCGCACGCTCATCATCGACTTCGACCCCCAAGGCAACGCCACTTCCGGTCTCGGCATCGACAAAACCGAACTTGAAGCCAGTATGGTTGAAGTTATGCAAGGCGCTGTCGCTTTAGAGGGTGTCATCGTTCCGACTCGTCACAAAAATCTCGACCTCGCTCCCACCACTCCCGAACTCGCCAATGCCGAAGTCGAACTCGTCTCTAAAAAGGGTAAATTCACCCTCCTCAAAAACGCCGTCGCCCGCGTCGCCACCGACTACGACTACATCATCATCGACTCTCCCCCCTCCCTCTCTCTCCTCACCGTCAACGGTATGATTGCCTCGAATTATCTTTTGCTCCCTGTCCAAACCGAATTTTACGCCCTTGAGGGCGTCGCCCAACTCCTCGAGTCTATGAAACTCATCCGCAAAGCAATGAATCCCAATCTCCAGCTCCTCGGCGTCCTCGCCACGATGTACGACAAGCGCACTTCCCTCTCCGCTCAAGTTCTCACCGAAATCAAAAAATACTTCAAAGACCTCACTTTCGACACCACCATTCCTCGCAACGTCCGCATTGCTGAAGCGCCCAGTCACGGCGCGCCCGTCGGCGAATATGATAAGTTTAGCAAGGGCGCTCGCGCCTACAAAGACCTCGCTCGCGAAGTCGAACTCAGAACTCTAGAAAGGAGAAAATAAAATATGACCATTCAAAAAGGTCTCGGCAGAGGCTTCGCCAGCTTAATCCCCACCGACCTCGTCGATGAAGAATTTGACCCCACTTCCCTTGAGGACGAAAAACTTTCTCAGCTCCTCAACCTCCCGCTCGACAAAATCTCCGTTGACCCCGACCAGCCGCGCAAAGACTTTAATCCCGAAGCTCTCGAATCTCTCGCTAGTTCCATCAAGTCAAACGGCGTTCTTCAACCCATCGTCGTCGTCCGCCACGAAAACGGTTACCAAATCGTCGCCGGCGAACGTCGCTACCGCGCCGCCAAGCTCGCCGGTCTCACCAAAATCCCTGCCATCGTCCGCACTTTGGATGCCCAAAATCGCCTCGAGCTCTCTGTCATCGAAAACGCCCAACGCGAAGATTTGAACGCTATCGAACTCGCCACCGCCTACGCCAAGCTCCAAACCCAGTTCAACCTCTCCCCGAAAGAAATCGGCGTCCGCATCGGCAAGTCAGAAACCAGCATCCGCAACACTCTCCGCCTCCTCGAACTCCCCGACTTCGCCAAAAAAGCGATGGCAGAACACAATCTCCCAGAAGCAGTGATGCGCCCGCTCATCCCTCTCTCCGAAGCAGAAATCGAACAACTCCTCCCCAAAATCATCGACGAAGGCTGGACGGTCAAACGCGTCGAAGACTACTTCAAGGCAAAAAAGGCAAAAAAGCCCACTTCCGCCGCCGTCATCAAAGCTTCGCTCAATTACGACCGCGAACAAGCTTTCACTAAAAAGTTCGCCGCCAGAAGCGTCAAAATCACCTCCAAGTCCATCACTATCACTTTCAAGAACAATAAAGAGCTAGAAAAATTACTCAACAAATTATAAAAAATATCCCCGCGCGGGGGATATTTTTTTATTTGATGCTTTCGATTTTGATTTCAGAATAGCGTTGGCGATGACCGTTTTCTTTGTGGACGCGTTTCTTGCTATGATAGCGAATTACGCGCACCTTGTCGCCTTTAACTTCCGGCTCGGTCACTTTCGCTTTCACTTTCACGCCTTTCACAGTTGGCGTGCCAACGGTCGTTTTATCGCCGTCGATTACGAGCAAAGCGTCAGTCTCGAGCTCTTTCGTTCCTGCCGGGAGGAGGTCCACCCGTAGGGTCTCACCTTCGGTCGCAATATATTGCTTGCCACCTACTAAAATGACTGCTTGTTTCATAATTTCCTTTGTTTATATCTCGACTATTCTATCACATCTCAGGCGTTTTATCAAGAGAGTCGCCACCCATCGCCGTTCGTTCCAGCTTCTTCAGAGTCCTCTTGCTGTTCACATAATAGAAGACGCCGACAATTAACCCTGCCACAATTACGCCCGCCAACACAATCTCCGCTGGGCCCGTACTCGGCAACTCGCTCGGCAAACAAGTCTTATCGTTTCGGTTCACCTCGACTTGCACCTTATCGTGTTGCGTCGCCACCCCGCCGGTCGCGCCACTGTTTGCCGCCGGCGACGAGCTAATCCCCGCGAGATTATACATCAATGTCTTGCCGCAAGAAATCTCATCTCCCTCAGCAATCTTCACTTTATAATAAATCTCCGCGGTTCCGTTCGGCTGAATCTCTCCCACGCTCACCCCACCTTTAAACAACTCGCCACCGTCCTTATCGCGAATAATCGTCTCTGCTCCGTTCGCCACAATTCTCGCGCTCCCCTCGACATAATTCATTCCCTTACCATTTTCAAGCGTATCGAACGCCGTAATCACCTGCGCCACATTCCCTGTGTTCTTATAAGTAATCCTAAACTCCGCTTCATCGCCAGGGTTCATCACCGCATTATCTACCCACGTCTTCCCGCCGTCCGTGCTAATTTTCTTGTCCATTTCGAACGTCGAGCTCGGCTCCACTACTTTCTCCGCGTGAATCCTAAACACCACCGTCCCCGAATACTCCGCGCATCCAGGAATCAGCCCGTTAAACTCTTTCACGCCGAGATACGTCCCGTCCGCCGAGAACAGCTCCGCACTATTCATTTCGCTCCCCGACAACGCCCAATCGTTATAAATCTTCGCGCTACCAGAGATATAGCTCAACTTCACTTTCTCGTCTGCAATCAAATACGCTTCGTCCCAAACTTCCTCTGGGTTCGCCGTCACCGAATAAATCAAGCCATCAACTTGACCTTTCTGTCCCGCATCAAGTGCGTCCGGAAACGCCACGCTAAGCCTCGTTTTCTGCGCCACGCCTTTATAATTATATTCCACTTTATTGAAATTCGACGCCGCGTCGTTGTGGTAATAAATCGTCACCACATAATCTTTCCCACCTTGAACATGCAGCTCATTCACCGCAGTACTCGTTCCCTCGCTCACAGCTTCCGCCACGCGCACGAAATCTCGCTCGTCCCCCACGGAAGTATTGTTCGTAATTGAGTTAAACGTTGCATAGTCTGCTGGATCTTCCATCGTCCACGTCTTGCGGTCTGGTCCCCACGCGCTCGCTCGTCCAGCGCCAAGCCAGAGTCCCCCCAACACCATCGCCACTAGCGCACTGACATAAATTTTCTTTTTGTTAGTTTTTTTGTCTTTCATATTAACCTCCATTTTCTTTTAAAGCCCTAAATCTGCTAATTGTGCCGCCAATTCATCGGGCGAAGCTGGCTGCTCTTGCACTGTTCTCTCGCCAATACTTTCCGGTCGCTCGGTTCGCTCTTGCTCAATATCCGCGCCCGAATCGGTCGTAATCGTCACGTGTTCCTGCTCTTGCACTTGTTCAATCGGCTGTTCAATCGCCTCCGGATTTTTCGTCGGCTTCGGCTCTGGCGTTGGCGTCACTTCTGGTGTCGGAGTAGGCGTCACCACAGGCTCCGGCGTGGGGGTAACCACTGGCTCAGGGGTCGGCGTTACTTCCGGTTTTGGCGTCGGAGTAATCACCGGTTCCGGCGTCGGGGTCACGACCGGTTCGGGTGTCGGCGTCACCACAGGTTCTGGTGTTGGCGTTACGACAGGCTCCGGCGTGGGGGTAACCACTGGCTCAGGGGTCGGCGTTACTTCCGGTT
>CALEGA010000031.1 GCA_937876715.1 uncultured Candidatus Saccharibacteria bacterium
ATGAAAAACTTTTTTGACGAATTTAAAAAATTTATAAGCCGCGGCAACGTGGTTGATATGGCAGTCGGTGTTATTGTCGGCAGTGCTTTCACCGCAATTGTAAACAGTCTGGTAAATGACGTGTTTATGCCTGCGCTGAGTGTTATTACAGGCGGCGTAAATTTTTCTGACCTTAAATATGTGATTACACCGGCTACAGAAGAAGTGGCTGAAGTTGCCATTAAATACGGTCAGTTTATTCAGAACATCATTGACTTTCTGCTGATAGCTGTTGTGGTATTTGCAATGGTAAAAATGATCAACAAAATGCGTGATGCAGCAAAGAAAAAGGAAGAAGAAGCCGCTCCCGCTCCCGAAGAACCCACCACCGACATTAAAATCTACGACGCCATCTCTAGCGCCGTCGCCCGTCTTGCCGAAAAAATCGACGCCGACGTCATCATTTGCCAAACTCACTCCGGCGCCACCGCCGAATCTCTCGCCGCCGAACGCCCGAACGTCCCCATTATCAGCGTCACTTCAAACGCCCGCGTCGCCTCCCAACTCGCCCTCACCTACGCCAACGCCAGCTTCGTCCGCCCTTACTCCGACGATTACGGCATCGACCTCGCTCGCGAACTCAAAAACTCCGGCTACCTCAAGCCCGAAGAGGGAAAAACCGAACTCCTCGCCGTCATCATCTCTGGCGCTCACGGCGTCAATCACGGCACCGACACCATCAAAATCCGCTACATCTAACCATCTAAAACCAGTAACCTGAAAGGATAGAATCATATGGAAAACAAATTAACTGTTAAAGACGCCAAAATCCGCGACCAAATCGTACTCGTAAGGGTCGATTACAACGTCCCGTTGAAGGACGGCGAGGTTGAATCCGACTTTAGAATCCGCGCTTCGCTCCCGACCATCAACTACCTCCGCGAAAAAGGCGCTAAAAAAATCATTCTCATCTCCCACCTCGGTCGTCCCGATGGTAAAAAGGTCAAAGAACTCTCCCTTAAGCCCGTCGCCCTGAAGCTCGCCGAGCTCCTCCCGGGCGTCCCCGTCGAGTTTGTCGATGATGTTTCTGGTCCCGACGTCGAAGACGCCGTAAAAAACCTCAAAAAAGGTGGCGTCCTCCTGCTAGAAAACCTCCGCTTCTACGCCGGCGAAGAAAAGAACTCCGAATCATTCATTAACGAAATCATCGACACCACTGGCGCTCGCCTGTTTGTCCAAGATGGCTTCGCCGTCATCCACCGCGCCCACGCTTCCACCTCCGCCGTCGCTAAAAACCTCCCCGTTTACGCCGGTCTCCTCCTCGAAAAGGAAATCGTTGGGCTCGAAAAAGTCTTGACGAGCCCGAAAAAACCGCTGATGTTGATGCTCGGCGGCGCCAAAGTTGACGACAAAGCTCCTCTCATCGAGACTTTCAAGAATAAAGCTGACCAAATCTGCGTCGGCGGTAAAATCGCCGCGGACGGCGCGGTCAAACCCGCCGATAATATCTACATCGCCGAAGACTTCGACGAAGACGCCGAGGGAAACAAGCTCGATTGCGGCCCAGTTTCCACCGCCAAGTTCGTTGACGCCGCCAAAAACAGCAAAACCGTCATCTGGAACGGACTCCTCGGCAAGGCAGAAGACCCCGCTTTCGCGACCAGCTCGACCATCTTCCTCAAAACCCTCGGTGAATCTCCCGAAATCGAATCCATCATCCTCGGCGGCGACACCACCGCCTTCGCCGAAGAACTAATGAAAGAAGACAAAAACCTCAAATTCTCTTTACTCAGCACTGGTGGTGGCGCCGCCCTCGAATTCCTCTCCGGCAACTCCCTCCCCGGCCTCAACGCCATTGAAAACAAATAAAAAACCTCTTTATTTCTCCCTAGATTTATGCTATTATATCTCTTGAACTTTTATTTTATTGCTTAAAAAATTTTAATAAAGGAAATTTATGGCTGAAACAGTCAAAGACCTATCAAAATTCCGCAACATCGGTATCATCGCCCACATCGACGCCGGAAAAACCACGACCAGCGAGGCTATTCTCTACCGCACTGGCTTAAAACATAAAATCGACCTCGTCAAGGGTGACACCGGTGGCGCCACCACCGACTGGATGGAACAGGAAAAGGAACGTGGCATCACGATTACTTCCGCCGCCGTCACCGCCTACTGGAAAGGTCATAAAATCAACATCATCGACACCCCAGGTCACATCGACTTCACCGCTGAGGTCGAGCGCTCCCTCCGCGTTCTCGACGGCGCCGTCGTCGTCTTCGACGGCAAAATGGGCGTCGAAGCGCAGTCCGAAACCGTCTGGCGCCAAGCCACTAAATACGGCGTCCCCCGCATCTGCTTCGTCAACAAGATGGACAAGCTCGGCGCTGACTTCTACTTCACCGTAGACACCATCATCAACCGCCTTGGTGCCAAGCCGCTGGTCATCCAGCTGCCCATCGGTGCCGAGAGCGAGTTTGAGGGCGTTGTCGACCTCGTCGAAATGCGTGCCCTGACCTGGCGCGGCGATTCCAAGGGTGATGTCACCATGGGCGCCAAGTACGAGATCGAGCCGATCCCGGCCGATCTTCAGGAAAAGGCTGAAGAGTACCGCGCTGCGCTGATCGAGGCTGTTGCCGAGGCCAGCGACGAGCTGATGAACAAGTACCTCGAAGGTGAAGAATTCACCACCGAGGAAATCAAGGCCGGCATCCGCCACCTGACCATCAACTCGCTGGTCTACCCGGTTCTCTGCGGCTCCGCGTTCAAGAACCGTGGCGTTCAGCCCATGCTTGACGCCGTCGTCG
>CALEGA010000032.1 GCA_937876715.1 uncultured Candidatus Saccharibacteria bacterium
CGAGAAAGATAATCCCAGGATAAACCATCGCACCACGAATCTTAGAAATCATACTTGAGTCTTTCTCGTCTTGTGTCGCCAATCTCGCCAATGCAGTATCAAGCGTACCGGACATTTCACCTGCCGCCACTAGCGACAAATACACATCGTTAAAAACGTCCGGATGCTGCGCCAACGAGTCCGACAAGGCTTTACCTGCTTCCACGCTCGCGGTCACATCTTCAATCACTGCTTTCATTGGCTTCGAAGTCGATTGCTCCGCCGCCGTCTTCAAGCTTCGTGACATAGGCAAACCCGCGCCTATGAGCGTCGCAAACTGCCGCGTGAAGATAATTCGGTCTTTCGTGGAAACTTTATTCTTCAGTTTCGCAATTAAACTTTTCTTATCCTCTTCCTCAATTTTCTCCGGAATATAGCCTTGGTCAACCAACAGCTTCCCTGCCGCACGTTCGCTTTCCGCCTGAATCGTACCAGAAACAGTTTTTCTGCTGCTCTTCTCGGTCGCCTTATAAATATATCGTCTCATCTTTAGCCTCTTGCTAACCTATCAAAGTTTTCTACATCCACCGCGTAGTCACGCGCGTCATTATACGATATTGTTCCCGCTTTCACGAGTTTCGCCAAGGTCGAATCCATCGTCTGCATCCCCGCGCTCGCGCCCGTCTGAATCATTGAATCAATTTGGTGCGTCTTACCATCGCGTATCAACGACCGAATCGCCGAATTTGCCACCATAATTTCCGCCGCTGCAATTCGTCCCCCACCAATTGCCGGCACTAATCTCTGCGCACAAATCGCCATCAAGATATTAGAAAGCTGACTTCTCACTTGCGGCTGTTGATGCGCCGGAAACACGTCAATCATACGGTCAACCGATTGCGCCGCCGAGTTCGTGTGTAGCGTCGCCAACACCAAGTGCCCAGTTTCCGCAATCGTAATCGCCGAAGAAATCGTTTCAAGGTCGCGCATCTCACCCAAAAGCACCACATCAGGGTCTTCGCGGAGCGCCGAACGCAACGCTGCCGAGAACGAAAAAGTATCATAATGTACTTCCCTCTGCACCACCACCGATCGTTGCGACTTATGCGTAAACTCAATCGGGTCTTCAATCGTCAAAATATGCACCGCTTTCTCGCGATTAATCTTATCTACAATCGCCGCCAGCGTCGTTGACTTACCAGAACCCGTCGGACCCGTCACTAAGACCAAGCCACGCGGATAATCAGCGAAGTTCTCCACCACGCCAGGCAACCCCAACTCCGCCACGCTCATAATCTTATTCGGGATTAAACGAAACGCACAAGCAAGATTTCCTCTTTCGTGGAACGCATTAGCGCGGAAACGCCCGAGCTCACCAAACGCAAAGGAATAATCAAACTCCTTATCTTTCAACAAAATCTTTTGCTGCGCTTCATCAAGCGTCGCAAAAATCAACTGTTCAATCATCGGTGGCGTCAAAACTGGCGTATTCGCAATCGGCACCAGCGCGCCATCTACACGCAAAATCGGTTGCAACCCAACTTGGATATGCAAATCCGATGCATTTCGCTTGATACATTCCTCAAGCAACGTTTCAATTCTAATCCCACTATTTTCCATATTTTTATTTTACCATAAGCCTTTCGTTTTATGCAAGGTCGGATGCTACCCTATCCACCTCTTTTATTGTTGTTATTCCAGAGAGCGCTTTCAACATCCCATCTTGGCGCATCGTAATACAACCCTTCGCTTTCGCCACCTTCATAATATCGCCCGCCGTCGCCCGCGCCACAATCAACTTCTGAATATCCTCATCCACTTCAATCGCTTCGTAAAGACCAGCACGCCCGACATAACCACCAGGCGCTTCCCTAGTCTCCACCCCTTTCGCAAGTGCATAACCTTTCGGATTTGCCACAGGCAGCCCAGGATAACCCAAATCTTCCGACAAACTCGGCACTTCTTGCTGAGTCTTCGGCAAAACTTTCCCAAGCACATCATTCAACTCTTTCGTCTCCATTTCGGACGATTGATAAATCTCTTTCTTATCCGACACTCGTCGCACCAAGCGCTGACCAATCACGGTATTGAGTGTCGAGGCAATCAAGAACGGCTCAATTCCCATATCCAAGAGACGCGGTAAAATACCCGCCGCCGAGTTCGTGTGCAGTGTCGAAAACACCAAGTGACCCGTCAATGCCGCTTGCACCGCCAAGTTCGCCGTCTCTGAGTCACGAATCTCACCCACCATCACTACGTCAGGGTCTTGACGCAAAATCGAACGCAAACCCGACGCAAACGTCAACCCTGCATCCACGTTCACCTGAATCTGGTTCACACCGTCCATCTTATACTCAACCGGATCCTCCAACGTCACGATGTTAATCGCTTCACTCTTAATCTTCTTAATCAAAGCATACAAAGTCGTCGATTTACCAGAACCCGTCGGACCAGACGTCAGAATCATCCCGTTCGGTTTCTCAATCCCTTTCGTCACGGCTCTCAGAGCACGTCCCGTCATACCCATCTTCTCCACTTCCATCGCCGTACCCGACTTATCCAAAAGGCGAATCACCACTTGCTCACCCCACACTACCGGAGAAATTGCAATACGGAGGTCGATTTCCTTATCATCTACCGCCACCGTAAACTGACCGTCCTGCGGCACGCGGTGTTCATCAATCTTCAAATTAGACAAAATTTTTATACGCGACACCAGCGCCGGCTCAATCGCTTTCGGCAGCTCCATCACCTGACGCAACACACCATCAATCCGGCATCGAATCACCAAGGAATTTTCCAACGGCTCAATGTGAATATCCGACGCTTTCGACTTCGCCGCATAATCCAAAATCGTCGTCAACGCTTTAGAAATCGGCGAATCCTGCGTAATCGTTTTCACGTTCGCACTATGTTTCTGCGCCTGTTCTTCCTGCGACGTCTGCGCCGCTTTCTTTACGCTAGAAAAGTCGCTACGATATTGCATCAAAATCGCACGGATGCCATCTTCCGATGCCATCACCGTCCGAATCGGTTTCTTCACTAATGTCGCCAAATAGTCCGTCGCTTGCACGTTCGTCACGTCAAGCATCGCCACCGTCAAGCGTCCCTCGCTCTCCAAGAGTGGCACCGCCATACTGCGCTCCGCCACATCCTGCGGCATATTCAACAAAATCTCTTGCTCAATCTTCACATTCCTCAGATTCACGTACGGCACTTTCATCACTTCCGCCGTTGCATGCGTAATCGTCTCGCTACTAGTCAATTTCTGAGCAATCAACGTCGCAAGAATCGGCTGCTTCGAAAGCGTCGCATTCTGACGAATCTGCGCCAATTTTTGCGCATCAATCAGCCCCTCATCTTGGAGTACCGATACAACTCTTTCTTGAATGTCTTTCGTTAAGAGCGCCATTACTAGCTCCCCGAAACAGTTTCTCGCCTTGCTGCCGAATCCGCAGCGCTTTCTTGCTGAGTCGCTTGTTGCTGTTGCTGATATTGATTTACATCATCTTCAACTGCTTTACGTTGATCTGCCGTCGTTCCCTTTGCATAATCTTCGGAGCTATTTATTTTTTCATTTTCGTCATTACTCAAACCATTGTTACTCTCAAGATAATCCGCCCCATTATTCTTAGTATCATCTTCCAACGTATCAAGACCGCAAGCCTTTCTCTCTTCGTCATCCAACTCGCCATCAAGGTTCTTATCTTCGCAAGAACCGATATAGACTTCCACCGTCGGGTTAATTGCCGCCACGTTGAAAATCTCTGGATCCGGTGACGCCAAAGTATTTGATATGCCATCAAGATACTCGAACCGCACCGACGCTTCACTTGGGTCGCCCAAAAGCGAATTAACCAAGAAATAAGCAATCACTGTCACGAACACTGCAATAAAGCCAACCGTCACATAATCTGAAGTTTTCATAGACCTCCTTCGTCATCATTCTTTACTACTCTACCGTCACCAAACACGGTTTCGATTTTCTCATTTATCATTGCCGGCTCCGTATAATAAGCCGTCGCGCTCGCATCAAGCTTCAAAGAATTGTTACTCTGCTCAATCCTTGCCGTACGAATGCTAATTTCACGAATCGACTTCTCAAGGTTACCAAGCACTCTCATCGTCGTTTCGGCATTGCTCTCGACTTGCAAGTTAATTCCGATTCCGCCAATTCCAGGCAAATCACTTTCCTCCGCTTCCCCAGGCGTAATCCCCTCCGGTTCATAGCGAGAAATTTGGAAAATCTTATTCAAGCTCGCACCAAGCGCCAACTGGTTTGCCGTTGACGGCAAAGCATCCGGAATCACACGCAACGCCGAACACATACCAATCATATTTAAATAGTTCGCCGCCGCTTCATCCGTCGCCGCATAGCGATAGCGTTGCAACAAGCTATCAAAACTCAACCTCTTCCCCGTCGAAGTGTCGTAACAAACCGACAAACCTGTCCGTCCGACGTCCTCAAGCGACTTGTTCTGCGACACGTTCGTCACTATCTCGTAGCGCAAACTATCTTTCTCGACTTTGTTCAAAGTATCTGGATCATTCGGATCACAGCTGTTCAACTCCGAACCATTATAAACTTTCCCACTCGGTCTTCGGCAAATCCCGATGTCGCGAATGGCATCACTATAACCTTGAATCGCCTTATCTTTCTCGGAAATTACCGTACTGTTAAAGCGAATATATCTCAAGAAGTACACCGCGAACACCAAGCTAATCCCAAGGATAAACGAGGCGCCAGCCACCGCCAGCAACATATTTTGCTTCGCTTTATCAATTTTCAATCTTTTGCCGATTGCTACACTTTTCGCCATCGTTATTCCTCCGTTCCTATTGCCTTAGCTTTTTCTGTGAACATATCGCCAACCTGTACGAACGAGTCGGTCACATTCTGACGACCACTCGGCGTAATCGTAATCATATGTTTATTCGCATAGCTAAACACTTCTGGATTCACGTGCAACACTGCGCTAAACATCAACACTAATTCTCCACCTGCCGCCTTACCATTGGTCGAATTAATCACTTCAATTCCATCCGGTGACATATCGCAAGAATTTGTACTGTTCAACTTTCTATCTTCCGTCAAGCTATAAGTAATACACTTGCTCTCAAAGTGCGGAATATCGCTAATCGTACCATCTTCTTTCATATAGCCATTGCCATTTCTCTCATACCATGACTTCTGCGGTGTACGATAAACGCAGGTCAAACCTTTACCAGAACAACCCTCACTTAAGTCAATGTTCTGAAGTTGCAACGCATCCACCGTATCGCTATCACTACTACTGCTCTGAGAGCTCGACGATTCATCATCATTGTCATCATCATTCGTTTCTGACGGGTCGCAACCTTTTACGCCTTTTGCCCAAATCGCATAAATATTGCCATTGGAATCCGTATATGGCGAGCCGTTCGTATTCGCTTCGAAGATACACATTGTCGGGATTTCATTACCGTCCTTATCAACATAGCGCCCATAATCATATTTCATCGACTCAATCGTCTTCTTAAACGACTCCAAAACGCGGAAGTCAACACCATCCGTCTGCGGGCCAGCATTCGCCTGTCCGTCAAAATCCAAATCGGCAGTTTCAAGATTTACGTCGAGCGAAGAAATATTTACTGTATCGCCGTTACGCGTCGAATGCACAATCGAATAAAGCACTGTAAACACGCGCGACAACAACTTCTTGTTTTCGCTAATTGTCTGCAAATCCGACAACTGCTTTTGCACCGTCAAAAGCTCAGACAAACCATCATAACTCTCAATTTTATCTGACATTTGCTTCAGTTGCGAATTTTGCGCATTGATTCTCACATCTTGCCCAACTTTCACACCTAAGAGCAAAACCACTAAACCTGCCGCAATCGCAGAAACCACTGCCGACACGAAAAACACCACGTTGCGCTTCTTCTGCGCCCGAATCATCTCGGCTTTTACATCAGGAACAAGGTTAATCTCAAACATTACGCATTACTCCTTTCGGCAAGACCAATCGCCACGGCGAACTCGCTCGCGACATTAATCAACGCATTCTGCTGCTCCGGCGACACACGCACCATCTGCCACGGATTACCCTGCATCGTCGGCACATCCGTCTTCGCCTCAATGTACTCCGCAATGAACGGAATAATCTCCGCAAAACCAGAGAGAATAATCCCACCGACTTTCACATTCGTATATTTCCCTTGGAAGAACAGCACTGACTTCGTCAACTCGCTCGCAAATGCTTCAAGTGTCGCATCGAGCGCCTTAAACACTTGCCCCTCAATTTTATCTTGGGCAAGACCAAATTTAAGAATGAACTGACGCGCTTGGTCTTCGCGCACCGACAAAGAATTCGCTACGGTTTTCACTAACGCATCAAAACCACCAGGAATCGAACGCACCAATCTCGGCGCTCCGTGGAACACTACCACAAGGTCGGTTGACCTTTCACCAAGATCCACAATCATTCGTGCATCCACTACCCCAGGAGGCATCAAAGCCCGCGCCATTGCCAACGGCTCCGGTTCCATCGCGATCACGTTAAGTCCCATCCCCTCAATTCTTTCCAAAGTCGATTCGGCATAATCAATCGCCGTCGAAGATACTAACACTTCCGCTTTTGCTGGGTCATTAGGCGATGAGCCGAGCGCCACGAAATCCGCCTTCGCTTCATCCGCTGCCATCGGAATATACTGATCAAGCTGATATTTAATCGTCTTCGCGAGGTCTTTCGGGTCTTGATTATCTACTTCCACAATCGAAGTAAACGTCTTCCCTGCCGGCAACCCCACCGCAATATTTTTCGTCTTAATTCCAGCTTGATTAATCGCCGTCAAAATAATGTCTTGGAATCTTTTTTTGCCAGCGTCAGAAGAATCCTGCAATGTTTTCTCATCCACTGGGACATAGGCATATCTCTGGAGGCTCCAACCGTGTTGCTGGTCACCACCCAATTGGACAATACGTATCGACGTCGTCCCAATATCCATTGCGAAGAAATCGCCCACTCCTTGTAATAGTTTCATATATTATATTATATGCTTGTGTTTATTTTTTTGCAAGCGCCAAAAGGTAAAATCTTTCCAAATTTCCGTTCTTCCCCGCCAGATTGTTGTCTCTCTTATTTTCAATAATAAACCCATTTTCCATCAACCATTGTTCAAATTTTTTAATAATTTCTCGTCGCATTTTTTCATTTTTCACCACCCCTTTCACAAGTTGGTGCGACTCTGCCTCAAATTGCGGCTTCAACATCACCAAAAACTTCGTCCCCTCTCCCGCCAAATTCCGTTTAGTATAAGCGAGAACCTTGGTCAAACTCACAAACGACACGTCTGCCAGAATCACATCAATCCTCTCGTCTATCCTAAACTCAAAAATGTCCGTCTTCTCGTGCAGCTCAATCCTCGGGTCAAATCTAAGCGGCGCTTTCATCTGCCTCGTTCCCTTTTCCACCGCAATCACCCTCTTCGCGCCACTATTCAACGCATACTCCGTAAATCCTCCCGTTGAACTACCAATATCCAGCACCACCTTATCCCTAAAATCAAAAGCAAACGCCCTTGCGGCGTTTGCTAATTTGATTTCTGCTCTACTTACGACGTTCCCTATATGCATAAGTCTCAGTATCAATACTAACGACATCTCCAACTTTAATAAACGCCGGCACTTTCACGACCACACCGGTCTCAAGCGTCGCATCTTTCATCACAGAAGTCGAAGTATCGCCTTTCACGGCAGTTTCCGTATAAGTCACAGCCAGCCAAAGATTTTTCGGCAACACGAGGTTGATTGGTGTTCCGTTATAGAACTGAATCTCCATCTCGTCGCCCTCTTTCATAAAATCTTTCATATCTCCCACCATCTCGGCAAGCAACTCATACTGCTCAAACGACTCTGGATCCATAAAATAGAACTTTTCGTCGTCTTTATAAAGATACTGCACTTTACGCGTTGTCACCTCGGCAGGCTCAATCTTTTCCTGACCTTTAAAAGTCTTCGGCAAAAGCGCACCCGTAATCAAGTTTTTCACTTTCACGTTCACGATAGAACCCCCTCGTCCCATCACTTTCTGTGAATACTCAACCACCTTATACGGCTGCCCGTCAAGCGTAATCAACACATTTTTCTTCAAATCTGTCGGTCCATACATAATATATACCCCTTTCTATATTTAGTTTGCAGACACGAATGGCAACAAAGCCAGATGGCGTGCACGTTTCACAGCAACCGCAAGCTGTCTTTGTTGCTTCGCGGTCAAACCGGTGCGAGCACCTGCTTCGATACGACCATAAGGGTCAAGAAACTTTTGCAAAGTTTTCACATCCTTATAGTCAAAATAGATATTAGAGTCAACTTTAACTCTCCTCATATTTCTCCTTAATTAAATTTGTTAAAAAGGAATTTCTGATAGGTCAATAGGCTCATCTTCGTCCGCAGGAGCTTCCTCAGCTGCAGCTTCTTCTTTCACGGCATTATTTCCCCCAAAATTACCACCGTTATACCCACTGTTGTTATTCCTATCATTATTCGCCGGCCCAGTAAAGTTAAAATCTTCCACCACAATTTCTACTCGGCTACGCTTCTGTCCAGAATTCTTGTCCTCCCAGCTGCGTTGGTCAAGCCGTCCCGACACAAGCACGCCTGCGCCTTTCTTAGCATATTGACCAATCATCTCGCCAAGCTTACCCCAAGCCGAACAATCGATAAACGACACTGCCTCTTGCTGGGTACCGCTCGAATCGCGATAAACGCGATTCACGGCGACGGAGAACGAACAAACGCTCGCACCATTTGGTGTCGTACGCAATTCTGGATCTCTTGTTAAGTTTCCTGTAATAATAGCTTTACTAAAGCCACGCATAAATTATTCCTCCTCAGTTTTTTCTTCTTGTGCTTCTTCGGCACGGGCGGCACGGCGCTCTGCACGCTTAGCTTCAAGCTTCAGCTTGCGCTCGTCCACGGTGACCAGAAGATAACGTAACACTTCGTCAGTAATGTTCAACACACCGGAAATCTTCGCTGGCGCTTCTGCCGGCAAATCAGCTTCCAAGTAGTAGTAAACGGCAAACTCTTGACCCTTAATCGGATAAGCGAGACGTTTCTTGCCTTCGTTGGCTTCTTTCGTCACTTTACCACCATTGGTGTCAATCAGTTCTTTCACTTTACTGACCACAGTTTCTGTATTCATCTCTAAATCAGGATGAATCAAGAACGTAAGTTCGTATTGCTTCACGATTTGCTCCTTTGGTTAACGGGAATGCGACTAAATCCACTCCCTGAGTTAATATTGAGCCAATTATATCACACGTTTGCTAAATTGTCGAACTCTTCCATAGACTTAATCAACATATCACGAGGTTTGTTACCATTCTGCGGCCCAATCACGCCGATTTCTTCAAACCAAATCGCAAGACCCGACACAAACCCGTGCCCTTTTCCAAGATACGTCTGCAACATCGCCGTCGAGAACTTGCCCTTGGAAATAGAAATCTCTACCGCTTTGCGCACTACCGGGTCATTCGGGTCATACTTCCGTCCAAGGTCACCAAAGGCACCACCGTCGCTCGGACCCATCCCCTTAATCTGCACCGGCTGTGCAATTACATCTGGATTATACTCTGGCGGTCGTTGCGCTTTCAGATAATCCGTCAAATTCTTCACGTCGCCATTCCCTTTCTTATCTTCGTACGCCCACGCACCCTGAATTCGCCTTGGCTTCCGCATCATATCGGTCGTCAGCATCAACA
>CALEGA010000033.1 GCA_937876715.1 uncultured Candidatus Saccharibacteria bacterium
GAGTAATTACTTTATTGATAATTGGATGATGATTGCGGAGAGAAACATATTTTTCAACGGCTTTTTCTTTGGTGGTTTTTTCTTTTACGGTCGGTTTCGGCGGTTCAAGTGGGGGTTGGTAATTTTCGCGATAGAAGTTTACATCAAAGAGAGGAGAAAAACGCTGGACGTATTTTTCAAGGGCAGATTGAGAAAGGAGTGAGCCAGACGGTTTTTGGCGATAGAATAGAATAGTTTTAGGCGCAACGAGATGCGAGATGCCAGCAGAAATAGTTGCGAGATTGAATTCATAATCTTCATTGCCAAAACCGTGCTCCGTGGGTGGATATGGAAAATCAAGGAAGATTTGCTTTGGTCCAGCGATGGTTGAGACCCAACGATTGGTGACGATAAGGTTTTGAGCGTTTTCGATTTTGGAAGATTTAGAACTCTTTTGAATCCAAAGGCGAGGACAAGTAACGTTGATACCAAAATCTAAGACGGCTTCAGGATGGACGAGAACAGCGTGTTTATTATTTTTGATGATTTGGTAAGCAGACAATAGCCAATTAGAAGAGATTAAGTCGTCGGCGTCAATGAAGGCGACGTATTCACCTTTTGCCATTTTGTTAGCAAAGTTGCGAGATTTACCCAAGTCTCGAAAATTGTTTTCGAAGATTCTAATACCAGGAGTGTCTTGATAGCGTTTGAAGTAGTCCTTAGTTTCTTTAGTGCCGGCGTCGATATGGACAATGATTTCTGAAGATATGTGATTTTCGTCGAGAAGCTTCTGATTCTCGAAAACGCAACGCATAGTTTTGTGGGCAATAATTCCCTCTGCATGTGCAGTGACTACAATCGAAAGCTCTGGATTCTTTACTTTCGATTTTGATGGCATATTAGTCCTTTCTTGCTTTTAAATATCTAGCGAGAGCGTCTTGCCATACGGGGAGGGGAGTGAAGCCGTTTTCTTGGAGTTTGGTTTTGTCGAGGCGAGAGTTTTGAGGACGCTTGGCGACGGATTTGCCAGCGATTCGTTCGTATTCTTCAGTGGTGACAGGAATGACTTCAGAGTCGATGTTGGCTTGCTGGAAGATTTCTTTAGTGAAGTCTGCCCAAGAAATGTAGCCGCCCTCGTTGGTGGCATGGTAATAGCCATATTTTTCGGTTTCAATCATATCGACGAGGAGACGAGCGAGGTCGGGACAGTAAGTCGGAGTGCCAATTTGGTCATCGACGACTTTGACTTCTTTATGTTCCCTGCCAACGCGAAGCATAGTATCGACGAAGTTCTTGCCGTTTTGCCCAAAAACCCAAGCGATGCGGACGATGAAATATTTGTCCAAAGTGTTGGCAACAGCTTGTTCGCCGCCGAGTTTGGTTTCACCGTAGAAGTTGAGCGGAGCATAGGACTTATCGTCGGGTTGCCACGGTTCGGTTCCCTGACCGTTAAAAACGTAGTCGGTGGAAATGTAAACCATTTTAGCATTGAGCTTTTTTGCCATATCAGCAATGTTTTGCGTACCGTCAACGTTAACAGCTTTGACGATGGGTCTCATTTTCTCGTCTTCAGCGCCATCAACGTTAGTCCACGCAGCGCAGTGAACGATAACGTCAGGATGTAGCTCGGTGAGAGTCTTTTCAACATTTGCTTTGTCGGTGATGTCGAGAGCGACCACATTAAATTCACCCTTGCCGTCGCCAGAGCGGTCAGAGCCAACAGCTTCGTGTCCGCGTTTTTTGAGTTCGAGCATAACGTCGCGACCAAGTTGACCGGAGACGCCAGTAACAAAAACTTTCATTTATTTACCTCCGTACATTTTTTCGTAGTAGTTTTGGTATTCACCGGAAATGATTTCTTTCCACCAATCTTTGCGGTTCAAATACCAATCGATGGTTTTTTCGATGCCGTCGGCGAATTTGGTGTCAGGGAGCCAGCCGAGTTCGTTGTGAATCTTGGTTGGGTCGATGGCGTAACGACGGTCGTGCCCTTTGCGATCCTCGACGAAAGTGATGAGAGCTTCGGGTTTGTCGAGTTTCTTTAAGATGAGTTTAACGATGTCGATATTCGCCATTTCGTTATGCCCGCCGACGTTATAAACTTCCCCGATTTTGCCGTTATGGATGATGAGGTCGATTGCTTTGCAGTGGTCTTCGACGTAGAGCCAGTCGCGGACGTTCAGGCCCTCGCCGTAGACGGGCAGGGGCTTGTCCTTGCCGGCGTTGTGCAGCATCAGAGGGATGAGCTTTTCCGGGAACTGGTAGGGGCCGTAGTTGTTGGAGCAGCGGGTAATGTTCACCGGCAGACCGTAGGTCTGGCTGTAGGCCCGGACCACCATATCGGCACTGGCCTTGGAGGCGGAGTAGGGGCTGTTGGGGGCGAGGGGGGTGGTTTCCGTAAACATCCCGGTTTTGCCCAGTGCACCATAGACCTCATCGGTGGAGACCTGAAGATAGACCACGCCTTCCTTGTATTCCCGGGAATACTTGTTGTCCGGCTCCCGCTTCCAGGCCTGCTTGGCGGCATCCAGCAGCACCTGGGTTCCCACAACGTTGGTGGTGAGGAAGATCTCCGGCTCCACAATGCTCCGGTCCACATGGGATTCCGCAGCGAAGTTCACCACGATGTCGGGGTGCTCTTCCTCAAACAGGGCGAACACGGCGTCACGGTCACAAATGTCCGCCTTCACAAACCGGAAGTTCGGATTGTCCATCACGGGCTTCAGGGTGGACAGGTTGCCGGCATAGGTCAGTTTG
>CALEGA010000034.1 GCA_937876715.1 uncultured Candidatus Saccharibacteria bacterium
TTTGCTAAAGCATTATAAACTGGTGGTATAATGCATAAATTTTGCGAAAGGAGCTCCAACTTATGCAACCAACTTTGCCAAAAGGCTTTATCTCCATCGAGGAGGCAGTCCAATTAATCAATTCCGATACCCGCGCTAGCGCGAAGGTCGATACTAAGTGGCTCGTCAGCCATATCGACTGGATTGAGGATAACCATAACTTCCGTATCCCACTAATGAAGACCACCGACAAGGGCGAGGTCGTCAAAATCGGGTCGAAGTACGTCGAAATTCGCAACGCATATGAGCGCGAGACCATTAAGAAGGCGATTCGTGACCATTACCGCGATATGGTCGGGCACGACTATGCTGCACCAACAGTCAAATCAGTTTCCACTATCGCCGACGAAGAGGAGAGTGGTGGTAACGTCCAGCCGCGTCGTCGCAAACCGATTGCCAAGGAAGGCGCCATCGTTGGAACCGGTGAAACCACGACCACTAACGGGGCTGACTTGTAATGGCTATCCCGAATGTCAAGAATCCGAACGTCTCGTATTTGAAGACATTGGTTAAGCGCATCGAGGAGGGTATCAAGGCTATCGAGAAGGCTGAACTTCCTCGCGACGTGACCGAGCAGGAGCGCAAAATACGCCCAGTGCTCAACGAATTACAGATGGTCGCCCCACGCGTGTGGGATGACGTTTCAAAAGCGTCTCTTAAGCGCAGAAACGATATCCAGGACGAGGTGTAATGGACGGAGAGGTAATAGGCCGAGAGCGAACGATTGAGGAGTTAAACACTAAGGCTATCGGCAAACTTTATGAGCTTTTTGATACTCTGGACGGGAAATCAGACCCAGAGATGGTGCTTGCTTGCACCAAGGGGCTTTCTCAGCTGAACGCCTCGCTCAGAGGCAATGATTTCTTCGCCCCTCAAGAAACGCCAGAGCAGAAAGCTGAACGGGAGGCGCGTGAGGCTATTCTCGGCGCGATGAAATAATGCCGAAGATTCTCATAAACGAATACCAGGGCACTGAGCGCTTGGAGAACGACCAGATTCGTCGAGCTTTGACGGGGGATTTTGATGGATTCAAATATTTCTT
>CALEGA010000035.1 GCA_937876715.1 uncultured Candidatus Saccharibacteria bacterium
CAGTTCCCGGACGGCGCGCCCATTGACAACTGGTGGGACATCATCGAGCTGGATGAGAACGGCTTTGATGAGTTTCGGGTGGTCGAAAATGAGGCGCTTGACGTCGTAAAGGTCGAAACCTTTGTCCTTGCCGCCGGCGATGAGGACGAAAGGTGTGTCTTTGAAGCTGTCGAGGCAGGCGCGGAGAGCGGGTGAGACGGTGGAGAAAGAGTCGTCGTAGTATTTGACGCCGTTTAGTTCGCGGACGAGTTCGATGTGGTGGGGGAGTGCCTTAAAGTCGCGTAAAGCTTTTCGGAGTGGTTCGTCGTAGTCCTGGAGGAAGTCGTCGAAAGATTTGGCGTAGTCTCGATATTTCTTAAAGTAGGCGAAAGTGGCGAGAAGTGCCGCTTCGGCATCTTCGCGGTTATGCTTGCCGACGACTTGGAGTTCGTCGAGGAGTTTCGGCTCGGGGTAAGGGTAGGTGAGTTTTCGTGCTTTGCTATGTGAGGCGAGAGAGACGGTGTCCTCGTTATCCTTGAAGTAGATGCAGAAGTCGTCTTCGGTTTGGAAATTGACGATGTTTTGTTTGGCGGCGAGGTATTCGGCGAAAGATTCGTGGACGTCGAGGTGGTCGGGTTCGAGGCGGAGGACGACGGAGATGACGGGGGAGATGTCTGCGTCCCAGAGTTGGAAACTGGAGAGTTCGTAGATAACGACGTCGTTTTCTTTGAGGTCGGGGAGTTTGTCGAGGGCAGGGATGCCGATGTTGCCGACGAGGTGGGCGGTGTTGAGAGGGGTTTCGGAATTAAAAATAGCTTGGATTAAGTCGCGCGTCATTGTGCAAGTCGTGCCTTTGCCTTTGGTGCCGGTGACGCCGATGATCGGGCAAGGGCAGTGGTGGAAGAAGAATTTGGTGACGCTGGTGATTTTTTCCTCGGGCGCTTCGATGAATTTGGGCGGGATGCTGGGAGTGCGGAAGATGAGGTCGTAGTTTGAAAAGTCTTTGAAGAGGAGTTCTTCTTTTTTGAATTGGTCTAAAATGTCGATTTGAGTGTGTTCGTAGATGGCGGGGTCGTGCTTGAAATAGTTTTCGACGGACTTGCCCTCCACGCCGTAGCCAAGGATTAAGATGTTCATAATATATAGTATAGCACAGTGAAATAATAAGGGACAATAAAAAGAGGGCTTAATCTAGCTCAGTGGAGTGCTAGGTTGCCCTTATAGACGTTCAAGATGGGGGGTTGGCCTCGCTCAGTTAAGAACCAGGTCCCCCCCATTACTTACATATTATCATAGTTATTTTATAAAGTCAATTAGACTACCGTTCTCTCTTATAATCATAAGGCGACGGACACGCCCGTTATTTTTAAATAAATCGAGGATTTTCTTTTCTACAGCGTCAACGTTTTTGCTGATAAAACGTAAGTCGAAAATGATTTTTGTAGATTGCCTTGATGCTTCGCGAAAACGATTCTTGATTGTATTGTCTTTGCAACTCGTCGGGGTTTTAACTTCCCAGATGGTTCCCATAATCAAAATATCGGGGTTATGAACTTTGTCGGCGTTGGTGGGTTTAATAAGATCTATGTCGAAGCCAAATGACGTCAGATATTTGAAAGTTTTTTCTTCGTTCGGTTCAGGCTTGATACCATTTTTGTTTAGATGTCCCTTTTTATTCTTCGCAACTTTTTCTATTTCTTTTACTTTCATAACATCATTTTAACAATGCCTTTTTCTTAGCGCAACGTTAAGCAGTTAGGACCTGGAGAGTTGTTAGAGTTTAAGGCGGTGGCGCCTGAGTCTTCGATGGTCGGTTGTCCGACCGTTTATGAATAGGAGGACTCCAAAGAGCGAACAACGATTATGCACAAACCTTTTTTGTAATCGTTGATAAAAGCTAGTCCATTGCTGTTGAAGACTCAGGCGTCACCGGGAAATTCGCCGTCTAGCGTCGCTTCTGTGGCGCGAGAGGCGAATTTTCGATTAAGTTGTTAAGTTGCGGGGGAAAGGGGTGTTAGAGGGGTTGACAGGGCTTAGAGAGTGGAGTAAAATTAGGGGTTTGTCTCTGTTAATCTCAAAGTGCTTATGCTTGCGAACTATGTATATAATATATACTTATATTCACACATAGTTTCTTTCTCTCCCCTCCTCTCCATCTTATCCTTGTGTTCCGTATCCCCCGCAAT
>CALEGA010000036.1 GCA_937876715.1 uncultured Candidatus Saccharibacteria bacterium
GATTACGAGACTTCCAAAGACACGCTCGGCCTGAAAGATCCAAACGAATACTGGACCGACGAACGCGTTGCCGCCTGGAAAGAAAAAGTCGGCACCCTCCTTGAGATTTTAGCGAAAAAATGATATAATTGTCCACTATGGACAAGAACAAAATCAGAAATGTCGCCATCATTGCGCACGTCGACCACGGCAAGACCACGCTCGTCGACGGGCTTTTGAAACAATCGCACACTTTTCGCGATAACCAAGCGGAAATGTCCCAGACGCTCATCATGGACTCCGGCGACCAAGAACACGAACGTGGCATCACCATCACGGCCAAGCAAACCGCGGTTTTTTACGACGGCTATAAAATCAACATTATCGACACCCCTGGCCACGCCGATTTCTCCGGCGAAGTCGAGCGCACGCTCAATATGGCCGACGGCGTCCTGCTTATTGTCGACGCCCAAGAAGGCCCGATGCCCCAGACCAAATTCGTCCTCCAAAAGGCTCTTGACCTCAAGCTCAAACCTGTCGTTATCATCAACAAAATCGACAAACCAGCCGCCCGCATCGAAGAGGTAAAGGACGAAATTTCTGATTTGTTCCTTGAACTCGCCACTGACGAGTCTCAGCTTAACTATCCGATTTACTACGCCATCGCCCGCGAGGGTCGCGCCGGCAAAACCACTGATCTCGACTCTGATCTCCACGTCATTTTCGAATCTATCGTTAACGACATTCCCGCACCGCAAGTCGATGACAACGAGGGCAAAGGCGCCCAACTCCTTGTCGCCGCTCTCGCCGCCGACAACTACCTCGGCAAATACGCCATCGGCAAAATCTTCCGTGGCAAACTTAAAAAAGGTCAAACCGTCAAACTTCTCGGTCGTGACCAATCTTCAAACGCTAAAATCGAAAATCTCTTCACCTACCGCGGTCTCGGCAAGGAAGAAGTCGCAGAAGCTACCGCCGGCGACATCGTCGCTATTACTGGTATTGAAAAAGCCAACATCGGCGACACTATCGCCACCGGTGATAATCCCGAGGCTCTCCCCACCATCGAGCTTGAACCCCCCACTCTCAGCATCTACATCGGGCCAAACACCTCGCCTTTAAAAGGTAAAGAGGGTGAATTTACTACCTCCCGCCAAATCGCCGAGCGCTTGGAAAGAGAACTAGAAACCAACATCGCCCTTAAAATCGTCCCCGACGGCTTAGGCTATAAAGTCTCCGGTCGCGGCGAGCTTCACCTCTCCGTTCTCATCGAAACTATGCGCCGCGAGGGCTATGAACTCGAAGCCGGTCGTCCCGAAGTCGTCTATAAAGACATCGACGGCGTCAAGTCCGAACCGATCGAATCTTTGACTATCGAAGTCGATTCCGAATTTGTCGGCGCCGTCTCTCAAGAACTCGGCATCAGAAAAGCCGACTTGAAGAGCACCGAAATCACTTCCACCGGCAGCACTCGCTTCACTTACGAAATCACCACCGCCGCTCTCATTGGTCTCCGCAACAACCTCCTCACTGCCACCAAAGGCACCGTGATTATGTCTTCGATCCCAAAAGGCTACAAACCCGTCGAGTCCAAATATAAACCCGAACGCAACGGCGCCCTCATCGCCTTTGAATCCGGCGTCTCCACTGCTTACGCCCTTGATATGGCGCAAGCCCGTGGCACCCTCTTCATTCCGCCACAAGTACCGGTTTATCAAGGTATGATTGTCGGTCTCTCTAACAAAAAAGAAGACATCGATCTCAATATCTGCCGCGAAAAACAACTTACCAATATGCGCACCCACGCCTCTGACGGCGCCATTCAACTCACGCCTTACACTCAACTCTCTCTCGAGCAATGCCTCGACTTCCTCTTAGACGACGAACTCCTCGAAGTCACCCCTAAATCTCTCCGCCTCCGCAAGCGCCAACTCGACCCAATTAAGCGCAAACGCGAGAACCGTATCTAACATTCTTTACATATTATCAACTTTGTGATATAATAGAAATATGACTTGTATCGCTTTTTAAAGCGATTGAACTTTTATAACAGAAAGGGGTGATAAAAATGCGTGGAGACTACTTCGAAGATTTTATGCCTTGGAGCGTCAATTCTGAAAGCTTAAAACTGAGAGACCGTCGTGATATGATTAACCTCGGCAAAGAAAACCTGCAATTTCTCGCTCGGTTCTGGAAACAGCACGCCGACAAAATGTCCGCCAAAGTCAACGACCCTAACGTAACGTTCCATAATCGCGAAAAATTCGAACAAGACGCCGAAGATTCCGCTTTCAAGGCACGCGAACTCAGAAAACTTGCCGAAGAAGCCGACTCGAAGCCTCGCCTGTTCGAAAAAATTGCCTTTGAATCCGGCTCCCAAGTCACTGTCTTCCAAGAAAATCCCGACCGTTTTGTCTCCGGCGTCATCGCCAAAATCAAGCCCGCCGCGAACGACGACGAAACCGCCGACGTTCATCACGCCAGATTCTTGATTCGACCGACCGGTACTTTCGAATCCGGCATTATCGACTATACGCCCGACGGATTCACTCTGTTCCTGACCAAAGACTTTGAATATTTCCAACACCATCCAATGTTCTTCCGGTTATGTCTGAACTATCACACTTGGTCTATCCCCGACCGCGATAAAGTCGATCGTATGATTTTCTGCGTCACTGGTTCTTCGGATCCTCCCGACGCAGTATAATTGCGCCAGCCGTAGCGCCTCCCCCTTCCTCAGCTCCTCCTCGTGAGGAGCTTTTTCAAGCGTGCTATAATAATATATATGTATCTAATCGACTCTCACTGCCACCTCCACGACCGCGAATTTTTCACCGAAGAACAAGCGGAGCAAATGCTCAAAAACGCCCGCGCTCGCGGCGTCAAACAAATCATCTGCATCGGCACCTCGCACGAAGATTCTTTGAGCGCACAAAAATTCGCCGAAGCACACGACAACGTCTTCTGGACTTACGGCATCCACCCCGAATCCGCCGATAATTACACCATAAATTGCCCAAAAAGCCAAAAACTCGTTGGCATCGGCGAAATCGGTCTCGACTACCACTACCCGGGTTACGACCGCCACAAACAAATCAAACTTCTCGAAGAAATGCTCGACCTCGCGATAAAGTTCGACCTCCCCTGCTCGTTCCACGTCCGCGACGCTTTCGACGACTTCTTCGCTGTCATTAAAAACGCCACTTTCGAAGCCCGCCTCAAGCCCAGCGTCCTCCACTCTTTCACTGACACCACGGCAAACTTTTACAAGGCAATAGAAGTGTTCAATCTTTACATCGGCGTCAACGGCATCGTCACTTTCGCCGACCTCGATTTTCTAAAAGACGAACGGCTCAACGCCTTCTTCGTCCGCTCCCGCTGCCTCTTGGAAACAGATGCGCCTTTCTTGACACCAGCGCCAAATCGTGGTAAAATAAACGAACCAGCCAACGTCGCCGACGTGGCAAAATGGTTAGCAAAAAAATTTGAAATCTCGGAGGCGGAAGTCGCCGAGTGGACAAGTAAAAATGTTCGACAAGTCTTCAACCTTCCAAATCCCGAACCAGACTCCGGCGCCAGCGCCGAGCATTGTTGAACTGCGCGACCAAGAAATCTTCAACGAATTAAACAACATTGCCGAGGAAATTGACCGATGCCGCTCCCTCATTCTTTATTAAACTTCAAGCCGCGCCACACTCGCACGCTCGAGGACAAAATCAACCTCGAATCCGAGCTTGGGCGCACCATCTTCGGCCCTATCCCCGCCGGTCACCAGCGCGAATTTTTCGAACACAAGAAAAACCTATGGATTTGGCACGAATCGTGGCTCGACTCTGGCGTCGAACATGCCATCACTCTCCGCTACGAAGTTCGTCCCGACGGCGTTTTCAAAAAAATGAACGGCTCCCCCTACTATAAACTCGAGGGCGCCGAACTCCAAAACTTCCGTGCCGCCACCCATAAATATCTCGAGCTTATCAAAACTAACTTATACTGTACGCATTAAACTTATGGTATAATTAGGGTATGGAATCCACTAATCCTGCCGACAAAATCGACCAAGTCGCCGGCACGAAACCCAAAAAACACCTGTCGAAAAAGGCAAAACTTGCGCTCATCATCTCTGGCGCCGTCCTCGTCGCCGCCGCAATTGTGGTTGTTTTAATCCTCTTCGTTTTCAAAAAGACCGAACCCGTCATCGTTAAAACCGACCGCGATATCTTGACTGCTCACGCGTGGGAAAAAGACGGCGCGCCGACCGTGATTTGGACGTTTAGGGACGACGGCTCTGGCGAAATCACCACCAATAAAAGCAACTATTATAATATGAACTGGTCACTTGAGCAAGGCGAAGGTGAATCCGCGACGCAAACCCTTAAAATCACCACCAACTGGCTCTATGACATCGAAGACACTTTCACTTTCTCGCTCGACCGCGACGAAGACACTTTCACCGTCAAAAACCTCGCCGACAACATCGAATCGGTCTTTCTCCCTCTCGGCACGGCGGATCAAAAAACCGCCGAACCTGACGCTGAAGAACTTGAAAAAACAGAAGAATAATTATATAATATAGAGTATGATTTACCTCGACCACGCGGCGGCTACCCCCGTCTCGGAAAAAGTTTTAAATGCCATCACCCCGTTTTTGACGACCGACTTTTTCAACCCGTCGAGCCCTTATCTCCCCGCAACCAAAGTTCGCGCCGCCTACGAAACCGCCAAAAATCAAATCGCAAACTTCATCGGCGCCAAGGGTAACGATTTGGTTATTACCAGTGGTGCGACCGAGGCAAACGCCCTCGCTTTCACCTCTGTTAATAGCGTTATGAGAGCGCGTGCGCAATCTGCGCAAAAATCGCTTAAAAATCCGCAAATTTTGGTCCTAGAAACCGAGCACGCCTCCGTCCTTGAAAACGCCAAAAAATATAACTACGCCACTGTCAAGGTTGACCGAACCGGCTTAATCGATTTAGAAGACCTTAAAAATAAACTCACGGAAGAGACCGTCCTCCTCTCTGTCTCCCTCGCCAACAACGAACTCGGCACCATTCAACCTCTCGCGGAAATCGCCGAAATCGTCCGCGAAGAGCGCTTAAACCGCCTCCAAAAGGGAATCACCACCCCACTTCTCCTCCACTCCGACGCTTCTCAAGGTCTCGCCCTGATGGAAATTAACGTCGCCCGCCTCGGCGTTGACCTCTTGACCTTAAACGCTGCCAAAGTTGGCGGGCCAAAAGGCGTCGGCGCGCTCTATGTTGCCCACGGCATTAAACTCGAACCATATATCAACGGCGGCGGACAAGAACGCGGTCTCCGAAGCGGCACCGAAAACGTCGCCGGTGTGGTCGGCTTTGCCACGGCATTAGAAATCGTCAAGGGTCACCAATCTGCCGCGCGTAAAAAATACCTCAAATTTGTGGAAAACTTAAAATCTGAACTTAAAAACTGCAAGGTCGAGCCGCTCTACCTCGGCAACCCCAAGCACCGCCTCGCCAATTTCCTACCCCTCAGCTTCCCCGGACTCGACGCCGAACGCTTAATCTTCAAACTCGAGGAACGCGAAGTCTATCTCTCGACCGGCGCCGCCTGCTCCGCCTCAAAAGGCGAACCGTCACACGTCTTAAAAGCCATCGGACTCACGGACGAAGAAATCAAAGGCAGCTTGCGCATCTCCCTCGGCGTTTTGAATGACGAAGCAAACATCAAACAAGCCGGCAAAATCATCTGCGAAGTCGTCAACCAAGAATTCGAAAGGCTCCAAAATGCCTAGAACTGTCTATCTTGGTATGTCCGGCGGCGTCGATTCGAGTGTCTCGGCAATCTTACTTAAAGAACAAGGCTTTCACGTCGTCGGCGTTTATATGAAAAACTGGTCAAAGGACCTCCCGGGGACGAAATGCCCGTGGGCAGAAGATCTCGCCGACGCCAAACGCGTCGCCGTCAAGCTCGACCTCGACTTTGAAGTGTTCGACTTTGAACAACAATACAAAGAAAAAGTCGTCGATTATATGCTGAAGGAGTTTAAGGCGGGCAGAACCCCGAACCCCGACATTATGTGTAACGAAGAAATCAAATTCAAACTTTTCTTCGAAGAATGCCAAAAACGCGGCGCCGACTTCATTGCCACTGGTCACTACGCCAAGTCAGAAAACGGCAGACTTAAGCTCGCCAAGGACACCAACAAAGACCAAACCTACTTCCTCTATCGGATTTCCAAGGAAGCGGTCGCAAAAACTCTCTTCCCACTCGCCGACCTTAAAAAACCCGAAGTCAAAAAGCTCGCGGCAGAATACGGTCTCGCCAACGCTTACAAAAAGGAATCTATGGGCGTCTGCTTCGTCGGCGACGTCGGAATGAAAGATTTTCTCCGCGAATATATCGACCTTAAACCAGGGGAAATCCGCGAACAAGAAACGGAAAAAGTCTTAGGCGTTCACGACGGCGCCGTCTTCTACACTCTCGGTCAGCGCCACGGTCTCTACATCGGCGGCGGTCTCCCCTATTACGTCGTCAAAAAAGATTTGGACAAAAACATCGTCTATGTCTCTAAAAACTTAAACGCCGCCGACCTCTGGACTAAGGAAATTGAGCTAGAAAACCTCTTCTTCCGCGACAAAAATGATCTGCCGAAAGACGGACAAATTATGGTTCGCCTCCGCCACCGCGCTCCACTCATCCCCGCCACTTTCAAAAACGACACCTTATATTTTGACGAAGAAATCAAAAAAATCGCCTCCGGTCAAAGCATCGTTTTCTACGCCGGCGACATCTGTCTCGGTGGCGGTATTGTCAAATAAGACAAATTGTGGTATAATTTTAATATTCTAGCGGGGGATAGATGTATTTTTATTTTTCTAGTGAAGGAGGGGTACTATGAACAAGCGCGAATTTCTGAAACGGCTGAACGAACTTGGTTTGCCGAAGTACCAGTACGTCATTATCTCTGGCGGCTCCCTGCTTATGCACGGGTTGCGCGAAGAAACGGCGGACATCGATCTCGCCATCTCTGACGTCCTCGCCACCGAACTCGGACTTCATAACAAAAAGCCGACCAAGAAAGGCACCTATAAACTTGCCAAAGATGTCGAAGTCATTATCGGGATGAACAAAATCCCCGCCGAGGTCATCGACGATTATCTTTGCGAAACACTCCGTAACGTTTATGAATTCAAAAAGCAGATGAACCGTCCCAAGGATCAGCCTGACCTCGAGCTTCTCTACGATTATTTCATCAACGAGTCCCGCAGTTAACCTCCCCAAGCTAGAACAATTTTCACCCCGCGTACATCCCACGCGGGGTTTTCTTTTTCGCACATTTTCCCACTTGACTTTTTCGGGGGGGGGGGGTAAAATGGGAATATAAAGGTCATAAATAAAAACTAAACATAAAAAGGAAAACCAATGTCTCCACACATTAAAAAATTTAAACCTTTCCTCGGTATTGCGCTTGTCAGCGCTCTCGCCCTCGGCGCATTGTCGACCAATACTTTCGCCACCACACCCATCACTCATCTTATGGACAACACTAGCATCGACGACGAAGCTTTCGCCACATGTGTCTATAATGCTTATCATGACGCAACCGGTCAATATTTTCACGAGCTAGATGAGTTTGATAACAATTTCGATTACGCCCCTGAACTCGCCAAAATCACTCAGCTCAGCTGCGAAAATCAAAACATCACGAGCGTTAATGGGCTTGAATTGCTAATCGGTCTTACCGATTTACGATTAACGAGCAATTCAATCGAGGAAATCGATGTCTCGGCATTAACCGAACTTGAGACCCTTATTATTAGCTATAACCCAATCGAATACATTGATTTGCGCAACAATACCAAGCTCGAAACATTCTTTTCTAATAAAACAGTCCCTACTAACATCGCCGACAGTGCTTGGGTTTTAACGCCAGCGCAGCCGACACGCCGCGGCGATGACATTATTATAGATTTCTCGACGGTAAAATTTCTCCACGCCGAATCGCAATATGACAGCGAATTTTGCACACCAGTTGATACTGAAAATTTTTCAATCGATCGTTCAACGGGCATAGTTACGGTCTTAAACGAAGACGCTATAAGCTCTAGTCCAATCGAACTCTCTTGTAGCAACGGCACATTTGTTGCGCTTTACCATTTATTCAGAGATTTTCTTATAAACTATTACATAGACGGCACACTAGACTATGATCGAAGCGGTCACGCTTATGCTCTTATGGGCGACGAATTTCTTGCGGAAGACTACATAGAGGAAATCGATGGCTACGAGTTAAGTTCAAAAGCATTTTGGAACGACGAAGTCTCTATCGACACTACGCGCTTCGCGGGACTAGAGCCTAGGCAATATCATTTTAACGATGAAACATTTACTTTTGGTGCGTTTACTCGCTATGCAGGAATAAATCTATACTATAAATCAGTCGAAGATAAAGAATCCGACGAAGAATCTGCCGACGACACTCCTACTACTCCTAACACCGGTTTCTTCACCAAAGAAGACGGTGGCGTCAACGTTGCAAACATCGCCATCACCCTCGCCGGCATCTCTATCCTTACGTTCATCGCTCTCGGTCTCCGCTCCCGCCTCTCCGCCCGCTCCCGCGTCAAAAAATTCTAACTCCTAAAAAAGCTCCTCTTCGGGGGAGCTTTTTCTCATAAAATGATATATAATATATTTAAAGCATAAACAGGAACGAATAAATGAAAGAAAACCAAAAGCAAACTCTACCAGCAGAAGAACCGCAAGAAGCGGAACAGTCGCAAGAAATGGAAGTACCCAAAGAAACCATACAACCCGTCGAGAAAAAGAAAAAGCACTCATTCCTTCCCGTTTTATTTACCGCCTTAGCTCTCGGCTCCGCTGTCGGCGTCTACTTCCTTGTCAGCGCGCTTATCAAGCCCAATAAAAACGTCGTCGTTGATGAACTTTCTGCCGAAGAAAAATCTCTCCTCGCCGACGCCACAGACACCATCTTCACTGGTCAAACTCTCCCTCGCATCGACGCTTCGCTTGCTACGCAGCCTCTTACTGATGCTTTTGTTAAAGATTTCACCAAGCACACCACCACCGAGCTTAATATCGAATATTCCAACACTCACCCCGCCTACGTCAAACTCATCAACAACGAAACTGACCTTATTGTTGTCACGGAACCAAGCGACGACGAGCTTGCTCTCGCCAAGGAGAAGGGGATTGAACTTGAGGTTACTAAGGTTGTTAATGAGGGTTTTGCTTTCTTCGTCAACAAAGATAATCCTGTTTCTGATATCTCGTTCGACAACGTCGTTAAAATCTACACGGGCGAAATCCTCAACTGGAAAGACCTCGGTGGCAATGATGCAGAAATCATCGCCTATCAGCGCCCACAAAACTCTGGCTCTCAAACCGGTCTCTACAACCTCGTTTTAAAAGGCAAAGAAGTTAAAATCCCCACAGTCAAAGAGCAAGTTCAGCTTTCCATGGCGGGCATCGTCGACTACGTCGCCGCATACGACAACGCCATCGACGCTATCGGCTATGGCTTCTATTACTATGTTAACACGATGTACAAAAACGAAAACCTCAAATATCTCGCCATCGACGGCGTCGCTCCGACCTATGAAACAATCCAAAATGGTACTTACCCGATTCTCTCCGCCTATTACATCGTCACGCGCAAAAACGACCCGAATGAAAACATCGCAAAACTCAAAAAAGCTATGCTCTCCCAACGCGGTCAACGCATAGCAAGTGAGGCTGGTTATGTCCCCGTCAAATAACGAGCCCGAAGATAAATCTCAAAAGCCAATTACCGAACCAGACACAGAGCTGAAAGATGAAGAAAGTCCAACCGAAGCAGAAATCATCGCCGCTTTCACGGAGGAAACGTCCGAGAAGTCGCCCGAAGACAAGCCGAAAGAAACAAAACCCAAGAAAAAACTCGCCAAAAAGACCAAAATCATCATCGGCGTCTCCGCATGGCTAGTTTTAGTCAGCGCCGCCGTTGCCCTTGCTTTCATTTTAAAACCCGCCGAAGAAACCGAGCATCTCGCTCCCGTCGTCGCCGAATTTAAATGGGTCGACGACCAAGCCGACAAAGACCTCGATTACGTCGACATCGACTACTACGGCTACTACGATGCTAACTCAATCTACCTTGAACGTATGGTCGCCGACGACGATTATAGCTCACCATATTATTATGTTTATCGCGTCCGCGGACTCAAAAACAGAACCGTTGAAGACAAAATCAATCAGCGTATCCTCTCCGTTGTTGACGCGCTTGTGCCGCTCGCCGGCAAAGAAAGTTATCAGAAACCTCGCCTAAACGTAGGGGCAAGTCTCAACAACGTTTTGTCTTTTAGCTTTTCCTATTACTCCGCCGAAGATACTTCTATCACGAAGACTTTTGGCATTACTTTTGACCTTAACACCGGCAACGAACTCTCGTTTGATGACATCTTCATCAAAAATTACGATCCGACCCAATACCTCCACAAAGCCTTTTACGACGGTCTCTCCTCAAATCTTCAATTCCGTCGTAAATACCTCGACCAAAATATTAGCTATGCTGAGTGGAATCTTGAACACCCCGAATATTACACTGATAAGCATACGGCAGAAGACGACCGTAAAGCTATTGAGAAATATCGCGCCGAAATCGCCGAAATCGACGCCGCATTTAACGACATGGAAAGCTATTCACTTGAAAAAGCTAAAAAATATCTCACCGGTGACAAACAATTTTATCTAAATGCCTACGGGCCCGCATTTATCTACGAAGACGGAACCGCCATCGTTAAATCCGAAGCTGGTGATAACGCCAAATATCTCGCCTTTTACCGCGATTATAAAACCAACGATTCGCTCTTTGAAAACAATTCTCTCGGCGCTAAGCACATTTTCTATACCTACAACGATACTTCGCTCACCGATTATAGTGAAACTAAACGCACGATTATCGAATCCAATAACTATCTCTTGGAAACCCTCACTTATTCCAATGATTTCCCTAACAAAAATGCTAAATATCAAGACTACATCAAAAATCAACTTCTCGCTCTCGCAAATCAAAGCGGCAAATTCTATAATTTCGCTCTCCTTACGGACGTTTATCGTGCTGGCAGTAGCGGGCTAAAATATAATTATTACATCGCCTCTGCTAATGTGGTCGCCGAATCTTGCGATGAAAATTATTATAAAACTACTTATCGCAAGGCAATTATTGACGGCAAAACTCAAAACGCATTTTACGGCACGCCGTTTCAACCTGCTCGTACTGGTCGCTTCGACCCTAACGAAATTGCTAAAATTGACACCAATAATGATATTAGAGGCGTCAACGCCGTAATTGACGAATCAAACAAAATCTATGCCGAACCTTCGGAAATCTTCGTCGAAGGCTCTGGCTGGGAAGATTATTTGAAAGAGCATTTTTACTCCACGATTTGTCGTTATCAAAACGGTTATTGTCAACATATCGACTATTCTGATGTTGAAAAGTCTCACCACAACTTTGGTTACCGCTTTAACGGCGGCGATATTAACTACGGTATTAAGAGCAATAGCTCCAACGAATATTGGGCGCAGTTCGAACAATCGACCAACCTTCCTATCTATCGCATACCTAACGAATATCTCAAAGAACCCTTTAAACATTAACAATAAAAGGAAAAAAATGGAAGAAGATAAAGCAAAAATTGCGCAAACCGACCCCGCGCTTCAATCACCCACGGAACATGGGTCAGAACCACTAAAACCAGAAAAACCTAAACCAGAAAAATCCGGCAAAGGCTCTAAAATCGCCCTCGTCTTAATCTCGATCCTCGCCCTCGCTGGCATCGGCTTTGGTGTCTATGGCTTTTTCTTCAAAAAACCAGAAGAAAAACCAACGGAAAATACCGCTAATACTGAGCTAGAATCCGAACTCTCAAACCTCAAACAAAAATACTCCGTCCTCCAAAACTACGTTAAAGAACTTGAAGCTTCTGGCACTGAAGTCCCCGAAGAAGCCAAATCCGCCGTCCGCTCAGATGTCGGCAATGTCTTGCCTATCGTCATCAAGCAGAACGGCCTCATCAACGGCGGTGACTATAATTATGTTTTCAGCAATGCCGCTCACCAAACACTTGCTGGTTGGCTCGTGATCGGTAACGATTCGAAAACAGTCACTTTTACGTCGCCCAATAAAGAATATCTAGAGACGAACAATGTCACCTATGACCCGATTCGAGGCAATAATACAATTACTTTTGACAAGGAAGTGGCTGATGTGTACTTCGGCGGGTGGGGACAAATGAGTGGAGGGGAATCACTGTTCTTTTTAATGAAAGACGGAACGGTCGAATATATGCCTTTTATTCGCGCGCTAACAAACAACGATGTTCGTTCTTACGGAAAAATTGACGGCGTTGATGGCGTCGTCAAATTGCAGATGGCAAGCGTAAGTTATGCCGATATGCCAGGCGGCCATGTCACTACGCTCGCCGTTAAAAATGATGGTACGTTTTATGACATCGCTCAAATCTTACGCGACGCAGGTAATTGATCACGACCACGCACAATAAGCCAATAAAAAACACCCCCTGACTAAATCAGGGGGTTTGACGTAAGGGGGGATTAACTCGCAGCAACCAATGCTTCTTCGGCTCTTTTCTCTTCGCTCGGCGAAGTCGCACAAACAGAAAGATAAAGCTTGAGGAAATTCGGATGGTGCTTCAGATAGCGCCAATCATCGGTCGGAATCACCGAAACAAGGCTGGGATAAAAGCGAATCGCTTGCGTCAGCTTCTTAAACCGCGGGCGCTTGTCGATCACTCGCACTTCATATACCAGCGCTCCATCCTTGTCTCTAGCCGCTCCCATCAACACGCAATCGGCATAAACGCCACTTGACCACGGCAGGGCACAGGTAATGCGGCTGCCGGCCTGGGTCGGTAATTCGCGGAAGATTGACGGCTTGTCTTCGGCGTCCATCGCCAAATCGTTCAGGATTACCGCACGTCCGCGGCAATACTGCGCCTCTGTCGTCAGCACCATTCTTTCTTCGAATGAATCCGACATCAGCCCACGCTTGGTACGCTCTTCGGCGTCCGCCAACCAATAGTCGCGCAGTTTCTCGACACTTCTGCGTCCGATGTAAAGAAAATCGTACTTTCCACCGGTGGGGATACACTTGTTGTAAAGGGAAACAGGAATCAGGGTTTCGTAGTTCGCCATTTTTTTCACCTCACATCAATTTTAAGGAACATGCCCACATTATATCACAAACCATAAGAAAAATCAAGTCTTACGCAAATCTAACAGAGGTACAGTTTTTGTCCTCAAACACCTAAAATATGGTATAATTATGAACTATGAATGCAAGCGAAATCCGTCAAAAATTTTTAGAATTTCAAGAATCTAAGGGACACAAAGTCATCGCTCCCGCTCCGCTCGTGCTGGAAAACGACCCCACCACCCTCTTTACCGGCTCCGGTATGCAACCTCTCCTTCGCTATTTATTGGGCGAAAAGCACCCCGACGGCACCAGATTGACGGACTCCCAACCTTGCCTCCGGCTTCAAGACATCGAGGACGTCGGCGACCCGCGCCACACCACTGTTTTCGAAATGCTCGGCAACTGGTCGCTCGGCGACTACTTCAAAAAAGAACAAATCGAAAACTACTTCGAATTTTTGACCAAAGTGATCGGTCTTGACCCTGAAAAAATCTTCGTCACCTGCTTCATTGGCTCTGAAAAATACGGCATCCCGAAGGACGAAGAAGCGGCAAAAATCTGGCAATCCGTCTTCGAAAAAGCCGGCGTCGAAGCAAAAATCGTCGATCTCGACACTGCTGAAAACGGCGACAAACGGGGAATTAAGCCAGGCGAACGCATTTTCTTCTACAACGACAAAGAAAACTGGTGGTCTCGCGGTGGCGGTATCGAAACTACGCCAATCGGCGACCCCTGCGGTCCTGATTCTGAAGTCTTCTACGACTTCGGCGAAGATAAACAAGATGTCGCCAAATTCGGCAAGTCCCACCCCGCCTCCGACGGCGCTCGCTTTATGGAAATCGGCAACCAAGTCTTTATGCAGTATCGCCGCAACGAAGACGGCAGCTTCTCTGAGCTCGAACATAAAAACGTCGATTTCGGCGGCGGTCTCGAACGCCTCTGCGCGGCGCAAATGGGCAGCTTTGACGTCTTCAAAATCTCGCTTATGCAGCCCATTATCAAAAAGCTCGAAGAACTCTCCGGCAAATCTTACGAAAACAACACCGACGAAATGCGCATTATCTGCGACCACCTCCGCGGCGCTTATCTCCTCGCCGCCCAAGGTTTAAGCCCATCCAACAAGGCTCAGGGGTACGCTTTGCGTCGTCTCATTCGCCGTGCTATCCTGAAAGCACTCGACCTCGGCATCGCCCAAGACTTCCTCAAAGAAACCATCTCCCCCATCGAAAGCGAATATAACTCTCTCCCCGATAGCATCCTCACTAACCGCGACCACGCCCTCGAAATCTTGGAAAAAGAAGAACGCGCTTTCCGCCATACCTTAAATAAGGGCTTGAAAGAGCTTGAAAAAATTGTCAGAAAACAAGAAATCATCACCGGTCAAGACATCTTCAAACTCCAAGACACCTACGGCTTCCCCTATGAAATCTCCATCGAAGAAATCTTCCGCCAAAATCTCAAACTTTCCGACCATTACAAAGAAGAATTCGACAAGGCATTAGAGGAACAACGCGAACGCAGCAAAACCGCCTCGAAAGGTATGTTTAAAGGCGGTCTCGAAGACCACGGCGAACAAACCACTAAATACCACACTGCCACCCACCTCTGTCTCGCCGCTCTCCAAAAACATATTGCGAGCGACATCTGCCAAAAAGGTAGCAACATCACGGCGGACCGTATGCGCTTCGACTTCAACTGTGACCATAAACTCACGCCCGAAGAGATTAAAACCGTAGAAGACCAAGTGAACGCGTGGATCAAAGCCGACCTCCCCATCGTCTTCGCCGAATATGACAAAGCATACGCTAAAAACACTCTGAAAGCCCACGGTCAATTCTGGGATAAATACCCTGAAAAACTCAAAGTCTATACTATCGGCGACTTCGACAACCCTATCTCCCGCGAAGTTTGCGGCGGTCCTCATGTCGAACATACCGGCGTCCTCGGTCACTTCAAAATCCAAAAAGAAGAATCCAGCTCCGCCGGCGTTCGCCGCATCAAGGCAATTCTTGAGTAATCTAAAAGCTCGTGCTATAATAATGGCATGAGCTTTTTGAACAAGCTTCCGAAATTACCCGAAAGCTCCGAAAAAACCGAGCAAAAATCCACGCTCCTCGCCTTAGATATTGGCACGAGCTTTGTTAAGTGCGTCCTCGCTCAACCCGTTGACAAAGATAAGCCCGATAAGGCACTCAAGTTCAAAAAGACCCTCCCCTCCGGCAGGTTAAAAATCCTCGGCTCCGCCAAAGCGCCCGAATCTCCAGGCAACATCAAAGACGGTCGCATCGCTGACATCCAAGGCGTCGTCGCCTCTTGCGAAAAGGCGCTCGCTAAACTCGAAGCACAAACCGGCGAACGCGCCAGCGCCGTCGTCATTGGCGTCTCCGGCGAACAAATCAAAAGCAAAACCTCCACCATCCGCTACCGCCGCGACACGCCGAATAAACCCATCACTAACGCCGAGCTTGAAGAATTATTAAAGAAAATCGAAAAACGCAACCTCGAAAAACTTAAAGCCGAACTCTCCCTCGAGACCGACAATCCCGAAGTTGACTTAAACCTCATCAACTCCGCCGTCGTCTCCATCTCAATCGACGGCTACCGCATCAATAACCCCGTTGGCTTCCGCGGTGCCGAAGTTTTGATCGAGTATTACACCGCTTTCGCGCCCAACGTCGTTGTTTCCGCTGCCGAAAAAGTCTGCGCCGAACTCGAACTCGAACTTTTGACGCTTGTCGTCGAGCCTTTCGCCGTTTCACGCGCCTGCCTCGGCGACGATGTTGACGTCGATTTCTCTGCCGTTTTGATTGATGTCGGCGCCGGCAAAACTGGCATCGCCGTCGTCGATTCGGGCGACATCTGCGGTACTAAAATGTTCAACATCGGCGGCAACTCTTTCACCCGCCAACTTTCCGAATCCCTCAGCCTCACGCCCAAGCGCGCCGAACTTCTCAAGCTCAACCTCGACGACGACTCGAAACTCTCCGACTCCACCATCACCAAGGCTTCCGCCGCCATCGAACGCAGCCTCTCCGTCTGGCTTGCCGGCGCCTCGCTCGCCCTCGAGGAATTTAAAAACATCGAACCTCTCCCCGCCGACATCTTCCTCTCCGGCGGCAGCAGCAACCTCGTCACTCTCCAAGAAACCCTCGCCCTCTCCGATTGGTATCGAGACTTGCCGTTCTCTAAGCGCCCGCTCATTCATCTCCTCGACCCGTCCTCCCTCCCTGACTTTATTATGCCGGAAGAAGACACCGAAAAACTCGACGCTTCGTTCGTCGTCTGTCTTGGTTTGCTGCGCGTCGCCGTTGACACTCTCCTTGCCTCCCCCGACAAGACCGGCCTCAAAGCCAAACTTTCGAAACTTCTAAGCCACTAAAAACAACCATATCTAAAGCTTATTAAAGCGCGGTCGCAACCCGCGCAAAAATTACGCTTCTACCTCTGTAAAACAGCCTTTTTTCAACTCCCCTAAATTGTACTTCCCAAAACTCACCCGATGCAGCTTCTTAACCTCATAGCCAAGCGCGCTAAACGTCCGCCGAATCTGTCGATTTCGCCCCTCGTGCATCTCCACTTCAAACCCTCGCCGGTCGGTTTCGCGCAGCCGCGTCAAACCAAGTTTCGACACGCCGTCCGGCAGTTGCACGCCAAAATCCGCAATCATCTGCTGATGCAACGGTTCCAGCTCGCGATTCAATTCAACGTGATAAACTTTCGTCTTCACAAACTTCGGATGCGTCATTTGGTAAGCAAAATCACCATCATTCGTGAACAAAATCAAGCCCGACGAATCTTTGTCGAGCCGTCCAACTGTCTTCAACTTCTGATATTTTTCCGGCAAAAGCTCATAAATCGTCGGCGTCTCCCCCTGTCGCTTCCGCGAACAAACATATCCGACCGGCTTATTCATCATAAGATAAACATAATTATTCTCAAACGCCACTTCTTCATCACCAAGCTTCACGCGCGACGAAGCGTCGATCCGCGTTCCGAGCACGGCGACTTTATCATCTACCGAAATTTTCCCATCCGCAATCAAATCGTCTGCTTCGCGACGAGAAATCCCAAGCCTTTCGGCGAGAAATTTATTGAGCCGGAGCGGCTGGAGCTGCGGGCGCGACGGGAGCTGGCTGCTCTGGGACAACGGGTGCTGCTGGTTGGACATTTGGTTCTCCTTGTGGAACTACGGGTTGCGGCGCCGGTGCGACGGTTGTCGGAGCTGGTTCTGGCGCAACTGGCGCTGGTGCGGGTACTGGTTGAGCTGGCATTTCCGGTGCCGGCGCTGCCTCGGGAACTGGTGGCACAGCTGGTGCGACCGGTGCCGCTGGCGCAGGCTGAGCCGGTGCTTCGGGAACCGGCACTGGAGCTACTGGCGCTTCAGGCGCAGGTGCGGGTGCTGGAGCAGCAGGTGCCGCTGGTGCGGGCGTAGCGACGGGCGCTGGCTCATCTGGCGCTACCACTGGCATTGGCACGCTCATTTGTTGGTCGGCAGGCACAGCTGGCGGTACTGGTGGCATATTTTGCACCGGCGCTCCCGCCGCACCGCCAAGCACTTCGTGCACGGCAGCAATCACATCTTCAATTCCGACTTGGCTCTTCACTAAATACTTATCCGCGCCAAGGTTCTCGCCTCGCTTTCGCTGGTCGTCAGATGACAGCGCGGTCATCATAATCACTTTAATATCTTTCGTCTCCGGCGTTGACCGCAAAATATCGAGCATATCAAACCCAGAAATCTTCGGCATCATTACGTCCGAAAGTACGAGATCCGGTCTCTCTTTCACGGCAAGCGCGAGCGCCTCTTCGCCGTCCCCCGCCGAAACCACTTCGTACCCCTCCGCGGTTAAACGAATCGAATATATCTCTCTCAAGCTTTGGTCATCTTCGACCACCATAATTTTTGTCATATCTTCTTCCTTCCTCTATATTATATTTATTGTATTATATTTTGAGTATTTTGCATAGGTGGCGCTGGCGGCATTGGCGCTACCACAGGTTGCGCTACTGGCTGTTGCGCTACTGGTTGTTGTACGGGTTGCGTTGGCTGCAAGGTCGGTGCCGCTCCCACCGTCGGCATCACCGGTTGTTGATAAACCGGTGCCTGCGCCTGTTGCATCATTGAATTCGGCACTACCATCGGCGGTACGTTCGCTGCTGGTGCAGCAGCCACCGGTGCCGCTGGTGCAACGGGTACTGTTGTAACGGCTGGTGCTGCTTGCGTCGAAGCCAAAACCGACGGGTCAAAGCTCGGCGCTGTCGCTACTGGCGCGCCCACGGTCGTCTGCGTCGCATTCTTCGTCATATCTTGCTCTGCAAACGCCTGCACTGCTTTCTGATTCTGCTCGGCAATTTGCCTCTTCTCAAACTCTTCTGACGTCAACCGCGGCAGGGAAACATAAAATGTCGAGCCCTCGCCAAACGCGCTCTCCGCCCAAACTCGTCCAGCCATCGCTTCCACGCGCGCTTTTACAAGATAAAGCCCTAGGCCGGTCCCGCCCACCGTGCGCGTCTGCGAATTGTCCGCGCGGTAAAACTTTTGGAAAATATGTTGCAAATCTTCGGCCGCAATCCCGATGCCGGTATCAGTCACGTTAATTAGCGCCCTATCGCCATCTCCCTGCACGTTCACCCATACTGCCCCGCCTTCTGGTGTGTATTTGATGGCGTTTTCTATCAAGTTTGCTAAAATCTCGCCTAAGAAATCTACATCGGCAAAGGTATACACTACCTGCTCAATCGACTTGCCGCCAGCAAAACGCTGACTCTTCATAGAATCGGCGCCAAAGCTATAGTTAAGATTTTTCTCCTTGAACTTCGGAATGTACTCGTCGGAAAACTTTTTCACGAAGCCAGTCAACTCCAGCGGCACCATGTGCGCATGAATGCGTTTGTCGTCCAGTTTCGTCACGTCGAGTAAATCGCGGAACAAATTCCCCAG